>JBOHXL010000082.1:0-14038 GCA_050736975.1 Chthoniobacterales bacterium | reverse complement strand
CCGCTTCGCTGTGCGAAGCTTGGGTGTGTGCATTGCAATGGCAATTGGGCAGCCGCTCTCGCGTCGCCCACAGGGCGACGGCTACAGAAGATCGCCCGCTCGCCCCATGAATCGAAAAAAAGGCCGCGTGGAGAATTGCTCCACGCGGCCGGAAAGCCAGCGCGCTCGTCGTTAGGCCAGACCGAGCGTCACCAGAGTCGGCTGATCGATCGCAGCGGTCACGACCAGGCCGTGGCTTCTTTGATAATTGACCAAGGCAGCGCGCGTCTGCGGACCAACCAGTCCGTCGATAGGCCCGCGGTAGTAACCCTGATCGCGCAATGCCACCTGCACATTCTCGATCACCTGGCCAGGAGCATAGTTGTTATACCCGTAGATTGGACTGTCGTAGGGATAGGTCGAATAGTACGAATCGTACCCGTAGGCCGGATACCAGTAGCCGCCCCACCAGAAATAATACCCGCCGCCGAAGAGAACGAAGCGAGTATGGGGATAGTGTGCCACCCACCAGGCCCGGCCATGCGGCGCCCGAACAAAGTGACGGTTCGCGGCCGCAAAGCTGTTGCGATCGACGAAGTTGTGCCGTTCCACCTGCCGGGCCGGCCCGCGGCGTGGAGGATTTGCCGCGGCCGCCTGTGTCAGCGCCAGGGCGAGAGCCAAAGGTAAGAGTCCAGAGATTAATCTTTTCATAGTATGCCTTTCTGAATTAGACAGTGACTCGCGCAAAAAAATTCAACGCCGGGAGAGACGGCGTTAATTCACTCGCTCGCAACCACTTGACGGACTGCCTCAAAAAGAACAATCGCGACCGCGGTCGCGAGGTTGAGGCTGCGAGTGCCGTGCATCGGGATGGTAAGCAAGCGGTCGGCATTCCCGCGCAGAAGCGCTTCGGGCAGTCCTTTCGTTTCGCGCCCAAAAACCAGAAAATCTCCCGGCTGAAATCGGACCGCGTGATACGGGCGCTCGGATTTCGTCGTGAGATAAAAATAACGCGCCGCCGGATCCTGCGCGGTCTGCAATTCGCCTAACGAATCCCAATAGCGCAGATCGACCTCCGGCCAGTAATCGAGGCCGGCCCGCCGCAACGTGCGGTCGTCGGTTGAAAAACCGAGCGGCCTGACGAGATGCAAAATTGAGCGGGTGGCGAGGCAAAGCCGCCCGACATTGCCCGTGTTGGGCGGGATTTCGGGCTCGACCAGGACGACGTTAAACATGCAACCGGCCGCGCTGACGGCGGCCGGGTCGACGTCCCCGGCTACAACTTCGAGGCGACAAACTTCTCCAGCTTCACGATGTCGGCCGCGAACTTGCGAATCCCTTCCGCCGTTTTTTCGGTCGCCATTGCGTCGTCATTCAAGAGATAGCGGAAAGTTTTTTCGTCCAATTCGAGCCGCTTGATGTCGGCGTTTTTCGATCTGTTGGGACCGATTTTCCGCTCGATCGGTTCATACGATTTCGACAGTTTATCGAGCAGCTCGGGACTGATCGTGAGCAGGTCGCAACCGGCCAGCTCGATGATCTGGCCGGTATTGCGGAAACTCGCACCCATCACTTCGGTCTCGTAGCCGAATTTTTTGTAGTAGGTGTAAATCTCCTTTACCGACTGCACGCCCGGGTCCTCCGCGCCGGTGTAATCGCGCTTGTTGGCCGCTTTGTACCAATCGTAAATCCGCCCGACGAAGGGCGAGATTAACTGCACTCTCGCTTCGGCGCAGCGCACCGCCTGAGGGAGTGAAAAGAGCAGTGTGAGGTTGCAATGTATCCCTTCCTTTTGCAGCACCTCCGCAGCGTTAATCCCTTCCCAGGTCGAGGCGATTTTGATCAGGATGCGCTTGCGATCCATCCCGCGTTTTTCATAAAGCTCGATCAACTGGCGCCCCTTTTTGATCGATCCCTCGGTATCGAATGAAAGCCGCGCGTCGGTCTCGGTCGAGACGCGGCCCGGCACGATCTCCAGAATGTCGCAACCGAACTGCACCAGCAAATGATCGATAATGTCTTCGATCTGCGCCGCGCCGCTCAGGCCGCTGCTCTTCCGGTCGGCGATCACTTCCTCGAGAAGATGGGCGTACTGCGGCTTTTGCGTGGCAGCGTAGATCAGGCTGGGGTTGGTCGTAGCGTCCTGCGGCTTGAAATCCTTGATCGATTCGAAGTCGCCCGTGTCAGCCACGACCCTGGTGAATTTCTTGAGTTGATCGAGTTGGCTGGGTTTTGTTTCGGTCTTTTTGTCATCGACAACGGCGGTACTCATGCGGGAAAATTACCGTTCAACCTTCCGATTCACAACCCCAAAAAAGTCGCGGATAGAGCCGTCGCGGTGTCGGCCGCTTGCAGCATGTTGCCCCGCGGTGGCGGCGAGCCGGTCGATTTCCGGAAACGACGCCAACCGCCCGCGGTCGAGCTGCCGCTTGTGGACCGGCGATTGTCACGGTCGAATTTACCGCTACACTCGCCGCGCAAGCCGTGACATCGCCGCGCCAGCCAATGATCAGATCCGACCCTAAGCGATGACGAATGGATCGAACCTTTCGGCTGAGCGGCCGCTTTCCGTGGTCATGCCGGTTTACAATGAAGCTGCCACAGTTGAGCGGGTCATCGCGAAGGTTCTCGCCCAGCCCATGGTCGCGGAACTGGTGGCGGTGGACGATTGCTCGAACGACGGCTCAGAGAGAGTGCTCGAAGCCCTGCGCTCCAGGGAGACGCGTCTCGTCGTGGCGCGGCACGAAACGAACCGCGGCAAGGGTGCGGCTTTACAGACCGGTTTTGCGCTCGCCAAAGCTGCGGTTGTCATCGTGCAGGATGCTGACCTCGAATACGACCCCGAGGAATACCCCAGGCTCCTGCGGCCGATCCTCGACGGCAGAGCTGCGGTCGTTTACGGTTCGCGTTTCATTGGCTCAGAAGAACATCGCGTTCTGTATTTTTGGCACTCCCTGGGAAATCGATTCCTCACGTTACTCAGCAACATGGCAACCAATCTTAACCTGACCGACATGGAAACCGGACTCAAAGCCTTCCGCCGAGATGTCCTTCAACAGATAAAGATTCAGGAGAATCGTTTTGGATTCGAGCCCGAGATCACGGCCAAGGTCGCCCAGCTTGGCGTGCCGATCTACGAGGTCGCCATTTCCTATAGTGGACGGACTTATGCCGAAGGCAAGAAGGTCAATTGGAAGGACGGGCTGGTCGCGCTCAAGTGCATCTTTAAGTATAATTTCTTTTCTCAACAACCATGACTGGAGCGAGAGCCAGCGCTTCTTTCCTGGTTGGCAGTTTTCTGATCTGCCTGGCCGTCTTCCGTGGCGCGCTTTGGGGCAGCACCGTGCTGGCCCCGCTCGATATTGCTCCGACTCTCCTTGGCCACTATCGCTATGTTGATCCAGCCGCTGGTCATATCCCGGCAAATCACTACATCATTGACCAGCTCACCTTCGATCTGCCGCTCCAGCATACCATTTATAGCGCTCTGCACCGGGGCGAATTCCCATGGTGGGATCCGTATACTTATGGCGGGCGGCCTCTCCTGGCCGATGCTCACATTAATGGCACCGATCCAATTCGGCTGTTTACCTTCTGGCTCCTTCCCTTTGTCCCGGCTTATAACTGGAATCTCATCTTAAAATCCATCCTTACGGGCCTCGGAATGTTTGTGCTTCTGAGAGATCTGGGCTTTTCATTCGCGGTCGGCCTTTCGCTCGCCCTCACCTACCAGTTCGCGGGCTGTTTTGCGCTCTTCTTTGGACACCCCTGGATCCAGGCGTCCTTTGCCTATTACCCGTTTCTCTGGGTTGTCTGGTCCAGAGGCTTGCACTCTCGCTTCTGGCTTCACGCCGCCTTCGGGGCGGTCTTGTGCGGATTGATCTTCTACTCCGGTAATCTGCAATCGCATGCCTACCTTCCTCTCTTTGCGCTTTGCTTCCTTCTCGCTCATGCTGTCGGGAAGAAGCTTTCAAAGGTCTTTAGGCTGATCACTTTTAGTGGGTTGGCCGGCGCGGCGTTGGCCGCTCCCGTCCTTTTCCCACAGGTCGAATTCTTTACCCACAGTATTCGCGGAATCGCTACATCTTCCGTCCCCCGGCAGTTCCTGGGCGGCCTGCTTTCGCTCGGCGCGGTCTTTCCATGGATGTTCGGAACTTTTCGTGCCTTGGATCTCGGCAAGTTTCTTGACATGAACGGGGCCGCATTCGCCCTCTTTATCGGCTCAAGCCTCTTTGTGCTGGCCTTGATCGGCCTGTTGCGCAAGCCGCCGGCGAACGGCTTGCCCACGGAAGCGCGCCTGATCGCCACTTTCATGGTGATCCTCTACCTTATTGTCTGTTCTACTCCACTCATCCACATCCTTTATACGCGGATGTCGCCTTTCGCGGTCATGGGGCTCATTGTCCTTGCGGCGTATGGGCTGGAACATGTTCGCGGTCATCCGTTGCCCTTTCGGAAGGTGGGATGGACCGTAATCGCCCTGGCGACACTTCTTGTCATCGCTCTCAATGTCGCAGCTTTTGTCGTTTATCCCCGGGTAATAAAACGAGTTAGTGCTCTCGTGACCTCTCACGAGGCGACCAACCCCTCATTCGGCTTCGCCCCAGCCCTGCGCCAATTCCAGGTCGTCAACCTGCCGCGGGAAATTTCATTTCTCAACCTGGAAACGGTGGTTGCGTTCGCCGGTTTGATTCTGTTAGGCGTCTACTTGCTAAAAAAGAGACCGCAACCGGTTCTGTTCGGCTCCGTCTTACTCCTGAATTTCCTGCCGGTCGTTCATTTCTATGATCGATTCATACCCCACCAGCCAAGAGTCTATTGGGAAAGACTGCTGAAAGGCGGCCCCGAACAAGAGCGCGTCGCATCCGTTGTCCGTCCCCGGCACCTGCGCTTGTTGGACGTGGCGCCGGGCACGTTTTCCATGCTCTTTCCCTTCGACATGGGACACCTTCAGACTGTGCATACCGTTCATGGCTATTCGGCCCTGCAACCAGTCAGCCTTTTCAACTGGCCTTTCCCCGAAAAGCCGCCACCGGGCACCGTGGCCGATTATATCTATCGGACGAAGGAGGTCGGCGCTTCGACAGGTGACCTGGGACGGTTGACGTCCAACGGTCTTGCGCGATTTCAATGTGGAGATCGCAAGGTCTCAGTGCTTTCGGAGAGTCTGAATACGTTAAAACTCTCAATTAGCCCCGGCCCGGCCTCGACCTTGCGGCGGACGGACACTGACTACCCGGGATGGACGGCGAGCATGAAAGGGCAAGAGATCCCGATTGCGCACGGCAAAATGCCATTCTCTTCCGTGCAAGTTCCGACCAGCCCGGACGAAGCCATCATTACGTTCCACTACCGTCCTTCACACCTGACTCTGGCCTTTTGCCTGTCGGCCTGCGCGCTGCTCGCAATGGTGGCGGCGGTTGGAATGGAACTGTCGGGACGCTCAAGGCCAGGGCTTGATGGATAGTCAGGCAAACAAGATCAAATCGCCCGAGCGCAGGACAGATATGAGCGTCGCCGCAAAACCGATTCCAGGTTGCAGACAGGCGCTTCTCCACAGTCTCTCTCGCGCGACCCGCCTACCTCATCCATGAGCGTAAAGCGACAGACTCTTTGGAACATGGCGCCGCTGCTTGTGGTGACGGCGCTGAACCTCGTCTCAATCCCACTCTTTTACCGTTATCTCGGGGCAGATCTCTATGCGCTCATTTTCTATGTCGCAACCTTCAGCGGGTCGTTCGGTTTCGCTGATCTGGGTCTCGGCGTGGCGGTCGGTCGTTACGTCGGAGTCGAGCTCGGCCGGGGCGATCTCGCCGCCGCTCGCAGTTATTGGGGAACGGGCAACGCAGTTGCGATTCCCCTTCTTCTCGTCATGTCGGCCGTATTCATCTTCATTGGATTTATCTTTGGCCCGCGCTGGTTTAATGTCAGCCCAAATAACGTCTCACTCTTGCAGTGGACTTTTGTTGCCGCGGGAGTCGGTCTCTTCTTTTCCTATTACGGCCAGTTCTGGAATATCCTCGCCCAGGTTAATCTCGATTTCCCCTTCATTAGCATTCTGCGCGTGGTTGCGACGATACTTCAGATCGGCGGCTCAATCCTGATCGCCGCTCTCACACGCAACCCGATCCTGATGATTGCCTGGGGTAGCCTGCTCGCGGGCGTGCAAGTCATCGCGCTTGTCTGGCACGCCCGCCGGCGCTACCACTTCGGCATTCATTGCAGCCTTGCGCGGCTAACGCGGATGAGAGAAATGGCCGGCTTCACCACTAAGACTTTCCTTACTCTCCTGGTTAACAATCTTCTCGGTGGAATCGACCGCTTTGCGCTTGGGCGATTGGCCGCGCCGGTGGATTTCGCGCATTACTCTATCTGCACAAACGCGGGTCAGCGAGTCAACGGCCTGAGTGTCTCCATCATGGGTCCTATCTTTGGCAACAGCAGCCGCGCGATCGGCGCCGGAGGCAAGCAACAGCTAGCGGCGATTTATGAAGAGTCATTTGACCTCATGTATGGCTGGCTCGTTCTCGCCGCCATCTGGTCCATTGTCTGGCGTCACTCCATTCTCACGCTTTGGCTGGGAACGAGTCTCGGGACTGCGGTCGAACCAATCCTGCCCCCGATTATTCTGGCTTATTGCATTACCGCGATGGCAAACGTCTCGGGCGCCCAGCTCGGGCCGCTTAATCGTGTCGGAATCGGCCTTGTCATTCACATCATTGCCGGAGTGCTTGTTGTTCTCTGCGTCTATCTCGGCTGGCGCTGGGACGGCTTGCTTGGGGTCGCCTACGGATTCTTGCTCAGCCGCATCGCGTTCATCGCCCAGGATTTTTTCGTAATGAACCTGATCAAGGCTCGAGGCTGGCTGAAGCCATCACGTTGGTTGCACCTTGTCTTGCAGCTGTCGCTTGGCGCCATCTTCTGGGTGATGTTACGCAACGCGCAATTCAGTCTGACGCTGCAACTGTGTTTCGCGCTTCTTCATGGAGCGGCCGTGGCAGCCTGGCTGCTGCGCAACGATATTGCAATCCTGCGTTCCCGCGTCAGCAGTATGGCTGCTGCGAATAAGACATGAGTATCGAAGTCTCATCCCGCGCAGCAACGTGAATGCAGCCCTTCCAAAGCCTAACTCGGTCCTATGAGACGTAATTTGATTCTCACTACCGTTCACCGGATCGCGTTTCCCAAAATAAGTCCGTTTTTTCGCTCTCTACAGGAGACGGGTTTCAAGGGTGACTTGGTCGTCTTCGGGAGCGGATTAGACCATGAAACAATTGGGCAAATCCAACGCGCCGGGGCCCGCTTCGTCCCGTTTCACTTTTATGGCAAGCACGTTCACAATCGAGCCGCATGGCCGTGGGCGCTTTGGAGGAGGGTCTTCGCGAGCGCCTTACCCGCGAAGCCGAAAGAGCTTTTGGCCCACGCTGTGTTCCATCTCTTTTATCGCCGACACCTCCTCTACCTCGATTTCATCCGCAAGCATGCTCGCGAGTACGATAAAGTCCTGCTGACGGACTGCCGCGACGTGTTCTTTCAAGCGGATCCATTCGCGTGGGAGCAGGCACCGGGGTTGCATGTCTTCCTCGAAGATGAGAGCAACAAGCTTGGCACCTGCACTCATCATATTCGTTGGCTCACCAGCCTCTTCGGACCAGAGGTCCTGGACAAGTGGAAGGAAGAAATTGTTTCCTGCGCCGGCACGGTGTTCGGAGACATTCCGGCCACCTTGGACTACCTGGCACGAATGGTGTCACAGACGATGAAGGTGAAAACCTTACGCGAGTCCGATGGCGACCAAGGCATCCACAATTATCTGATACGGGTGGGTGCACTACCGAAGGTCACGATCCACGACAACCGCTACCTGCCGGTCATGACTTTGGGTCTCGTGCCAGCAGATCGTTTATGGCTCGACGATGAAGGTCAAGTCTTGGACCAAGCTGGCATCATCGTACCGGTGCTGCACCAATATGATCGGTTCCCGAGTTTGCGCGAGAAGCTGCTTAAGACCATACATGAGGTATAGGTAAGTGAGGAAGTTTTCTTATACATGGTAACACCCGGATCAAACGATATTACAATCGCAGTTACGGTGTATGACCGGAGAACCTACCTTCGCCAGGCGATCACCAGCGCGCTTTGTCAGGCACCCGGTTCAGACCATCAAGTCATCGTAGTCGAGGATTGCGGCCCGGACCCTTCGCTCGAGAAGGCAATCACGGGTGAGTTCGGTGAGCGCATCCGTTATTATCGCAACAAAACGAGGCGAGGTATCTTTGGTAACTGGAATGCCTGTATCGAAGCCTGCTCGACGCCTTGGCTCTGCATTCTGCATGATGACGATTTTCTCGAACCCACTCTTGTCGAAGCCATGATCGAGGTGGAGAAGGCCGCCCCTGGCCGGGGACTTTACTACGGCGCCTGCCATGTCGTGAATGCGGAGGGACTTCGCGTCGAGACGAGAGAAACGCCGGAGTCATTTCAATGGCATGAACTTTCGCTCGAAAGCTGGGCGCGCCACGATCCGGTTTGTTTCCCGGGACAGCTTTTCAATGTCGCGGCCGCTCGCGCTTTGGGAGGGTTTCGCTCCGGGTCACATTATTGTGCTGACTGGGAAATGTGGTTCCGGTTAGCGCTAAGCTACGGCGCAGTCGCGACCAACCGCATCGTGGCAAACTATCGCGAGCATCACACATTAGGCCGAGGCACGACGCGTGTCGATGTTTCCGGACGCAAATACGCCCTGGTGAACGCACAACGCAAAAGACACTACGCCTGGCTGCGACAGGTACGACCGGAGGCGCGCTTTGACCGCAACTTCTTACAGCAGGAATCACCCATGCCGACACGCTTCATTCTGGCGCACGGCCACGGCTTCTCACCCGGGATGCTGCGCTATAACGCCGGCCTCCTCTCTCGCTCGTCGGCACCGAACATCGGCTACCGCCTCTTGCAGATACTTGTCGCGATTCTTTCGTGGCGCAGCTTGCGATTTGCTTCATATTGCTACCGACTAATCACACCTTAGGCATGGCGAATCACACAACCGGTAACGAGAGCGCTGCCATCGTCACAGAAAGGCCTTATCAAGCCGAGATTTGTAACATCTGCGGGAGCACGCGTTACTCGGTCGTCCATCACTTTGACGAATGGAACCTTGGTCGCGACCCGGTGCGGAACGTGGATATCATTCGCTGTCGTGGTTGTGGCGTGAGAAGGAGGAAACCCGGGATTATCGATGAGTATGAAGAGACCTATCATACGCCTTACATCGAACAAGGGCAGGCCATTCACCCTCATCAACTAAGCCACTTCGCCGACCTTATGACCGCGCGATTGCGTCAGTTCAATCAGATCGGCGTTCGTTTCCTTGATGTCGGTTGCTCGACCGGCCGCGCCCTTCGCCTCGCCCGCGCGATTGGTTTTAGTGTTGTCGGCCTGGATTACTCAAAGTGGGCGGTGGACTTTTGCACCGGACTAGGTTTTGAGACGCGGCAGGGCAGCCTTATCGGCCAGTGGCAAGAGGCCGAAGTTTTCGATGTGATCCACTGCTGTCACACGATCGAGCATGTTCCCGACCCGATGGCTTACCTGGTCGAGTTTTACCCTCTGTTGAAAAGTGGCGGCCAAGCTATGGTGGCCATGCCAAACTACGCCTCAATCGAAAGACTCATCCTGCGAGACAACTGGGGACCCTTTTGCCTCGATTCGCACCTTTGGCAATTCGCCGCCGCTCAGATGTGTCGGCTTCTTCGGCAGACTGGCTTTTCGATCGCCTTTTGTCGCACCCTTCATGGACACGCTCCCGATGGCCGCCTGAAGAGGCGCCTGCTCGATGCAGCATCGGCCATCGGCTTTGCCGACGGCTGTAACATTATTGCCGTGAAAGCGTGATCATGCCGTCCATTTCACTCGTCGTCTGCGTTCACGGTGAACTGGAAATGCTCCGGCGACTCCTGAAGGAATCAGCCGGCCTCTATGACGATCTTGTCGTCGTCCACGATGGCACCGCGGATGACTCCGCAAAGGAGTCTCAACCACCGGCGCAGCCGCCCGCGATCGATTACGCCCATCTATCTCCGGATGCACCGCTGCCGGATGGCTATCGCGTGGCGTCTCCTTCACCCCGTCCCGGCAGCATTCACGAACTGGTAAGTCTGCATGACGGGAGATATTTCGAAGGACCGCGTTGTCACCAACAGGAACCCCACTGGCCGTTTGCGTGGTCACAAGCCCGGTATGACTGGATTCTACGATTGGATGCGGATGAGTTTCCAAGTCCTCCTCTCAAGTCCTGGCTGCTTGCCTTTCGGAATGTCCCTCCCTCTCCCGAAGAAATCTCGGGATACACCTGCATCTGGCCTCTCTGGAACGGACAAAAGGTCGTCATGGGCAGATGGCCGGCTGGCCGCAATTTCCTCTTTCATCGCGGGAGAGTCCGGTTTTTTGGGATGGCGGAGCAGGTCCCCGTGCCGGATGGCCAATGGCAATCAGTGGACTTACAGCTTAACCACAGGCCAGCCAGAAAATCCTACGGCCTGGCCAACATCCTGACGCGCACACAGGGTCACTTCTGGCGGTCGGTAATTTCCGACTCACTTCTAAAGCAACCAACCGAGCTGCCGCGCTGGCGCTGGCAAAGCAGTGAGTGGCCGGCGACTTGGCGACGGATCCGAGAACAATCCATCCCAGTTGGTCTTTTCTTTCTCTTGCGGGCAACTCTGTCCACCCTGCGCGCGCAGTGGCGCGCCGAGGGCAAGCTGATGCCGTTGATGGCTCTGGCTACCCCGCTGCATCATTTCCTTATCACCCTGCAAGTCCGGCGCAAGCGGCGGCGCAGGGTGTGAAGCGAGAAAATGGAAAGCACGATGCGAATCGCTGTCCTGACCACTGATAACCGAGACCATCAGCGGACATACTGGGAGACTCAACCTCGCTTCGGGCCCGCCATTGAAGCGGTGCTGCAGGGTTTTTCGCAAATGCCTGATCTCGAAATTCACATCGTTTCATGCACGCAACAGGCGATGGAGTCGCCGACCAAGCTTTCCGACAATACGTGGTTTCATCTTTTACACGTGCCAAAGATCGGCTGGTTGCGGACAGGCTATCAAGGATGCATTCGTGCTGCTCGGAAAAAGCTGCGAGAGATCCGGCCCGACGTGGTGCACGGCCAGGGGACCGAACGCGAATGCGGGCTCACCGCGGCCTTCTCGGGTTTTCCCAACGTCATCACTATCCATGGAAATGTGACGCAGGTTGCCCGCGCGTTTCATGCTCCCTTTGGCAGTTTCTGGTGGTGTACCGCCCTTTTGGAACGTCTAACCTTGCCCCGCGCCGGCGGAGTCCTGTGTAACTCATCCTACACCGAGTCGTTGGTAAGACCGCTAGCTCGCCGCACCTGGCGTATGCCGAACGCGGTGCGACGCGAGTTCTTTGAGACGCCGTTGCCTATTGGCTCGACTGCGCGTAAGCCGATTCTCCTGAATATCGGGTCCGTCATCCCATTCAAACGCCAACTCGAATTGCTGGACCTGGCGGCGGACTTGCATCGTGCGGGACATTTGTTTGAGTTCCATTTCATCGGCACGGCCAATCCCAAGGATGCGTATGCGCGCGCTTTTCTCGACCGAATGCGTGCTTTGCAGGATGCTGGTTTCGCGCGACACATCGAGATGATAAAGGTTTCCGAACTCATCCAGGCGTTTGATGCTGCCTCGGCCCTGGTTCACCTCCCTTCGGAGGAAGCCTTTGGCCTCGTTGTCGCCGAGGCACTCTCGCGCAATCTAAAATTGTTCGCCGGGAAGGTCGGCGGCATTTCCGACATCGCCGATGGGGTGGAAGGCGCGGAGCTTTTTCAACTCGATGACCCGGCGGCTTTGCAGCGAGCCATCGAGGAATGGTTGCGCGCCGATTGCCCTCGACCGAAATCAGCGGCTCTGGAGATGCGGTCCCGTTATCATCCGGCGATTATTGCGGAGAAACATCGAGAAGTGTATCAGGAAGTGATCAGCGAGCGATCGTTATCGCCCGTTTGCTGAATTCTCAAGCCAATACAATTCGGTCATGCAACAAATTGGGATTCCCGGACAATTAAACGCCGACGAAAGGGCAATCATTACCGCAGCGATTGTCGATGCCCCCAGGAAGCCGAAAATTGTCCTCGAGGTTGGGACCTGGCTGGGAGGCGGCAGCACCTTGCATTTTCTAAGGGCACTGGAACGAAATGGAGAAGGTCATTTATGGGGGATTGAGGCTGATCGAAGCATCTACGATCAGATGCGGCAGAACATTCGTTCGGCAGCGGGCGAAGCGGAGCAAAGGTTTACGCCTCTTTTTGGTTACTCGGACGATGTGATTCCCCATTGGCTGCAAAGTCTGAACCCAGGAGACAACGTCGACGTCGTCTTTCTCGATGGAGGAAACAATCCCGGCGAGCAGATTGTAGAGTTTCGATTGCTTGATCCGCATATTCCGGTCGGCGGGCAACTCATGGCTCACGATGCGCGGATGCGAAAGGGCAAATGGCTCGTCCCTTATCTATCCAGGCTGGATAATTGGCAGGTTCATCTTCATGATGTAAGTGAGGTGGGTTTGATGCATGCGCGGAAAATTGCGCTCCAGCCATCAGCTGCGAGCAAACGAGCAGCCAATGCATGCCTGCTGAAAATGCGCTGCCATCCCGTGGAGGTCGCCGCCGCTATCTTGCCTTCCAAGGTTTGCGGCTTCGCGCTCTCGCTCCTGCCGCAACGATGGGCAAGAAGGCTTTCGGATGGCTGCGCCTGAGTGGCAGTGGCAATGACTGATGGCGCAATGAGCGACGTAGGCCCGGCAGAAGCCGGCGAGTTGAAGCGATGACTGCGACCAGCCAAGTGGCAACGGCGAACTTACCAAATTCCGTGGCGTCTTATCCATATACCGCGAGGGAGAAGCTGCAGTTGTTCATCCCGCTGCTGAAGCAAAAGCTGTTTCCAAGGCGGAACCTGTTCGCGGGCCCGTTTAGCGGGGAATTCGGCTATGAACTGATGCACTGGCAAGGCTTTGTTCGCGCGCTCCGTCCCCGCCACGAACAGGTGCACGTGCTAACCTTTCCGGGCCGTGACTATCTCTACGAGGGATGTCAGGTTCATTATCATGATATCGACTTGAAATCGGCCGGCTATTACTACGGTCGGCTGAGTCCCAAACAGGCCCGGCAGATGGCAAAAGAAAGGGCGGCCGCAATCGGCTTGCAGGACTACGACATCTTCGAGACTTCGTTATTATGCACCCGGTATCACCGATCTCTTTGGAGACAGGACTTTCGCCTTTTTCAGGAGCCTCCCCTAACGAGCGAAGGATACGATGTTCTGTTTCATTTCCGTGCGGTGCAGAAGGAAGGTTTCGATCATCAAAAAAACTACTCGCCGGCCCTGGCTGATGAGCTCGTCGCTCGATGTCGGGATCGCGGAATCACGGTGGCGTGCATGGGGCATCCGGCCTACGCCTACCGCCCTTTGAGTTGCGGGGATCACCGGAGTGTGGATTTGCGGCAAACGATTGCCGCCGTTTCCTCCGCCCGCCTTGTCGCCGGAGAAAATAGCGGTCCGATGCACCTGGCCAACCTCTGCGGCAAGCCGACCGTGGTCTGGGCGCAGGATCAGTGGCGGATTGATTTCAGCCTCCGTTGGAATCCATTCCGCGTGCCGATCTATATCGCCGCGAATAATACCTTTCAGCCCGACCCGCAAATCGTCTGCGACGCAGTTGCGGCAGCGATCGAAGATCTGCGCGACAAGTCGGAGGGTTTTACCCGTCCGGTTTATAAGCTGCCGGCGCAGCCGATCGCGAAGTATTGAATCTGCCGGCGCGCGACTGCGTTAAAGAGCGGTTTGGAAGATTCGGGCAAGAAGTTGCTGCCCGAGAACCGGCTTGTTCATCCAGCATTTCGTTGTATTAACCGAAATCGTGGTCGAGCTGTCGAACCAAAAACTGTGGTCTGCTTTGGTGGCCTTCATAGGTTTGGCGGTGGCGGTCTACCTCGGCATGATCGTCGGGACTGGCGACTATGGATCACTCATAC
>JBOHXL010000081.1:0-6105 GCA_050736975.1 Chthoniobacterales bacterium | reverse complement strand
TTGCCGATGTTGGCGTTGATTTTGACGAGAAAATTGCGGCCGATGATCCTCGGCTCGAGCTCCGGGTGGTTGATGTTGGCCGGGATGATGGCACGGCCACGGGCGACTTCGGAGCGAACGAATTCGGGGGTGATTTCATCTGGAATCGACGCGCCGAAGCTTTCGCCGGGATGTTGGTGCTGGAGGGAGTTTTGGGGAAGTTCGTTGACGCGGGACGCGTCAAGCGGCGGGCGGGACGCCCACCCTACCCGGGAGTCTGATCGCCGCATGTTTTCACGGATGGCGATGAATTCCATCTCGGGGGTGATGATGCCCTGGCGCGCATACCAGAGCTGGGTGACGGGATGGTTCGCCCTGGCGCGCAAAGGACGACGCTTTACGCCTTGGAAATGTTCGAGTCGGTTCTTCCGCTCGGCCTGGCTGGCGAATTCTTCGTGGCCGCGCGTGAGGTAGCCGTTGTCTTCCGGTTTGATCTCGCGGCCTTCGTACTCGGCCACGTCGTCTCGCGCGCAGACCCATTCCCTGCGCGGTGCCGGGATGCCCCTGCTCGAGTCGCCGGCAAATTGCGGATCGCCCCACGGGCCGCTCGTGTCGTAGACGCGAACCGGTTCGTTCGGTTCGAGCTGGCCGTTGAAATCTTTGGTTGGCGCGAGGCTGATCTCGCGCATTGGGACGCGGACGCCCGGATGGATTTCGCCCTCAAGGTAAACGCGCCGCGAGTTCGGCATGATGTAGTCGCTGCTCTTCGGTTCAATGGAGTCTTTATCTGCGATCATGAGGATGGTGAACTAGGAAAGCAGGAAGACAGGAAGGGCCGGAAAGATGACTGTCTCTTTTCCTGCGTTCCTTAATTCCTGATTCATTTTTCTTTGGCTGCTAAACAAAAAACCATGCGCGGAATCGCGCATGGCTGAAAATTTCAACTCCTCGCTCCCTACGACGGCATTACCCGCATCAGGTTTAAGGGGTCTCCGATCCCGGCAATCGCCGGACCGAACTCTCAGCCAATGGCTCCCCCGCTTTGTCGATTCAGAATAGAACCCAGGCGGGGGAAGTCAATCCGAGCGCTCCGGCTCGCGCGCAAAGAGCGGCCTCGAATCAGGCTGCGCTCACTTGGCTGATGCCTGTTTCGCTTCGCCGTGGAAGATGGCCTGCCATTTTCCCTTGCTCAGTCGCCAGACGGAGCCCGCATTGCAGGTCGTGAATGCATTCTTGCCGCCGGAGATCGTCTCGACTTTCGCCACATAAGCAACGATGGCGGTTTGCGCATCGGGGAAGGTAACCTTGAAATCACTCAGGCTGACCGATTTCATCGCGCCCTTCGGGATTTCCTTTAACTCATCGGGCCGGGACATGATCCCATCGGCGAAAACTGCTCGCACATTCTGGGAGACGAGCTGCTTGAACTGCTCGACATTCTTTTGCTGCACCGAGCGCCAGATCGCATTCTCCAACGTGATGATGGTACTCTCATCGGGCGCGGCGGCGTGCGTGACTCCGATCGTGATCACAAGGGCGAGGGTGGAGCTGATGAGTTTTTTCATGTCGCGGGTAGCGTGCGCGGATACGACACGCTGCCTCCAAGTTTTGCAGGCGGGTCTGTGGGGCTGCTATTCCTTCTTCTGCGCGTCGGTCGCAGGCGCTTCGGCTTTCATGTCAGTGTGAAAAACAGCGTGCCACGCGCCCTTCTTCATTTGCCAGACGGTGCCGCAGTTGTAATCGCCCGACATATCTTTTCCGCCCGTGGTGACTTCCACCTTCGCCTTATAGGTCAGGAGCGCAGTGTCTTTGTCCGTCATCACGAGCTTGAAATCGCTCAGTGAAAACGATTTCATGTCGGTTTTCGCCATTTCATCGATCTCCTTTTGCAGGTCGTAAATGCCGTCGGGGTAAACGGCCATCATGTCGGTCGCGACGAACTTTTTGAAGTCGTCGGCCTTCTTGTGTCCGAAGGCCTGCCAGACGGCCTTCTCTTTTGCTTCGAGCGCGGCCTGATCCGGTGCGGCGGTCGAGATTGTGATCGTCGCGAGGAGCGCGGTCAGGGTGCAGGTGAACAGTTTCTTCATGAGGTTGATCCTTTCGTTTGAGTTACGAAAAGAATCCTGGGGAATCGTTTCCAAATGGTCAAACCGAATTCCCCGCCGCGCGCAGTCCCGGATCGCCGTTTCAAGCCGCAGCGCGCACGGAGTTGCCATGCGCGCTGCCCGGATAGATTGCCGCGAAACTACTTGGCGGGTTTGGCCGCCGCTTCCTGTTTCACATTGCTGTGAAAGATGGCGAGCCAGTTGCCGTTCTCGATTTTCCAGACCGACCCGGCGTTATAGGTGCCGGAGGCGTCTTTCCCATTGTAGGTGCCTTCAATCGTCACGATATAGCTCGTTACCATGACGTCCGGCTCATCCGAGATCGCCTTGTAATCGCTGATCGCGAACGATTTCATGTCCCACTTCTTCATGTCGGACAGCTCTTTCTTCATGCCCGCGATGCCATCCGAGTAAACCGCCACTATGTCGTGGTCCACGACCTTCTTGAAGTCCGCCGGCTTCTTGTCCTTGAACGCCTGCCAGGCCGCTTTTTCTTTGGCCATTATTTCGTCCTTGCTGGGCGCGGCGATCGAAATGGCGATCGTTGCAAGCAAGGCAATCGTTGAGTAGCTGATTAGTTTTTTCATTGGTGCTCCTTTGTTGGTTGAGTTGGGCAGACTGCGCACTCGGCCCGGCGCGGTCAACTTCAATCCTTGGGCAGACGGCAGGGCCGTCCGAGAAATGAAAGCGCGCCGGCGCAGCGCGTCAGTTACTCGTCGGCATGACCGCCGAGGCGGGCGAGGCTTCGGGCCTCGCCGGGGCGGTCGCGTCTTTCAGGACGAGCGCACCTTCCAGCTCTCGCCGGTAGTCGGCCACCATCATGGGCCGGGTGTGATTATCCACCAGCCCCTTGTAATTGACGATCCCGGTGGCGATCGCCTGCGCGAGTTTTTCGCGCCAGGCGCTCTTCGCGATTAGACGGCTATCGCCGCGTTCGGTCAGGAAGCCGCCTTCGATCAGGACGGCCGGAATCTTCGTCAGGCGCAAAACCGCGAAGCGCGCGCGCTTGATCCCGCGATCGAACTCGGAGAAATGGCCGATCATTGAGTGGAAGACGCTCATCGAGAGGGCGAGGCTCGGCGCATCGACCGGGCTGCCGGCCTCCATGTTCATAAACCGTAGCGCGAGCGCGTCGTCCGCGGTGGACGGCGCGCCGCGCGGTGTGAGCGAGTAAATTTCGAAACCGTTCGCGGCCGGGTTCGCATCGGTGGCGTTGAAATGGATGCTGACGAAGATCGAATCCCTGCTCGCGTTCGCGATTCGCGCCCGCAATTCCAACGGGACAAAGATGTCGCTGTCGCGCGTCATTTTCACCTTCAGTCCTTTGGCTTCGAGGAGCGGTTTGACGTCGCGCGCCACGTCGAGCACGAAATCCTTCTCGCAGCCGTAGGGCCCGATCGCGCCCTTGTCGTAACCGCCGTGGCCGGGATCGAGCACGACGGTGGTGAATTGCCCGAGATTGGTAATCATCTGGGGGCGTAATTGCGGCTCGAGCGTTTTCGCCAAATCAACCCGCGAGACGAGGTACTGGCCGTTCTTTTCCGCAACCGGGAAGCAGAGCCAGTTGCGCACGCCATTGATCATGACTTCTCGACTGTCGAGCTCGAACTCGAGCGAGTTCTTGCCGTTGTCGAGCCGGATGCGTTTCTCGATCGGCGCAACCCCGGTCGGCAACCCGTAGAATTTGGCAATATTATCGACCGTGAGATAATCGCGCCCGCGGATGTTGACGACCTGCCAGTCGGAAGCCGCTGAAACCGTCCATGCGAAAGCAAGGAAGACGACGAGGACGAGGGGAAATTTCCACTTGGCGATCATGAGCGCGTATTATGGAACAAGCCGCGCCTAACGGCAACGAAAATCACGGCTCTCCGTAAAAACTCGCGACCAAAGGGGACCACGCGAGCCGGTTGCTGCGTAAAGGTTTTTGTATGCCAGCGAAATCTAAGAAGCAGCAAATGGCGGCCGGCGCTGCTCTGGCCGCAAAACGGGGCGAGAGAAAGAAATCATCGCTCAAAGGCGCGTCGAGGAGCATGGCCGAATCGATGAGCAAAAAGGAGCTCAAGAAAATGGCCGGGACGAAACGAAAAGGGTTGCCGAAGAAAAAGACCAGTAAGAAGAGCTGAGAACCCTGGCGCGCGGCAGTCTCCGACCTGCAGCTGCTTCGCCCTGCGAAACGAGTCGACGGGTAGATCTGGTGAATTCGTCTTACCGGCCGGACCAATACTCGCGCCGCCCAGAGGGCGGCGGCGACAGATCAGTAGTCGTGCAGCCAGCCGGCCCGGCGCAGCAGTTGTTTGAAATCAGGATCGTCGACCGCGAGCGGCGGCAGCCAAAGACCGAGCCGCTCGCGTTTCCACCAGAGTCCCTGCGGATTTGGCCTGACAAACGAATAGCGATAGAGAACGGCGCGGATGTAACGCGGCGGTTTTTTGGGGAACGGATTGAATCGAAACAAGCTGACCGCGCCCTGGTCGTTGTGGAGCAGCTTCCAGATCAAATTCAGGGTCCAGGGATATTCGTTAGGCGAACCCATCGCCGCGAACCACATCTGCCAGTCGAGCCGCAACTGATAAGGCGCGATCTGGGGCGGGCGCTCATCGAGCGCGACCGGCAGGCCCTTGTAGGGATACGGCTTCCAGTCGGCGCTATCGTCAGGCTCGGCGTCGCTGGTGCCTTCGAAGACGACGTTGAAACGCTCGTGACCAACCGAGCCGAAGGCGCCGTAGGTGTTAACGAGATCGAGCGGATCGAACGAGGTGTTCATGATCTGGTGCGGCGAGATAATGTTGAGCACTGGTTGGATGCTGAGGATCGCGACCAGCGCCGCCACGGCCCAACCCGCCACTGACATGGGCCGCGAAACAACCGCCCGTTCCCGTGCCGCGGCCGCTCGATTCGTCAGGGCGCGCGGAAGAATTTTCGCGAGAGCGCGATCGTCGAAGCAGGCGATGGCTGGAATGATCGTGAGCCAGTTGAGGAACGAAAGATTGCCCCCGAGCGCAATCGTGATCTGGAAGACGATGATGACGCTGCCGGCGATGAGGCGCGCGATCCGCGGCCAAAAAACAAACCAAGGCGCGACCAGTTCCGCGAAGTGATTGAGGAGCACGCCGCCGCGCAGAACGGCGCGCGGGAGAAAATGAAACCAGCGGCTGAGCCCATTCGGGATTGGCTGCGTTTCGTAGTAGTAATAGAGCGTGGTGAGATTCCGCCAGCTTTCGTCGCCGCGAATCTTGATCATGCCCGCGCCAAACATGATCCGGAAAATGAGCCAGCGAAAAAGCCAGAGGACGACAAGTGGCGGCGGGCGTTTCGGGAAAGGCCGCGGATCGAGCAGCGGGCAGAGGAAAATGGCGAGGAACCCGGTCTCGAGGAGCTGCGTTTCCCAACCGTAGCTGTACCAATCTTGTCCGAGGTGGACGAATGACATGTAAAGCGCCCAAAGGATCGTGATTAGAATGGCGTTGGCGTAGCCAGAGGCGACGACACAGGAAAGCGCGAAGCCGATCCACGCGCTCACGAGGAGCGCGCCATCAGAATGGTTGAACCAGAAGATCGACGGCAGGCGAAGGAAAGCGCCTAACGAACCGCTGAGCGCGCTGCGCACATTGCTCACGAAATTCCCGAGCGGAAGGAGACCATCGGAACCGACGAGCGGAATGATCTGGTTTGCCGCCACGAGAAAGGCGATCGCGTAAACAATCCCGAGCAGGCGCAGGATGAGAAAACGCGTCAGCCAATAGCTATCCCGATCCGGCAGAGCCCGCTCCCACTCTTCCAGTTTCAACCTGGGAGACCGTGCCGTCGCGGCGCGGTGGAAGCAAGTATGTTGTGCTTTGCCAGGTGGCCGCGCAGACAAACCGATGCATCCGCCGGCCGGGATGCGTCGGATCATTAAAGTCGAGGACGGCAAAGTGACGGTGAACAATGCCACTGTGATAAAGACCGACATCCTGGCGAGCAACGGCGTGATCCACGTCATCGACAAGGGGTTGCTGCCGCCCGATCTGAACTGAAT
>JBOHXL010000080.1:0-14941 GCA_050736975.1 Chthoniobacterales bacterium | reverse complement strand
TCCGCTGGGAAAAGCAAAGCGCACTCTACCTCGCTTTCGCCACTCTGGGATGTTGCCTGATCGCTTCACGCTTCCTCTAACCTGTTCTCATGCACACTTACTTTTCGGATAGCCTCTAGGTTCCCTGCGACCTCATCGCGATCTCCTGTGTTTCTGGCAATGGAATACACGCATGCTCGACAGGACATGCAAGTTCTTACTTGGAGGCGTTGGTGTCGAGATTGTAGACTTCAACCAGGGAGACGCCGGTCGTATTGTTCTGGCCGCGGACGATGGCGGTGTAGCTGCCGGGTTGCAAAGTGGCGACAATGGCCGACTCACGATCATCAGTCGGTGGGATGCCCGTCGCGATGATTTCGGCCTGCTGCGTCGACCGCCAGTTATCGTTGGTGGAGATAAGAGCTCCGCTTCCGTCGTGTAACTCCAGAACGGGATCGAGCAAAGGCTGCACGATTCCTTTCGCGGCTAATGATGGCCCAATCGCCCGGACAAGGACTTTGGTCGCGTCGGCGCCTCCAATAATGAACCCGCCGATCATGACGTCATCCCCGGTCTCAACCTTTCCCCGGGTAGAGATATTGGCGAGAAGCGAATTCGCGGGATCGAGGTCGTAGATCTCTACCAAAGCCAGGCCTGGCTGGGCGTTAAGATCATGCACGACGGCAGTGTAAGCGCCAGGCTGCAGTGTCATCGAGATAGCTGATTCGCGAGCGCTCGTCGGAGCCACCTGCGTCTGGAGAATATTCACGCGATCCGAGATCCAGTCGTCGTTCGACGCGACCAGCTTTCCGGTAGAG
Source organism: Chthoniobacterales bacterium (assembly GCA_050736975.1). Classification (GTDB taxonomy): domain Bacteria; phylum Verrucomicrobiota; class Verrucomicrobiia; order Chthoniobacterales; family UBA10450; genus Palsa-1392. Next base: position 14,144 of record JBOHXL010000080.1, on the reverse strand, counting down.
TCGTATAGATCCAGAACCGGGTTGCCTAGCGTTGCGTCGAGCGGCAACGAAGGACCGAGACCCCTGACCAACACCTTTTTAGGATCGGGCCCCTGTACGATAAAACCGCCGATCATGGCATCTTCTCCTGTCTCGACATGGCCTCGAGTGGAGATATTGAGAAGGTTTTTCGCAGGGTCAGGGGTTGGCGGCGGAAACGACGCGAGATCGGTCGAGAACACCCAAACCTCGGCTGTCACACTTCCTACCGCAACAAGCAAATACTTTCCGCTGCTATCGAACACGGCATAGCTGGGCTCGTAACTGACGGGAGGAAAATTGTTCACATCGATATCGAAGGTCTGCTGGAGCGAAACTGGGTCGTAGAGCGCAAACGTTGAAAACGTTGGACCTACCAGGCCAGCGGCCTCGTAGATGGAACCATCCAACCCGACCGCCACCTGGGTTGCACTAGAGCTATCGGCAAAAGGAATCATCGGGCTCAACCCCGGGAGCTTCGCTTGAGACAACTGGCCCGACCCTTCGAGATCACCCGAAGTGTAGTAGAGATATTGCCCGTCGGGGCTGGGAATTGGCAGCCTGAAAGATCCCGGAATAGACTGCCCCAAAACCGGCCCGGGACTCGAAACGTCATAGGTGCGCAACAGGGATGTGATAGAGCCCTCCTCGAGGACATATTCAATCACGAATAGAGTCGTCTGGTCCGGGGAGAGAGCGATTTCCGGAGGAAATCCGTTCGTAGATTCAGTGGGCGCAAAGAACGCCTGCATTTCCCCAGTCGTCCGATCGAATTGAAAAACGCCGGTCGGGTCCGAGACGTAATCGCGATTATCCAAGCCTTCCAGGACAGGAGACGAGTTAGCCGGAATCGGTAGAGGCGAAGAAATCGCGAGCGATTCAAGATTAATTCGGTGTAAGATCGCCTGACTTTCGCTTGGTTGGGTAAAAAGCAAAAACGATGAATCGGCAGATACAGACAAGTGGGCATTACTCTCGGCCTCCGGCGAAAGGTTTGTAATGGTGAAGGAATCCGTATTGATCATGTTAACACCATCGACACCGGCCGTATAAACGCGCGCCCGGGTTGGGTCGGGAACCATCGAATATCCGCTTACCGGTAGAATGTCGAGTAACCCAGGAACGCGCTCGAGACCGAAGACAGTGATGGGAAAGGTCCCGTAGGCATCTGCGATCGGTCCGTGGGCGATAATAACAGGGTCAAAGACCCCGCTCGCAGTCGCGTTCCCACTAATCTCAGCAGTCGCAGGATCAATCGTGATTCCGGGCGGCAGGCCGACAGCTGAATAGGAGGTTGGATTATTGGTCGGCTCGATCGCGTCATAGGGGAGGATGAAAGGATCTCCGGTTCGCATAAACACCGGGTCGGGAAGATTGTAGATCATTGCTCCATAGGTGCGGCGAACACCAAGAATGTCGTCGAAGGCGAGGTGATCGAGGTCGCTGATAACCGGTTCCATGATGGCCTGCCCCGGCGGATTATTTATGACGTGCTCCAAGCCGAGAACGTGTCCAAATTCATGCAGCAGGATGCGGTGAAAGTCATAGACACCGGGTTGCAGCGGCCCTCGGTAGGAGTCGTAGTGATAGGCCGAATTGACAACAACATCCGCCTCGGCCGTCTTGTACGGAAAGGCAGTGCTCAACAGCACGGTTGCCGCCAACGTGTCCTCGCCGAAACTGTCGCCGAAGACCGTGTTCGCAAAAAAGACCGAGTTTACGCCATCGCCGGAGGTCTGCGGCACAGTGGGGCTCGAAACGGAAGTGAAACTGATAAAATCGAGATAACCATTCCAAATGTCTGCTGCGTCGGCTGCAGAAGCATTCCACGAACTCATTCCGTCCTGCAGCGAGATCGTCGCCTGTCCGAGGCCAAGCTGCATCACCACGTGAGAGCCGGCGGGCCATATAAGGTCTCCCACTAAATACGCCGGTGCCAGTCGCGCCGAACCAAGGAGAAGCAGGCAGGCTGGCAGAGCACGAATGGCCTGGGAGATTTTCACGACCGGGAGTATTGCCGATTGAATCCGGTTGCACAAGGAATTTGAGGAGATCAGTTAAGTGTTCTTCGAGATCGTCGGTCTCAATAGAGAAGGGGGATCAATCTCCGGGTACGACCGGCGTAGGTCAGGTAGCGCTTTCCAAAGGCCTCCCGTAACGCCTGTTCCCCGACGTGCATCCGCCAGAGAAAGGCGGCGGCGACCGGCAGGAAAACGGCGGCGAGCGAGAAGATGTTGAGCATGCAGAGCCCGTAGCCGAAAAAAATGAGAAATGTCCCGGTGTAGGAAGGGTGGCGAACGTAGCGATAAGGGCCAGTAGTGATGAGTTGGTGATCCTCGGCAATCGCGACATTGACGGTGAAGAAGCGGCCGAGATAAATGATGGCGGCCCAGCGTACGATCAACCCGAGAACGAAAAGGATCAGGCCAATGATGTAGAAGGTGCGTGGATGAGGGAGTCTTCCCTGGGGGAAGGCAGCGTGCAGAAAAAAGGCGGCCCAGATGCTGAGGCCGATGACAGTCCAGAGAAGCGGCAGGGTGAATCGGTCCTTCCCCGTCGCCTGAGACTTTGAGCGCCTGGCCAGGGCCAAAGCTAGTTCGGAAGCCAGCAGAATCGCACTGAGAAGATTGACGCTCGGCAGTTTCATGGCGTGCGACCGGGATCAGCGCTCCCGGCTACAACTACGCCGAGACTGTGCGCGACGAATCGGAGGAGCGTTTCGAGCGCAGAGCGTGACGGACAAAGTTTTGCCCTATGTCCCACATCGGGCCGGGGAACTTGCGGCATTCGGTCAGGGTCGCGTCGAGGGCCTTGACGAACAGATCGACTTCGCGCTCGCCGATGATGAGCGGCGGCAGGATTTTCACCACGTCCATGGCGTGACCGGCGACCTGGGCAAGGATGCGATGCTGGGCCAGCATCTGGGTTACAACCATCTGGGCAAAGAGGACCTTATCGACCTTGTGCAGAAGTTTCCAAGCCATCTTAAGCTTAAACTCGTTAGGTTCATGGAACTCGATCGCGATCATGAGACCCTTGCCGCGCACTTCCTTGATGAAAGAATGCCTGGCGCGCAGCGCGTCGAGTCGTTCGATCAAGAGCGCGCCCATTTTTGCGGAGTTCTCAATCAACTTCTCGTCGTCGAGCACTTCGAGCGCGGCCAGTCCGCAGGCCATGGCGAGATTATTGCGGCCGAAAGTCGTGGAATGAACAACGCAGCGATCCATCCGGCTAAAGGTCTTCTGGTAAATGTCGCGTCGCGTTATGATCGCGCCGCAGGGGACGTAACCACCGCTCAAGGTCTTGGCGAGAGTGATAATGTCCGGCTCAAGGTTCCAATGCTCGAAACCAAACATCTTGCCGGTGCGTCCAAGGCCGGTCTGGATTTCATCGCAAAGGAAAAGCGTGCCGTATTTCCGGCAGAGATCCTGGGCCCGGATGAAAAAATCGCCGGATGGATAGTTGACTCCCTTGCCTTGCACCGGCTCGATGACGAAGGCGGCGACATCGCGCTTGGCCAGTTCTCGCTCGAGGGTCGGGAGGTCATCGAGCGCAATCCGGCCGTCAAATCCCTGGACCAAGGCGCCGAAGCCTTCGGTAAAACTTTCGCAGCCCATGAGCGAGAGCGAACCCATGCTCAACCCATGAAAGGCCCCGCCTAACGAAAAGACGCGCGGACGTTCGGTCGCGGCCCGGGCAAACTTGAGCGCGCCTTCCATCGCCTCGGTGCCGGAGTTACAAAAGAAGACCGCGTCGAGATGCTTTGGCGTGCGCTTGGTGAGGGCCTCGGCGAGCAGGCCGCTGAGGAGCGAGCAATCCATCTGCACCATGTTGGGCAGGTCGAGATCGAGCACGTCGCGGATCGCTTTCTGCACCGCCGGATGGTTGCGTCCGATGTTAAAAACGCTGTAGCCGCTCAGGAAGTCGAGATAGGCGGCGTTATCCATGTCGTAGAGCCAGGCGCCTTCGGCCCGGGCATAAACTTTATCGAAGCCGATAACGCGCTGGGCTGCGACCAGAGTGCGATTGAGATGCCGCTCGTGCAGTTGGTAGTTTTCGCCCAGGCGGGCGGCGATGATCTCCTTCAATTCAAGGGGCATGGTGAGAAGTTCTCTAGGCGAAACTCGAGGCAAAAGCAACCGGCGGACGGCCGGTTCCGGCACTCACGATAAACGTCGGAGCTAGAAGGCGTCATGGGTTCCAGTCTTGATAGGCTTCTTGCGCTCCGATTTGCAGGTTGGTCTTTCCCGGCAGGTGCCGCTCCACCTGCCGGGCAAGCCATTCGAACCATTCAAACGTTTTCCTGGAGCCGCTGCGCCGGCGTTCCTCTTCGATGAAGGGCCGCAGCTTTCGCCAGGCGAGCCGGACCGTTCCGCCCATCAGGTCGCCCACGACACGGAGGGGAACGATCCGCGCATAAACGGAGTAGCCAAGCCCTTCGAGGATGATGCCGACGGCGGCGGCAGCTTCCAGGACACGCGCATCAGCTTCAATCGCTGAAGCGCTCGCATTATCCGGGATATTGTGCACCACGAGCATCGATCGCATCCATTCGGGCGTGAGGATGGCCTGGACGGCGGCGAAGGCCGCGCGCTCTTCGCGGTCGCGTCGGGCCCGGCGCATCTCGATGACGCCAAAGATAACGGCGGTCAGAACCGTCAGCGCCGTAGCCAGATTGGCAATGGTCGAGAGATCCAAGGCGGCAAGAGTTGAGGCAAGGTCCAACGCTCGACCCTGACTTTCAATGAAGAATGCGGCAGGCCCGGGATTTGTTCGGGATGACGGCTATGGTTTCCAGGCGCGGTAAGCGATGTAAGCGCCGGTTTGCAGATTGGTCCGGCTGGTGCGGTGACGATCGAGCTGTTCCGCCAGCCACTGGAACCATTCCCAGCTCTTTTGCGTTCCGGTGCGCTCGCGTTCGTCGAGCACAAAGGGTTGGAATTTGCGCCAGGCGATTCGCGCCATCCCGCCGACCAGATCATCGGCCACCGCCAGCGGCACGATCCGGGCGAAAACGGAGTAGCCGATTCCTTCCATAATGGTCGCGATTTTGAGCATCGCTTCCAGCCTCCTCTGATCGTGTTCCAGTTCCGCCGCGGTCGTTCCTTCTGGAATTGAAGCCACGATCATCGACGAGCTCATCCACTCCGGCGTCATGAGAGCCTGGACGGCGGCGAAGGCGGCCCGCTCTTCGCGTTCGCGGCGGGCCCGGCGCATTTCGATCAGACCAAAGGCGACACCGGTCAGGACGGTGAGGGCGGTTGCGACATTGGCGAGTGTGGAGAGATCCATTTTCGTGTGCTCAAAGCAAACGTTCAACCTCCAGCGTCCAACGTCCAACGACAGATGCGAGCTCGCTGCCGTTCGTCTTCATTGAATGTTGGACGTTGAACGCAGGACGTTGGACGTTCTGTTCCTTCCGCCTTCCGCTTCATGTCCGCCGCCACTTCTTCATCGCAACCGGTCGATCCGCCAATCACAGCCGAACTCATCGCGAAACATGGCCTGACGCCGGAAGAGTACGAGCGGATCAAGAAGATCCTCGGGCGCGAGCCAAACTTCACGGAGTTGGGGATTTTCTCCGTGATGTGGAGTGAGCACTGTTCCTATAAGAACTCGCGCAAGGAGTTGAGGAAATTTCCGACAAGCGGGCCGAACATTCTCGTGAAGGCCGGAGAAGAAAACGCGGGCGTGGTCGATATCGGTGATGGCTGGGCCGTGGCGTTCAAGATCGAAAGCCACAACCATCCCAGCGCGATCGAGCCGTTCCAAGGCGCGGCGACCGGGGTCGGCGGGATCATTCGCGACATCTTCACGATGGGCGCGCGGCCGGAGTTTCTGCTCAACTCGCTGCGCTTTGGGCCGATCACGTCTCGTCCCAACAAAGAGAAGCCCACCGATGAAAAGCAGCTCGCGGCCAATCGCCGGCTATTTGCCGGTGTCATCGCCGGGATCGCGCATTACGGCAATTGCGTCGGCGTTCCAACGATCGGCGGCGAAATTTATTTCGACGAAAGCTTCGAGGGCAATCCGCTGGTGAATGTTTTTTGTCTCGGCGTTCTGCGGCACGAACAATTGGCGCGCGGCGCGGCCAGCGGCATGGGCAATCCGGTTTTCTATGTCGGCGCCGAGACCGGGCGCGACGGCCTGGCGGGCGCCGCCTTCGCCTCGCGCGAGCTGACGGAGGAATCGCGAGAGGACCGACCCGCAGTCCAGGTGGGCGACCCGTTCAAGGAAAAGCTGCTGCTCGAGGCGTGCCTCGAATTGCTTGCGACCGACGCGGTTGCCGGCATCCAGGATATGGGCGCGGCGGGGTTGACCTGCTCGACCTGCGAGACCGCCAGCCGCGGCGGCACGGGGGTCGAGATCGATCTCGCGAAAGTGCCGAAGCGCGAAGCGGGCATGACGCCCTACGAAACGCTCCTGAGCGAATCGCAGGAGCGAATGTTGATCATCGCCCGGCGCGGCAAGGAAGATGTCGTCCGGCGGATTTTCGAGAAATGGGACGTGCCTTGCGCCGAGATCGGACGCGTGACCGGCGATGGCATGATGCGCGTCCTGAACAACGGCTCGACCGCGGCCGAAATCCCGGCCAGGCCGCTGGCGGAGGAAGCGCCGCTCTATTCGCGGGAAGCGACGGCACCTTTACCCACCACGACGGACACGAAGAGCACGAAGGAATTATTGGACGAGATCGCTCCCGCTTCCTCTGTGAACTTCGTCTCCTCCGTGGTGGAATCCCTTCGGCAATTGCTGCGCGATCCTTCGATCGCCTCGAAGAACTGGGTGTACCGGCAGTACGATCACATGGTCCGCACCGGCACCGTCGTCCGGCCGGGATCGGATGCGGCGGTTTTTCATCTGCGCGAGGCAAACAAATTTCTCGCCGCCACGACCGACTGCAATTCGCTTTACTGCCGACTCGATCCGCGGGAAGGCGGACGGATCGCAGTCGCGGAAGCGGCGCGCAATCTCACCTGCTCGGGCGCGGTCCCGCTCGCCGTGACCGATAACCTTAACTTCGGCAATCCCTATAAGCCGGAAAATTTCTGGCAACTGCGCGAAGCGGTCGAAGGTCTGGCGGAAGCCTGTCGTGCCTTCGGGACGCCGGTGATTGGCGGAAATGTTTCGCTTTATAATGAAAGTCCCGCCGGCGTGGTGGATCCGACGCCAACGGTTGCGATGGTTGGCCTGATCGAGCGCGAGGAATGGATCACAACCCAATTTTTCAAGGCGGAAGGCGACGTCGTGATTTTGCTCGGTGACTTCGGCCACGAGATGGGTGGCTCGCATTATCTGAAGGTCGTGCACGGCTTGAAAGTTGGTCAGCCACCCCGGCTCGATTTCGGGCGTGAACTGGCGGTGCAGAATGCGCTCCGCGATTTGATCCGGGCCGGCCAGGTGCGGAGCGCGCACGATTGCAGCGAAGGCGGGCTGGCAGTGGCGCTCGCGGAATCCTGTTTCAATCCCGCCGGGTCGTTGGGCGCGACGATCGATTTGTCGGCCGCGGGACGGGAAAGGCTTGATCAAATACTCTTCAACGAAAGTCAGTCGCGCATTGTCATTTCTACCGTGCCCGATCACGCCGCGGAGGTTTTGCAGTTTTTGCAAAGCCGGAATTTGCCCGCGCATCGCCTCGGTGTCGTGGGTGGAGACGGGCTTGCGGTCACGATTGCCGGGGAAACGCTACGCTGGCCCCTGGCCGAGATTCGAGATGATTGGTACAACGCGATCGCCAACGCTCTGCGCGAAGAACTGACAGGTTCATGAAGATCGAGAAACAGCGGACTTACGAAAAGGTGATTCTTGGCCTCGAACTGGTCAGTTTCGCCGTGGTCATCGCAATCCTTTGGCTCGACGAGTACGTGGATCTGCCATACCGCTTTCTCGGCGCGCTCAAGACACCCCTGCGCCCGCAGGAGTTCTACCTGGAAGGGACGGCCGTCCTCATCGTTGCGACCGGTGTGGTGGTGGCGACGCTCTGGGGTTTCCGGCGGTTGCGTCTGCTCGAGGCCTTCATCCAGGTCTGTGCCTGGTGCCGGAAGGTCAACGTCGGCGACGAATGGATTTCGTTTGAGCAGTACCTCAAACGCGAGCACGACGTGCACTCGACGCACAGCATTTGTCCCGCCTGTCGCGCCGAGGCGAGCAAGCCGAAGCGGAAGCCAGTCGCGGTCTGATTGTTTTTGCCTAACGAGTCCTGGCGATAAACCCGCGCCTGATCCCCGGGCCGTCGATGTGAACGATGCGCCCCAAGGCGCAATCCTACGGGATGACCTCGCTTGCTTGCCCGGTTACGACGCGAGCCAGAAAGCCGTGGAATCCGGAGGCTCGTTGGTAACGCCCGCAGAGTAATCCGTCTCGGTTGATTCCGTTAAACGCAGTGAAGAAGATTGCCCCGGGAAAGTCAAAGGTCAGGTAAGAATTGGTCGATGGCTTGAACAAAAATGCGTGCACTCCGCTGTTAGAGTATCTTCCGACAATATAACCCTGGTCATTGATTCCAAAGGGCAACGTTGCAATTGAGTTGGGAGGATCGAAGGGAAAGTGGAGGGCGCCGCTGGAATCCTGCCACCAGCCGTGAAATACGCCGCCGCTGTCAGTATATTGGCCTGTAATCTCGCGCGAAGAGTTGATCCCGAAGGCAAGGCTGGAAATCGCTCCGGGGATGACGATCGCCGTCGTGATCCCGCCAATGTTCGAGAACGCTGTGAAGTCTTGCGTGTCCGTGTCAAACGCGCCCACGAAGTCGCCGGCGTCATTCAACCCTTCCACGAGAGTATCGTTGGCACCCATCACATCGAACTCCGTGAAGCTCCCACCGGATAAGAAATAGCCGTGGGAGAAGCCATCGCTCCCAGAGTAGTTGCCGCAAACGGTCCGGGCGTGATTGATGCCCCTCCCCTCAGTGTCATTCCCAGTGTCGTTAGGCTCGATAATCGGCGCACTGAAGGTGCCGTTGCGAAACCGGACAAAGCCGCGGCTGCCGTTCCAAACAGAATAAAGGCCGGCGATATCGCCCCGATCATTTATCGCCTCCGGGATAGTCGAGTTTTCACGGCCGGGATAATCAAAGGTCGTTAGAATTTCGATCGACAGAGCCGGTTGCTGCTGGGCAAAGAAACTTCCCGTGCTAAGAAAAAGGAAGCCCGCCAGAAGCCCGGTAGCCAGAATTCGATTGCGCATGGTTTTTCCTCTGAGGTTGAATTGCCCCATGTTTATCCCCTTCGATCGCGACCGTCGAGCCTGGAAATTCTGCGTTTGGAAGCGCTGAACTGGCGCAGCTTGTTTGTTCGATTCTTTTCCTGGTCGCGAGATGCAGGAGAGCGTGGAATGAGTATCTTTTCCGCTCCGATGGTTCAGGAAGAGCTTTTTCCGCCACCGTTGCCGCCTTATCCGATGCATGAATGCGGCATCTTCGGCGTGTTCGGTCATCCGAACGCGGCCGTCCTGACGTACTACGGTCTCTTTGCCCTGCAACATCGCGGGCAGGAAAGCGCCGGCATCGTCACTTCGAATGGCCCCGGTTCCACCTTCCTGCTCCATCGCGACATGGGGCTGGTTTCGCAGGTTTTCGGCCAGGAGGAACTGGCCCGGCTCAAGGGCACGCGCGCGGTCGGGCACACCCGCTACTCCACCACCGGCTCGAGCACGGTCAAGAATGCGCAACCGTTCGTGGTCGATTGTTACCGCGGTCAGCTCGCCATCGCGCACAACGGCAACCTGATTAACGCCGACGTCCTGCGCGATGAACTGGAACGTCAGGGCTCGATTTTCCAGACCACGGCCGACAGCGAGATTATTCTCCATCTCCTCGCCCGACCCTCGCATAACGGGAGCAACATTCTCACCGCCCTGCGCCGGATCGAAGGCGCTTTTTCCCTCATCCTGATGAGTGAGCGCGAGATCATCGCGGTGCGCGACCCGTTTGGCTTTCGGCCGCTGTCGTTAGGCAAACTCGACGGCGCCTATATTCTCGCCTCCGAGACCTGCGCTTTCGATCTCATTCATGCCGAGTTCATTCGCGAAATCGCGCCCGGCGAAGTTCTCATCATCAGTCAGGACGGTCTTCGCTCGGAATGGCCCTTCAAGGAGGAAAAGCCGGCCTTTTGCATGTTCGAGTATGTCTACTTCGCGCGACCCGACAGCATCATTGGGGGAGTGAACGTCGCCAGGGTTCGGACCGAGATGGGTCGCGAGCTGGCGAGAAAGTTTCCGGTCGAAGCCGACCTCGTCGTCCCGGTGCCTGACTCCGGTAACTACGCCGCGCTCGGTTTTGCCCACGAGCTGAACATCCCCTACGAGCACGCCTTCGTGCGCAATCACTACATCGGGCGCACCTTCCTTCAGCCGAGCCAGCTCATCCGCGACTTCGACGTGCGGGTGAAACTCAACCTGATCAAGGAAGCGGTCGCCGGAAAACGGGTCGTGGTGGTGGATGATTCGATCGTTAGGGGAACGACCGCGCGCGCCCGGGTTGTCACCTTGCGCGAGGCGGGCGCGAAGGAAGTGCACATGCGGGTGAGCTGTCCGCCGCACCGCTTTGCCTGCCATTACGGGATCGATTTTCCCGATCCGGTAAAATTGATCGCGAACCAGAAGACGATGCCGGAAATCTGCGAATATCTCGGGGTCGACAGCCTCGGCTATCTCGACGTCGAGGGGATGATTCGCGCCACCGGGCGGGAGCCGAACAGCTTTTGCCTCGCCTGTTTCACCGGCAACTATCCACTGCCGGTCGATCCCGAGCTGGACAAGTTCATTATGGAAAAGCGCGAGGCGCGCGCCAAAGCCCTGGTCGAGGAAACACAGCCCACGCTCTTCGCGGGGTTGAAATAGGCCCTGGAGCGGATCCAGCCGGGGCGCGTCTTTGATCGCGACAGAAACCGACTCTTCGCCAACCGGATATCGCCGCGAAGTACGATCAGGCTGCGGTCGGGAACGATTTTCGCGTCCGGCACGTCGACGATCTGAACGTCGCCGGCGCCATACATTATTGTTACTCGCATAAATGAATTCCTTCCGTTCTACCGCCCCGTCATCGCTTCCAGGTTCTCCGGATAACGCGCACCCTGCACTTCGATCTCTGAGGCGGCTTCGTTGATCTCGCGCAGATCCGCCAGCGTGAGTTCCAAGTCAGCTGCGCCGAGATTTTCCTCCAGCCGATGCAACTTCGTGGTTCCCGGGATCGGAACGATCCATGGCTTTTGTGCGAGCAACCAGGCGAGCGCGATCTGCCCCGGCGTCGCCCGCTTTTTGGCAGCGATATTTTCCAGCAGAACGACCCGCGTAAAAGGCAACGTCGCGTTCTACGCGGCTTCGCCTCACGCGGTCGAGGGCAACGGGAATTGCTCGAAATGATGACCTAGCTGCGCCTGGATAAACGGCCGTCCAGAACCGCTCTTGAGGTATCGTTCACGCCCTTCCGCGTCCTCTCGGTTCAGGTAGGCTTCGTAATAAATCAACTTCCATGGCCCGCGATAGCTGGTCGCGAACGAATCTCCACGTCGATGCTGAGCAAGCCGCTTTTTGAGGTCCGTCGTAAATCCGATGTACAAGCCAGAATCGCTGTCCGACTGCAAGATGTACACGTAAGACACGCCTCGCTTCTATCGCAGAAGCCGCGTGTCGCGAAGCGATTTTGCGCGGCACCCGAGCCCGATGGCCGACACTTCCAGTCCGCTTTTTCCAAGCGATCGTGCGCCGGCTGTCGCGTTCTTGCGGGAATGTGGCGACGTGCGCCCCCTTTAAGACGTTGGTGGAATGGGTGTCGCCGTCGCAGCTGGTAGGATGGCGAGCGAGGCTAGCGGGATTTCGAGCTGGCTTTCCCGTGGCAATTCTTAAACTTCACACCGCTCCCGCACGGGCACTTTTCATTCCGTCCGACTTTCGGAAGCGACGCCATGAACGCCTCTTGGCTTTCGTAGTCCGCGAATGCTGCGCGGGCCAGATCGGAGTTGGCTACGGCGTCAGCGTTCTTGAAAACGTGGTCTTCGATAACTTTGTGCTGTCGTACCGACAGCTGGGTATCGAAAATTTCAGCAATCGTGTCGGCGCGATGCAGAATGAAGTTTCCGATAAAAGTGTCGCGGATTTCTTGCGGGATGCTAAGCGTCCCCGCGCCATTAACGATCCGCGTGTTAACCCAGTCTGCTTCATGATATGGAGTCAACACAGCGGTACAGAGAAAGCGGGCGAATTTCGCGTAAACGTACGAACTCGTTTTGTTGTTTACGAAGGTTCCGTCGAGAGCCCGGGCACAGTACACGTTGAACCCCTTCGCGGCACCGGGTGGGTTCGGCGATATATCAAAAACGAAAAGATGGACGTGCGCGAAATCCCACAGTTCGCCAATGCCCAGCAGAAATTGCCGCCACTCGCTCTCGGCGGCTTCGATCCGGTCGAGGAATCGATTGCCGTCGGTGCGAGCCTTTGGAAGACTGACTTGTGTCAGCCGCCAAAGCACCGAGACAAGGAAGTACATTAACCGGCTATCGTAGCGTAGATCTACAACACCACTTAGGATCGGGCGAAAGATTTGCGTTGCGAAGTAATTTTCTGCTGTGGAGAATCTCCGTTCGCACTCAAGGCAAAGCATCCGTTCTTTTGATGCATCTTGCGAACGACGGTTGACCACTGTTGCGCTGCGTAAGTATCCCGTTCCCGTCTTCTTGAGCCAATCAACCAGAAACTTTGGAAAGATGTGACTTTCCTGTAATTCTGCCTCCCTTTGGCAAAGGCGGCAGGTAGTTGCCGATCCATTCACCTAACACCAACGCCCAGCGGGCACACGTAAGCAACTCGCTCGGTTGCGACTGAACGAAACTCTGGAGCTGATCCCGAAAGCGACGTCGGAATCCGCGTTGCAAAAATATCTTTTGATCGGCATTCCGTACGTGTTAGGATTCGCACAGATGAACATCACAAAGTGCAAACATCATCTCGCCCTCCGAGGGGCGCCCGACTGCTAAACGGAGTCGAGACTCTCGGATTTCTTTGGTTAAAACGCGCGAACTACTTCGAGTTCGCGGCTGATCTCAGCGAGGTCAGGGAAAAATTGTCGCTGTTACAACATCGTTCGCTCTCTGGCCCTGAGCGTTGGTGGCTTGGAGTGGCCACACGTTTGGTGGCAGTTTGCTTACTTCTCCGTTATCTCGGCGTCCTCTCCTTCCTGCGAGAACTCATACTCCACAAATGAACGGAGATGCTTTTTCTTCGTTTGAAGTTGTCCGCGTCGGGGCCATCGAAATTGGAACGGGGAGCGTTCGTTTCGTCGCATTAGACGTAGAGTCAAACAACGCTTTCAGAATTGTCGATTCCGACGGCTTCGGGATCGACAGGCCGAATAATTCCAGATGCGCTTTGCCGATCGATGCAGTTGCAGACAAGGCGAAGGAGTACATGGACCGTTGCGCAAGAAAATTCTGTAAGCCAATCGTCGCTTTCGGCACAGAAGGTACTCGGCTTTGGAGTCAACAGCTTCGCGAGCGATTTCTTGCTGTAGTGCCAAGTTTCACAACACTGAGTGTGAAGCAAGAAGCCACATTCGCACACTTCGGATCACTACTCGGCCTGCAAAGCAATTTCCTTGAGGATCCGTTCATGACGATGGATGTCGGACGAGGGTCGGTTCAATTGGCCGTGGGCAAATCAGACCGAAATTTCGTTCGCTTGTCCGAATGGATGTCTTGGCCCTCAGGAACGCACGTAGCGCGCGATATTTTCCACAAGTGTAATCGTCGGATTGAGGAAACATGTGATCAGCTTTCCAAACTCATCTCGCCGGTCCGATTTGAGGCCACGCCACCCGAAGACGTCGCGATCTTGGGCAACTGCGCAACAACGCTCGGACGCATCACGCAATTCCCGGCGATGGACCGACCGAAGCTGCCAACACTTCATGGCTTGGAATTGACTTATCAAGATGTCGAGAACGCCATCAATCTCTATCAGCGCGAACCTGAGAAATTCCGCGGCGCGATCGAAGGTCATAACCGGATCTCAAATGCCGACACGACGTTGGGAGGCTTCCTTGTTCTTAGAAGCCATCTCATAAATGTCTGAGAAGGATAATGGCACAGCCTAGGTGGAGAAAGGCGAGATAGTTATCGGCGTGATATTCCCAG
>JBOHXL010000079.1:0-5515 GCA_050736975.1 Chthoniobacterales bacterium | reverse complement strand
CCCCGGTGATTTGGCGGGCTTCCGTCAGATAAACGACCGCGCCGGCAATGTCTTGGACGGTCGAGATAGAGCCCATCGGCGAACGCGTTTCCAGGAACTCTTTTGAGTTATCCCGGTTGAGGGATGTGGCGACGATCCCGGGCGCGACGGCGTTGAATCGAATGTGTTCTTTCGCGTATTCCAAAGCCAGGCTTCTCAATCCTGCGTTCAAGCCACCTTTGGTGATCATGGAAACGGAAGCCGGCTCGCCGGCAATTGGATTGTCGGCCAGCGCTGCAGTGATGCTCACGATACTGCCGCCGCTCTTCTGTATCAGCATTTGTTTAACCGCAAGCTGCGTGATGTAAATGAAGCCCGCCAGATTGGTCGAAACCAGCGCGCAAAATTCCTCCGCCGTATATTCCGTGAACGGCTTCATTATGAAGATGCCGGCATTGGCGACGATGGCATCGATCGAGCCGAACCTACTGGTCGCGAGTTGGGCCACATTCTGCGCCGTCTCAAATTGACCGATGTCGCCGTCGATCAAGGCGAGGTGGTCGGAAGCTGAAAGTTCCTTCGATTTCGTCGCGCTTCGCGCGGTCGCTACCACATTATAGCCGCGCGCGAGAAACGCCTCAGCGATGCCTGCGCCGATACCTTGTGACGCTCCGGTCACGATCACTGTCTTCCGATTTCTTTCCATAAACTTACGCAGCGATCTGAATGCTTTAAGCCTGGCCCGGGAGCCTCATCACCCTGTCAGCGCGAGGCGCAAAACTTTGGCTTCGCGTTATTTTTTCGGAGGCCACTGGCTGGTCGAGCTTATTTTTTTGTGTCAGACGATGCGGATCGCGTCTGACTTTCCTGCTCCCATTCGTCGGCGCTGCTCCTCAGAACGCGAGAATGGTCCTACCGTAATGGTCGCAAATGACAACGCGCATATCGCGATCGAGTCGGCGCCAGTAACAGGCCTGATAGTCACGATGCATGCCTCGCGAGGAGAGCGGGTTTACCCGGTCGGGCTCAAGTGTGGCGTGCGGCCGCGCGTGGCGCAGTCTCAGCATTTCAGGTTTCCCGTATCAGCTTTTCAAAGGCGAATCCAGGCGGATCGTTTACCGGGCCTGCACAGTAACCTTTACACGGTGCGACGGAACACTTGACAAAGCGCATCCGAATTGCGCAACCTCCGAGACATGAAAATTCCCCCCAGATGCAGAGCGACACTTATCGGATTGGCGTCAGGCATCTTCCTCGCCTGCAGTCTCGCGGCGAAAGAGAAAGGGCCCACCACCGCAAGTCCGGCGCCGGAGATACAAGCTCCACACCTGCTGCTGGCGAATGTTTGGAACCGATCGATTGATCCGACCGGCTGGTGGATGAGCGAGAAGTATGATGGGCTGCGAGGCTATTGGGACGGTCGAAAGTTATGGACCCGCCAGGGAAATCCGATTCACGCCCCGGATTATTTTCTGGCCGAGTTACCGCACGACATCGCATTGGACGGAGAGTTATGGATTGGTCATGGAAAATTCGAAGAAACCGTCGGCATCGTGCGTTCAGAGACGCCGGGTGATGGTTGGAAACGCGTCCGGTTTATGGTCTTCGATGCCCCGCAGGCCAAAGGCACCTTCGAAGAGCGAATGAAATTCTTGCGTGTGAGTTTGCCAACAGAGAACCGCTTTGTCAGAGTCGTGGCTCAACAGCGCTGCCAGGGCGTGGCCCAACTCCTGGCCGCGCGCGATCGCATCGTCCGGCTGGGCGGTGAAGGATTAATGTTGCGTCAGCCGGAGTCGGCCTACGAACCGGGACGGTCACCCACCTTACTCAAGGTCAAACCTTACGACGATGCGGAAGCAACTGTCATCGCGCACGAGCCGGGGAAGGGGAAATACGCGGGCAAGCTTGGTGCGCTGCGTGTGCGGACGGATGACGGCCGGGAATTCTCCATCGGGAGTGGCTTCACCGACGACGACCGGGAATCGCCGCCGCCGGTGGGAACAGTCATCACCTATCGCTTCCGTGGACTAACTGCCAAAGGCCTGCCGCGGTTCGCTTCCTATCTTCGTGTGCGCCGGGATTAATGACGAAACGACCGGTTTTTCCTCTTTTATTCATTCCGTAACTCGAGCATCCAGGCGTCTTGTCGCCGGGTTCCCGGTGGACTTATCCGGCAAAGAATTGGCGTTCCGCCATTTCACGAGACGGGCTCGTGCGGCGATTGAAGAGGGATTGAAACTTAAGCTAGCCGGTTTGACGAATTCGGGTCAGATATTTGCGCGAAGACGCAACGTCCGGCCTGCCTCGGTCATGCGGGACTTGAATTTTGTTCATGGCGGAAATGGAAGTCGACGCTCGCAACTTGATCCGAAAAAAAATCTGTCCTTCCGGCGACGGTAGGAATATGCCCTGTTCCGCAAGAAGACTTTGCCGCCTAAACAAATCCGGCCACACTGCTGACCAAGCCCGTTCTGAAATGCAAGCCCAACACACTCCCATAGGAGAATGCCAATGACATTACAACCGCTCGTCGAACTGCAAATCCAAACGCCCGTCTTCCTCGCCGCCCAGCTTCTCAACCTGCAGACGCAGGATCTCTCTTTCCCGGCGCCTTTTGCGGAAGGTGGCTCGCTCTTTGTCGTCGATCACGTCGAGTTTGGACCGAACACCCTGCTGAACACGACGCCGTCGCAAAAGCTGGTTTACTTCAACGAGGCTCTTTACGGGCTTGTCTCGCAGGAGGTCAACGGGTTTCGTCCGCAGATCTCGCAGCCCATCACGGTCTTTGTCGTGAGCTTGGACGACGTTGAGGCGCATCCTAACGGCGCGCCCGCGAATCCGGTGGGCATTAGCGCCACGATGATTCTAGGCCTTGATTACTTCATGGCCGGCGGCGGCGTTGACGTTCTGTCGATCACCGTGGACCGGGTCGACGTCGCCCCGCTGCCGCCTTTGCCGCCAGGCGTTGATCCTAACGACGTCCAAAGCAGGTTTCTGTCCTTCGTGCAGTCTTTTGGCGGGCAGTCGCTTCCGCTAAACCTGGCAAACTCGGTGGTAGGAAGCGGGACAAACATCATCAACACCGGCATGGCGGTTTCCTCGGACCTTCAACGCATTGCGTTCCGCCAGGAGATCGGAGGAGGAATTGAGGGGGATCCCTCGATCTGGCAGGACTTTTACTCCGGAAACTTCCAGGATCGACTCCAGGATTCCAGTTCCAAGGATCAGTCCTTTGGCGTGTTCGAATCGGCCGCCGTGCTTGAGAATGCGGCCGTCTTGCAAATCTCCAACGGCCTCAATGAACAGGCGGCAGATCAAGCCAAGAATCCGCAGCCCGTTTACTTCCAACTTGTTACTGGCATCGGCAGCAGCTTTTCGGTTAATGGCGGAACTCCCACCATTACCACCAGCTTTAGCGGCAATCTTAACACCCCTGCCTGTTCGGTGTGGACCGATGTCACCGTAGTTTCCGGGCTCTCCATGAACCAACCGAACACGATTACGATCGACACCAACTACTCGTGGAACACCGATACCACGGCATGCACTGTCCTGGCCGGAGCGCTGGGAACGGCGCTCGGCATTTTTGCCGATTTCATTGTCCCAATGGGAGCTCTCATTCTTGAGCCTTTCCTGTTCGGTGTGTCCGGAATCGCCGCCGTGCTGGTGGCCAAGAATGTCGCGGCACCGCCGCCCTTCAGCATCGACAATTGCCAGCAGGTCTCTGACACCCACCTGGTGTGCACACAATCGATTTCCGTGCAAAACTCGCCGCTCGGCAGCGTGTCGATAAACACGCTGCAACCTCAGGAGGATGGCATCGCCGTTTTGGGCAACCTCTTACCCATTCCGGTGGGCAATCCGCAACTACTTACCAGCATCGAGCGCGACTTCGTTTGGCAGGCGCCACATGTCTCCTGTGGCGAGATCAGCGGCAACGAAGTGACCAAGTTTAGCCAGAACCCTCAGAATTACGTCTCGCTCATCGCCAACGCCAGCATTACAGCCCAGGGGCTGGCGCCGATTTTCCTGATCAGTGCCAGTGTCATCAACGATCCGCTGAAAGTGTTCGCTCCTTATCTCACCGTAGAGGGAACCCAGGCGCCGATCGAGCTGACGGTGAATCCCAACTACCCCGGCGCGCAGTATTTCGCGAATCCGTATCCATGCGAGATCCTGGTGCTGACCACCGGCGGGGCCCGTCTCATTTCGATTCCTGCACCTCGGGCGCTGACCGAGTTGACCATCAAAGCACTGGCTGCGCAGATCGCCGGGCAAATCCTCTTTTGCCAGAAGATGGTGGACCAATGGTGGAACCTCTTTCACCGATACAACCCCGTCTGGAGCGTTGATCCCGGTATCGGTGAAAACGCGGTTGAGCATGGCTACGAGATCGAGATCTCGGGCCTGCCTCCAGGCGAGACGGCCACGTTGGTGGGCGAGCGTGGTCAGGTCCTGCAAACCGGAGTTGCGCAAGCAGGCAGTACTCTGCGCTTGAATGCCATCGTATCTCCCGCCGGGGCAGGCGAGATTGGCGTTGTGCGTGGCGTCGCCGGCCAAAGTGGTGCTACGCAGCTGGCTGCTGCCAATGCCCAGGGCGCTGTAGTAGAAGCCATCGGCGCGCAAGGTCCGACGGTTCGCGCGCAAGGCGCCGGCGTTGCCGCGCAGCCGTCCCCGATTCACGAAGAAACGACGACCCTGGCCGCTCCTGCGGGGCGCGGGATTGCGGTAAAAGAACAACTCATTGTGCAGGCGGGAAGCATTACGCTGAGTGAGCGTTGCCGCCGCCTGGCTGCGGGCTATCTCCAAGGCACGCCGTGCGCGCTGGTCGTCACTCCCAGCCGCGCGCTTGCTTTCGACCTTTCCAACCCTGCTGTTCCGGTCGCACGTTTCTCCTGGAAAGCGGCTGGCCTTCAAGGAATAGTGCCGGCGCAGCCACAGATGCTGCTGGGGTATGGGCAGGATGGCTTTGTCTGGCTCGATTCGTCAGGCGTTCACACAACTGAATGGGGCGGGGGTTACGCCGAGCAGCCCGAGGTCTATCAGGTCGTCGCAGCGCACGGTTTGCTCTATGCGCTTACCAGTCGCGGCCTTGAGGTTCTCTCGCTGAAGCTAAACCGGCGATCCACAGTTCCGTTGGAGCATTCGCGGTCCCTGGCCTTCATCGGGAATAAGCTGGTGGCGGGCGGAAGGAAAGGGTTGACCATCTTCCACCTTGGCGATCCCGCGCGTCCCGAACCCAGTGGGTTTCACCACACGGCTGCGGTCGCTGATCTTGTCGTGCCACCCGGTAGCAGCGGGCACCAACTCCTTGCCGTGCCCTACCAGGGCCACGCGCAGCTTCTCGATTTCACACATCACGGTGAGACTAAGGTCGTCGCCACGTTGCCTGTCATGCCGTGGTACGTGGGAGGGGCGCGGCTGAAGAACCTGATTTTGCGCCTGAATCCCGATCGCACCGCGGTCGTGTTGAGCTACTTCGGAAGATCGATAACTGTGTAGAACCCATCTCATAAATAGGAAATGGTTGCGCGAG
>JBOHXL010000078.1:0-3321 GCA_050736975.1 Chthoniobacterales bacterium | reverse complement strand
GGCCGGGTCATGGTCCTGCCACAGGGAATTAATAAGGCAACCGGTCTGCGCGAGGCGCTCAATACATTGCGTCTCTCCTTGCACAACTGCGTCGGCATCGGTGATGCCGAGAATGACTATGCCATGCTTGACGCCTGCGAGATTGGTGTCGCTGTCAGTTGGGGGAGTAAAGCGCTCCAACAGATTGCGGATGAGGTGTTGCAGGGGACTGGACCCGCGGCGGTCGCTACTTACATTCGCGAAGTCACTACGCACATTAAGCTGCCGCCGCACCGCGCTCATGGCCGGCGCATCATCCTGGGCCACGATGCCGAAGGGAAAGCCGTCGAGGCTGCAATCCATGGCCGCAATATTCTGATCGCCGGCGATCCGCGGTCGGGCAAATCGTGGATAACCGGTCTTTTTTGTGAGGAACTCATCCTGCAAGGTTACTGCCTTTGCGTGATTGATCCGGAAGGCGATTACACGCCATTGGGATCGCTTCCCGGAGTCGTTGTATTTGGTGGCGACGAGCCTCCGCCACGCTTCCGTAATATCGCCCGCGCTCTACGTCATCCCGATGTCAGCGTCGTGATCGATCTTTCTGCGATTTCGCATGCGGAGAAGCTGACCTACGTAAACGAAACGCTGCCGATGCTCGCGTCTCTCCGGCGCACGGTTGGTCTTCCCCATTGGATTGTGGTCGACGAGGCGCATTATTTTCTGCACCGGCCCAACGAGCATTGCATCGACTTCGAGCTGGCTGCCTATGTGATGTCCACCTACCAGCCATCCCAACTGCACCCTGAACTCTTGAAAGCGATCGAATCAATTATCGTGACTCCTCTGACCAACCCCCTCGAATTGCAGGTGCTCGCCAGATTATGCGGCGCGGACGAAGCCGAACCGGAGTGGGGAGAAATCCTGGGAAGCCTGGGCATCGACGAAGCCGCAGTGCTTTCCCGGTATAATGGATGCAGTAATCTGCCTCGTCGTTTTACCATCACGAGCCGCCGGACCTCGCATGTGCGCCACCGCTCCAAGTACCTTGAGGTGCCGATGCCGGAGGAACGCGCGTTCGTTTTCACCTGCAATGGCCACCGCTTTGGGACTTCGGCGCGAACGTTGAAAGAATTCGTGGCGCTGCAAGCGCGGCTGCCGGTTGCCGCTTTGGAAGGCCATGCGCAACGCGGTGATTTTTCTCGCTGGATTCGCAACGTTTTTGGAGATGAACCCCTCGCCGCTAAAATTCGCCAGGTGGAGAAGGATTTCCGAAAAAGAAGAATCGCAAATCTCGCCGAATCAATCGCCGCAGTGATTCATGAGCGTTATGAGTTGCGATCGATTGGGTCTATCGCCTGACCGGTCGGCCGGGAATGAAAGCGCAGTATATCCGAGAGTTCATCGCGGCCATCTACGAGTGTCATGGCTGGCCGCTTTCTCTCGTGAAAGAGGACGGTTTGCCAATCGACGACGAAGTCGACCAAAGTGAATGTAAGACACCGCGGTTTACGCTCGCTCGCGCCTGACCCGCGGCCCGAATCGACAGATAGCGCAAAGCTATCGATGCGTTCGAGGATGAGTCATAGCCGATGATAGCGGCGGCGTTAAATTCACCGCGTCAGCAAACACACTGAGGATGTCGCCTGATGATAAACCTTCTTTCTTCAAACCTTTTTTCGTTAGCAGATCTTCCCTCTTTCTCTCGCAAAAGAGGCAGACCGCGTGTTGTTGCGCCGGAAAAACATCGAGCCAATGGCGCTCAGTGCCCGAAGGAAATGAATCGCTGGCTCGGTCGCTGGGAGAATGAAGGCGGAGCGATCGTTGGAGAAAGCGCGATGAACAAGACCATTTCTGAACCTAACGCGAGGAAGGAGAAGGCCAACAACCAGCGCGCGACAGAGAAATACTATGAAACAGACAAGCCACTTCGAAGAGATGATTGGATACGGCAGCCCTCTTACGGCCGGCGAACGGCGCCGGAGGGGCGGATATCCGGTCATGACCTATAACGATCGTTCCCCGGAGGTGACGGCGATGAACGCGCATCTGCGGGCGTTACGCTATCCCGAGCAAAAAGACGACAGGCGATTCAACGTGAGATCGCGGCTAACGAGCGGCAACCTCCTCGCCCAAAATCGAGTGCATCCATTTCTCTACCTTGGCAAACGGTACGATAGGCAGGCGCGGGACAACTTTATCAGGGAAGCGTCCTCTTTATCTTGATCTTGGCGTCGGTAGCGTGGCCCATCATTCACGCCGTGCGAGCGATGGCCGCCGCGTGGTAACGCTCCGAGCGTCTTCGTCTATGATGAAAGCAACCAGGTTGCGCCGGATCCTGGTGCCGATCGATTTTTCGCCTTCGTCGTTGGCGACGCTACGTTTGGCCAAACTGCTTGCCGCACGATTCGGCGGGATGTTGCACCTCGTGCATGTCATCGTCCCGGCTCCGACCTCCGAGTCGCGGGCTGATTGACGGCTGCGAAACGTGAACTTCCTCGGCTGCTTTCAGCACGCCGTCCTTTTTCGCAATCGTCCAGAGGTAACGCAAGTGCTGATAATTCAGCCGCTCCATGCTGCCAATAGATAGGCGAAAGCTATCGATCTGATCCAATAGGAGACTTGGTCAGCTTTCGCTGGTCAGGCGAAAATGGGTTAGCAGCGCCGCCTCGTGGCGACGTAGTCAAAAACAAATGAAGAATCGAAACATCGTCATCTCCGCTGCTGATTATGCAGAACTGCACGACCTAATTGCCTACCCAGGCAATGTATCCGCTCGCACCCAGACCGAGCTCAGGACGTTGGCAAACGAGCTGAAGCGCGCGGCAATCGTTAACCCGAATCAAATTCCGTCCGACGTCATAACCATGAACAGCCGGGTCCTTTTACACGATCTGGATACTGGCGAACGCCTGGTTTTTACGCTTGTGCTGCCAGCTGCCGCGGATAGCAATGGGAAAAAACTTTCAGTCCTCGCACCGCTCGGCACCGCGATGCTCGGTCATCGGGTTGGCGACGAATTCAAATGGCGAGTTCCTTCTGGCTTTCGCCGGCTTAAAGTCACGCGCGTCGATTTCCAGCCGGAGGCGATGCTAAGAAACGCGGCCTAGACGATAATCCGTCTTAAAGATCACTAGCCCGGTAGAGGCACTAAGTGAAAAGACTGGTATACGCGTGTTGGGTGATGGCGAGGGCGGCGGGATGCTTTAACCGACGTTCTACGGTGATCGCGTAGAACTCGGTCCCGCAATCGTCAACATTCGCGATCACTCTCAGGCCCCAATGTTTCATGATCGCTCGAGCAGCCACGGTAGACACGACGGTAAAGCCGCGTCCGGCCGT
>JBOHXL010000077.1:0-1544 GCA_050736975.1 Chthoniobacterales bacterium | reverse complement strand
GATCGAAGCGGCAGAATTGATAGTGCGGGGGCAAATGGACGAGAAGCGTTTCTACGACGAGAAGGAAGAAACGAAGCAGATACCGATGGTGTGTCCGCACTGCAGGCAAGAGGGTACCTTCCCGGTGCGCTGGATGGTCCGAACGAAGAAGTCCCAGCCTCCCGGCGGGGCCAATGAGGAAGATAGAAAGCAGTTCGCCAAAGCGCGCTCCTATATGGTGCGCATTGACAATATGGTCGCGTGCCGCAACATCCGGTGCCGGAAAAGGTTTGACCTGAGCGGGCAGACCGTTTTCTTGATATAGCGCGCCAAGGTATTCCAAGAAATCCATCAGACGCTGGCGTCGGAACCCAAAACGCTTAAACTTTTTCGGACTCCGCGCCGGTCATGGCGCCAACAGGCTGTTCATTCAGCAGTTCCCGAATCTTGGCTGCGAGGGCTTTTAGGTTGAAGGGCTTTTGAAGAAATGCAACGCCACCCTCGAGCACGCCGTGGCGGAAGACGGTGTCATCGGTGTAACCGGAGATGAACAGGACCTTGAGGCCGGGGCGCGACGCCCCCAACTGCGCTGCCAGATTGGGACCGCTAAGATGGGGCATCACTACGTCTGTGATCAAGAGATGAATCGGCTCGGAATGCTCGGAGGCAACCTTGAGCGCCTCCACTCCGTCGGCAGCTTCGAGCACGGAGTAGCCAGTTGAACCCAGGTATTGCCGCACCAGTTCGCGCACGCTCTGCTCGTCCTCAACAAAGAGGATGGTTTCCGACCCCCGCGCCTGGCCTGGAGCGACCGCCTCGCCCCCGAGCTTGTCGAGCTCGGCAATCACTTGCGGCAGGTAAATTTTGAAAGTCGTGCCGCGATCGATTTCGCTGTAGACGTAGATGTAACCGCCGCTCTGCTTCACAACTCCGTAGACCGTCGCAAGACCGAGCCCGGTGCCCTTGCCGGGACCCTTAGTTGTAAAAAACGGCTCGAAGATTCGGGATTGGGTTTCATCGCTCATGCCGCAGCCGGTGTCGGTAACGCTTAGCATCACGTAATCGCCGGGTTCGACGCTGGCATGAGTCACGGCGTAGCTGCGATCGAGTTCGACATTCGACGTTTCGATCGTCAGCCGGCCGCCGGTGGGCATGGCATCGCGTGCGTTCACCACCAGATTCAGCAGGACCTGCTCGATTTGGCCGGGATCGGCTTTCACGCGCGATAGATCGATGGCGGGCACGAAGACCATGTCAATGTTTTCTCCGATCACGCGGGAGAACATGCGAATCATTCCGTTGACCACCTCATTCATGTCCAGGACGCGTGGTTGGAGAACTTGTTTGCGGCTGAACGCCAGCAATTGCCGGGTGAGCGATGCAGCGCGATCCGCCGCTTTTTCGATTTGCTGCGCGCCGGGACGTAGCGGCGAGGATTCAGGTAGGCGGTCAAGGAGAAGCTGAGAATGGCCCTTCACAACCATGAGCAAATTGTTGAAGTCGTGGGCGACGCCGCCCGCTAGCTCGCCGATGGCTTGCATCTTCTGCGACTGGCGCAGCTGGTC
>JBOHXL010000076.1:0-2280 GCA_050736975.1 Chthoniobacterales bacterium | reverse complement strand
TCCAGAATCAGCACCCCGTTGTTGGCCTTCATCTGGAGGGGGGCCGTATAGAAACGGTTCGAGGTGCTGATTTGAATATCAAGCATCTCCGACGACAGCTCACCTCCCGTCAGGATGCGCGGCCGGTGGCAAAGAACCCAGCGCTTGTCCGTTTCCTCAGAGACCGCATCTCCGCACTCGCGATGCACGCCGGGATCGTAAACAGAGATGATTTGCCCGTCCACTTCAACCGCGTATGGGATCCAAACATTGTCGCTATAGATGGCCGGAATGCAGCCCGCTATGCTGGTTTTTCCCGTTCCAGACGGACCATAGAGGAAAATCGACGTTCCCGAAACTACCGCGGTGCCCAATCGTGCAAGAAAACCCACATCAAGAATCAGTGGATGTAGGGCCCGTTTCAGATCTGAGGGTTGAATCCCCGTTTGTTGCACGGTCTGCGCGTTTACCCGGAGGCGGTAATCCGCCAGGGACACTGGCGCCGGCCCGGCGTATTGGCTCATCGCCAGAAGACCTGCAGCCCGCGACCTGCCCTGGGTGCTCGCGACTATGCGATGGCTTCCTCCCACCATCCCCTTCACTTCGCAAAGCTGTTCCTTCCGGAAGAATTGGAAGATTTCGTCGATCACGCCCACGCCGAGGCACATATGCTTGCTCAACTCGGTCAAGGACATTTCACCATTGAGGTACAACGTCTTCAGCGCTATGTCCTCAAGCAGTCCCTTCCGGACGCCGGTTTCCTGAACCTCGTTGGGCGCAAGCCCTGTTATATCTTGCATATCACCCCTCCACTTCGTACGCCGCCGGGCACACCCGACGTGTGTTGGTTCATCTTCTCGCAAGCCGCTTGCCAATTAATGAAGCCAGAACATCGCGGAGTGAAACACGCGGGGTGAGGCGGTCCCCGTACTAATGGGACGCTTCGAACACCCGGAAGCGGCGTTCCAGTTCCCATTGCTGCCGCGCTCGTTCGCTCGATTGAAGGAATGCGGCGCACGCTTGCGAGGGGTGCGGGGCGCCTAAAGTATCCTGCGGGCACGCCGAAACCGGGCGGTTGAAACGATCCCGGTCGCGCCACAGACTGGCTCCGGCCAGGAAGCTGTGCTCAATGCTGGCGCGCACCATCTGCTTCAGGTCCGCATAGGTAAGCCCGTAGGTCTCGACGGCGCGCACGTATTCGTGGGTCAGGTCGATGCGGGATACTCCTTCATCGTCGGTTGAAAGCGCGACCGGGACGCCAAATCGCCGGTAAATCGGCAGCGGATGGTTTTTCCCAGAGACACCGAGAATCAGATCGTTGCTCGTGAGGTTGATCTCGACCATCACATGTTTTGCGGCCATTTCTTTCAGCAGGTCGTAGGGACGATCTTCGTACATTACGTCCACGCCGTGGCCAATGCGCTCGGCGTGGGCCTGCTCGACGGCGAGGCGAATGTGGCAGCAGAGTCCTTCAGGCGTTACCAGCCCAGGAGCAAGCTCACCTGCGTGCAGGCTGATGTGCACCTTCGGATAGATACCGTGAAAGAATTCGAGCATCTTCATATGCAAGGCGTAGTCCGACATGGCGGCGCGATCGTCTTCCGGCTGAACATAATTGATGCCCACCACGCGCGGATCGGCTGAAGCGGCTTCGAACCCGAGCAACGTCTGCGCAAAAACCTGCTCCGGAGGAAACGCCCGAAGGACCTGGTAGATGTACCGGATTTGCACGCTGCACGCGGCGGCCTCTCTCGGTTCGCCGCAATGCTCCTGCGTTTCTCGAATCGACTCGGCCTGATCCAGATAGGCACGCACCACGGCGACATCGTCCCGCAATCCCTGAGCGAAAAGCTGCTGGCGAAATTCGCCAAATGCCTGGCCGGCGTGCCATCCGAGTTTCTTGGCGATGGCTGCGCTATGGTCGAAGGGAGGCGTGACCATTATTTCGAGGTACTGCTCGTTTTGCGCAGCGGCGCGCGTGGCCACCTCGTCGAGCCAATCTCCCGCATGGTTCCCGCTCACGGTGCTGAATCGCGCGAACGCGTCGAAAAAATGATCGTGGCCGGTTACGCCGGCGGAAGGCACGAAGCCGCGCATCGAAAATGCGTCCACCAGTGCGTCGTAGAGGTGCTGATCTTTGTAAGCCCGCGCTGCGGGAACGTCTCCTTTGTCACACGAAGCGCCTGAAGTGGCATTTTCAGCCGCGGACCGCACGAAGGATAGCGACACAATGTCCACGCAGAGTTGATCTTCAACAGCTTCCTTGATCCAGGATTCCGCGTACACGGCTCCGCTGAGATG
>JBOHXL010000075.1:0-22003 GCA_050736975.1 Chthoniobacterales bacterium | reverse complement strand
GCCGCGACCACCCCGGTTCTGCAAGGCGAGTGGCTGGCGCCCGGCGCCCACATCAACGCCGTCGGCGCGACACGCCCGAACTGGAGGGAGCTGGATGACGAGGTCCTGCGCCGGTCGCGCATTTATGTCGAGTCGCGGGAAGCCGCGAGCAAGGAATCGGGCGATATCATCGCCGCGGGCAGCATCTTTGCCGAGCTTGGCGAAGTTATTTCCGGGACGAAGCCCGGCCGGGAGCGGGACGACGAAATCACCCTCTACAAATCGGTCGGCGTGGCGATCGAAGACATCGCAGCCGCGAATCTCGTCTACGAACGAGCGAGCGCTACTGTTTCCCCTTGAATCATGGCTTGAGAAGGAAATCCGCATAGGGCGGCTCCACCCTCGGGCCGCCCGACGCCCCGCGGGATGCCGGCTGCATTGTAGCTGCTTCGCCGTGCGAAGCGCGGAGCGATCTTGCTAACGGCCTTTGGTTTTCTCTCGGCCTAACGACGCCGACGCTCGCGCCGCCCACAGGGCGTCGGCTACAAGCCCCCGCGCACTTTCATGGTTTAACGATGACCGGCGCGCCGACACCTACCGTGTTGAAAAACTGGCGCGCTTTCCAGTAGGGCATCCGAATGCAGCCGTGAGAGGCCGGCTCGCCCGGCAGGTAACCTTGGTGCAATCCGTATCCCGGCGAGAATTCGAGAAAAAAAGGCATCGGCGCCCCGAGAAAATGGCTGCCCGTCGGCCGCCGGGCGCGACGCCGATCAACGTTCGGTTTCACAATTTCATCCGAGGCATTGACATAGTCGCCATAGATTCCGGAGCGATGGTCTTCGTCCTTGCGAATGACACGGAAACGCCCGGTCGGCGTCCGATACCCTTCGCGTCCGCTCGAGATCCGCGAGGTCGCGACCAGCGTTTTGCCGCGATAAAGGTAAGCCTCCTGCGCCCTTAGACTGATCAGGATCGAGGGTGAACCCGAATGCCGATCGGGGATATTGGAGGCGACCATGTCGCTCAGGGTGTCGCAACTGTTTAAGGTGACGACGAGCGAGGCGAGCCCCAGGAGTTGGAAAATTCGAGTGATCATGCGATGCCGGCGGCCAAAGTTGGAGGGAAATCGCCGGCGATCAATCTTCTTTCGCTGCGGCACCCCTTCAGGCAGGGCGGAGCGCGCATAGGACTATTGGCCAAATAGGAAAAACAATTCCCATTCCGACCCCGGCCTTTTCGGGAAGCCGTCTCCTTCCACTCGACTCCCGTTTGCGAACCCTTGGACAGGAAACCTGTGCACGCTCTTCCGATCCTCCTGGTGAAAAATCGACCTCTCCCGACACTCTAATAAGCTGATCGTGCCGCTGGGACTTCGACATTAGTTATGGATAAGACACTGCTGCCCTGCAGGTATGTCATCCTGCACCATACAGGCGCTTACCCTGAGAACTCGCTCGCTGCTGGATCAAGCGTCGGCGTTCCAGAGACGTTTGCGGAAGTAATCCTTCCAGCTCTCCGGCAGGGCGGGTAACTCGGTCGCCCGGCGCAGGAGTTCCTGGCTTTGAGAATCAAGGGCATAAAGATTTGTAATATCAAGGATCGTTACGCCGCTCGCTGATCGCTCGATGAACTCGATCGGGTCATCCGCCGTGACTTCTCCCTCACGATGCACCGCGAGATAGAAACCGGTTCTCTTGCTTTGCAGAAAACGCTTCACCAGGTCCGGACGTTCGAAGCGAATCCCGAGCTTGAAACAGGGCATGCGCGGCTGAGTCACGATGAACTCGGCCGTGCCGATGCGCAGGCGATCTCCAATCTGGACTTTATCTTCGAGCAGACCTTCGCTCGTAAAATTCTCGCCGAACGCGCCCCAACCAAGATCCGCTCCCGGAAGCTCGCCCTGCCAAAATGGGTAGTGCTCGCCAGGGTAGGCGTAGATGGCCTTGTCGACTCCGCCATGCACCGAAAGATCGGATTGCTCATCACCCTCCAGATTGAGTGTTGCCACACGAACGCGGCCCTGGACGGGGTCCTTCCAAATCGAGGTCCGCACCTCGCGGCCGTGCCAGGTGATTTTTCTTGGAAGACCTGCGTTAACGGAAATCAGCTTCATGAGCAACGATCGCTCGATGGTCACACGAGAGGAAGGAACACCTGCGGCAAACCGGGAGCAAGCATCAACCGGGAAGCTCGAGGAGTGCGATTTCGAATTACGATTTCTCGTCACTCTGAAGGGAAGTGCGTCGTTCGCAGTATCAAGCGCTCCCTTTTTGTCTTGACGGCGGCCGGCTGTTTCTGTAATTCAGACCCTTCACATAGGAGTTTTATCATGATGCTTTTTGGAATGTTAAGGGCCAGCGTTTTAACTTGTCTGCTCTCGCTGTTTTTAGTTCCCCTTGCTTCCGGCCAACTGGCGCCGACCCAGAGGGTGCCCCGCAATGTGCCGCAGGAAACGTACGATAACCCGCCGGCCGCTCCTCGCGTCATGGAGACTTCGCCGCGAATGATCTCCCAATTCAATTCCTTCACCAGCATTCAGGTGAACGTCGATTCCAGTGGCCAGAATATCCTCGGCGACGCCGCGAACGAATGCGCCATCTCGGTTAATCCTATCGACGCCAGCAAGAAGACAATCGGCTGGCGACAGTTCAACGACGTGACCTCCAACTTCCGGCAGGGCGGCTGGGGCTACACGACCGATGGCGGTGCTACCTGGACATTCCCCGGCGTCCTCGAAAACAACGTCTTTCGCAGTGACCCGGTGACAAAGTCAGACGAGGTAGGAAACTTTTTCTATCTTAGTCTCCAGTCAAACGTGCAAGAGTCGTTTTTTTGTGACGATCTCTGGCGCTCGATAAACGGCGGCCAATCGTGGACCCTGCTCTCGGGTGAGAAGGGAGCCGGCGGCGGAGACAAACAATGGTTCACGATTGATAAGACGAGCGGCCCGGGGCACGGCTTCCAATATCAATCAGACGACGGCATTAACTGCACGGGCGGCGGAGTGCAATTCCAACGCTCCATCGATGGCGGCGTCACCTGGCAATCGCCGATTGTTATTCCTAACGCACCGACAGACGGCACGCTCGACGTGGACAGCAATGGTAACCTGTTCATCGGCGGGGAAGGATCCAGCCCCTTCTTTTGCGAGCGCTCGAGCAATGCGCAGATCGCGACCCAGACGCCAAAATTTGACCAAAGCACTTCTGTTAACATGGGCGGCTTTCTCGGTTTCGGCGGAATCAACCCGGCAGGACTGGATGGAATGGTATTCCTCGCCATCGATCACTCCGGCGGAGCGACTAATAACAACATTTATATGCTGGCCAGCGTGGTGCCGAACGGGCAAAGCACAACCAACGTGATGTTTGTCCGCAGCACGGACGGTGGCCTGACCTTCAGCGCGCCGATACGGATCAATGACGACCCGGTCAATCCCAGCAAGTGGCATTGGTTTGGGACAATTTCCGTTGCTCCTAATGGACGACTCGATGCAGTCTGGTATGACACACGAAACGCGGCCAACAATACCGATTCGCAACTCTTCTATTCCTGGAGTAGCGACGCGGGCGTGACCTGGGCGCCGAACGTCGCGGTGAGCAATTCGTTTAATCCGTTCGAGGGCTATCCGAACCAGAGCAAGATAGGCGATTACATCACCACTGTCTCGGACAATACCGGAGCCGATGTGGCCTATTCGGCTACCTTCAATTTCAACGCGAGCCGGAACCAGCACGAGGAAGACGTCTATTATGTCCGGGTCGCTCCCGCCACCTCTGGAATCAACCTGGTTAGTGCGGCGTCCCGCCTGACTCACGGCAGGGCGGGAACATTCGATGTGAATATGCCCCTAACTGGTGTCTCGGGCGTGGAATGTCGTAGCGCCACGACCTACAACGCTGTCTTTAATTTCGACGCCCCGGTCACATCGGGTCAGGTTACGGTCACCGGCGGCACGGCCACGGTAGGAGCCATTACTTTCAGTGGCAACAGCATGACAGCGCAACTCACAGGGGTTAGCACGGCCGAGGTTGTAACTCTCCACACGCAAAACATCAATGGCGATGGGCAAGCGCATGGAGACGTTCCGTTTGGTTTCCTTGTCGCCGACGCCGACGCCAGTCGCGTGGTTGGCAAGTCCGATCAGACGCTCGTCCAGGGCCAACTGAACCAGCCGGTGACGAGCGCCAATTTCCGCGAGGATCTCAACGCAGACGGTCGGATCAAGAGTGCGGACACCAACCTGGTGAAGACGAACAAAGGCCACTCGATCCCGTAACTCGGGATCTTGAAGTGATCGACGATGCGCGGGCCGGGCCGGGCCAAGCAGGCGCTGGCGTTGACGAGATGGATTTCGTTTTGCTGCGCCGCGGGCAGGGGCGGGCAGGGTTTCGAATTCGGGGACCATGCGCCCGCTTCTTTTGTTCGCTAGGCTCGTATGGTAAACCGGGCAATGAGTTACCCGCGGACAGTTATTGATTTTACTCGAGAAATCGCATTCATGCCAAATGCCGACCATATCGTCCATTAAACCGAGCGCCCCCGCGATCTCAGTCGCCGCGGGCAGCAGGGAAACGATTCGTCGAGCTTCGGGGGAACGTTTGTTGGCCACGGCGAGCTCGGGGGTGACCGGCCGTTATGCATGGATCAAAGAGGGTCAGCGCTCGTTTCTCGCCCCCGCTCGCGAGACCGTCGACCAACTGGAATTCAGCTGTCACTCATGGATCATGTTGACCCGAGACAGGCAGGCGTTTTGATCGCCCGCCCGGCAGCGACGGAAAAGCTCTCGCTGAACCGTATGTTCCTCGTTCGTCAGATCTTGAAAGCGGTGGAGCGTAGCCTGGTCAGTTTCGCCTGGGTGATACGCGGCCAATTCGCGTTCAACTGCGGCGAAACGCGCTTTTAACTCGGTATCCGTTTGCTGCCGGGCTTCGAATCCTGCGCACCCGACAGACAAAATTGAAAGCCCAATCATGATCATCTTTCGCATCGTAGAAGTGAAGCCACTTCCAGTCCTCTCGGCAAGATCATTCCCGGCCGGCCCTGGATCGCATCGATAAGGAGTCGGAGGGCGTTTTCGACGGCTTGTGCGTGCTCCCCTCTCCAATTCCGCCCAGCGAAAGCGCACAAGCAGATTCGGGCGCAGGAGCGGAGTGATCGAGCGCACCGTCCCTCGCGCGAAACGGTTCTGAGTCCTGCGCATCCACCAACTCTTAGTCGTCGCCTGGGCAACGCCAAATGGGAAGGAGATGGCTGGGGAGGGAATTGAACCCCCGACACGAGGATTTTCAGTCCTCTGCTCTACCAACTGAGCTACCCAGCCGCATGGCGGAAAATCTGTAATCCGAATTTCGAGATTCGAAACGAATTTTCCGGGCTGTCACTATGGCGGATTCTTCCCGACAGGCAAGCGGACGCTGCGTCGGAGGACGTGCTTCCGCATGTCGAGGATTTTGTCGGGCGTTGGCAGGTCGGACGCACAGAAGCGCGTCCCTCCGCGGAAAGCGCACTTAATCGCCCTCAAATGTTCGCGGGAGATCGATCGCCGCATTGAGCAAATGCAGGTAAAGCGCGCGCGAGATTTCTTTGGCGCCGAATTGCTCGAGGTGCGGGGTGAGCCATTGTGTGTCGAGGAGGGCGAAGCGGCGCGCGCGGAGCCGTTCGATCAGCGCCCAGAGCGCGATCTTGGAGGCGCCGGTGGCGCGATGAAACATCGATTCGCCGAAAAACGCTCCGCCGATCGCGACCCCGTAGAGGCCGCCGACCAATTCATTCGCCGACCAGGCTTCGACGGAATGGGCCCAGCCTAACGAATGCAGGTTGTTGTAGCTCTCGATAATCTCGGGGTTGATCCAGGTGTCGGCGCGTGCCGCGCAGGCGCGGATGACCTCATCGAAGCGGGTGTTGATTCGAATCTCGATCGGGCGGACGCGAAGTTCGCGTTTCAAACCATGCGGGACGTGGAATGCCTCCAGCGGCAGAATAGTGCGCGGGTCGGGCGAGAACCAGCGGATTTCGCCATCGTCCAGCGCCATCGGGAAAACGGCGAGCCGATAGGCTTGCAAAAGGAGGTCAGGATCGATCATGAGCCGGAATTTTTTGTTACGATTTGGTGACCGGATGCCGGGCGCGCGGCTCTTCCCTTGCAAAGGCGACGGGGTTCTTTAACATCTCCAGATGAAACCCCTCTTGATCCTCGTGCCGGCCTGTATCCTGTGCGGATGCGCGGTGGATACGCCTCCGGCCGAGGAAGTCCGCGAGCACTTCGAACAGGGTCTTCCCCCGCCGAGCCAGCTCGTTCCGGGCGATCGCCCGGAAGAAGCGATTCCTCCCGGGGGCCGCCCCCATTAAACCTGTGAAGACCGCGGCGCATTCCAGAATTGTCATTCTCGATTTCGGTTCGCAATACACCCAGGTGATCGCGCGCCGGGTGCGGGAATGCCAGGTGTATTCCGAGATCGTGCGCTGTGACATCACGGCGGCGGAAGTCGAGGGCATGGCTCCCAAAGGAATCATGCTTTCTGGTGGTCCGGCGAGCGTTTATGAAAAAAGCGCGCCGCAGATTGATCTCCAGATTTTTTCGTTAGGCATTCCCGTCCTCGGCATCTGCTACGGAATGCAGTTAATGGCCCGGCACCTCGGCGGCGAGGTTGAGTTCAGCGGCCGGCGCGAATACGGCGCGGGGCTGCTCACGATTGCCGAAAACACGCCGCTCTTCGAAGGCCTCGGCGAGCACATGGATATCTGGAACAGCCATGGCGACAAGCTGACCGCGCTCCCGGAATGTTTCCGCGCCATCGCCCACACCGAGAACTCGCCGTTCGCCGCGATCGAGGACCCAAAGCGCCGGCTCTACGCGCTGCAATTTCATCCGGAAGTGTCGCACACGCCGCGCGGCAGGGAGATCATCGAAAACTTCCTTTTCCGGATCTGTCATTGCGCGATGGATTGGACGATGGGCTCGTTCATCGACGAAGCCTGCACCCGGGTGCGGCAGCAGGTCGGCGATGAAAAAGTTGTCCTCGGGTTGAGCGGCGGGGTCGACTCCTCGGTCGCGGCCGCGCTCCTGCACAGGGCAATCGGCGACCAGCTCACCTGCATTTTCGTTAACAACGGGCTCCTGCGGGAAAACGAAGCCGAGACGGTGCAGCGCATCTTCGGCGAAAATTTCCAGATCAAACTCAAATACGTCGATGCCTCGGAGCGGTTCCTGCACCTGCTTAAAGGGGTGACCGACCCGGAAAAGAAACGCAAGGTGATCGGCGGCGAATTCGTTAGGGTATTTGAGCAGGCGACGGAGGAGTTGCTCGCCCAGGATCGAGCGGACAAGCGGCCACACGCCGGCTATCGCTTTCTCGCCCAGGGCACACTCTACCCCGACGTGATCGAGAGCGTCGCGATCGGCGGCAATCCTGCCTCGCTCATCAAGAGCCATCACAACGTGGGCGGGCTGCCGGAAAAAATGAACTTCGAGCTGGTCGAACCGCTCCGGCAGCTTTTCAAGGACGAAGTCCGCCAGGCCGGCCTGCAACTGGGTTTGCCTAACGAAATCGTCCATCGCCAGCCGTTTCCCGGCCCCGGCCTCGCCGTTCGCATCCTCGGTGAAGTGACTCCGGAGCGGCTTCGCATCCTGCGCGACGCCGACACCATCGTGACCAGCGAAATGAAGGCGAGCGATTGGTACTATCGCGTCTGGCAATCGTTCGCCGTCCTCCTGCCGGTGCGTTCAGTCGGGGTGATGGGCGACCAGCGGACGTACGAAAATACGATTGCGCTCCGGATCGTCGACAGCCAGGACGGCATGACAGCCGACTGGGTGCGATTGCCCTACGAAATCCTCGCCCGCATCTCGAGCCGGATCGTCAACGAAGTCAAAGGCGTCAACCGCGTCTGCTACGACATCTCGACCAAGCCGCCGAGCACGATCGAGTGGGAGTGATGTCGCGGGCGATCTCGGGCGCGAGGAGCTGATTGATTGTGGAGAAAGAAGTTGTCTCGATTTTGCGGGGCGCGGCAGAACGCGGTCTGCCAAGTCTGCTCAGCGGGGCGAACGCCGTGATCGCGTTCGGCTACATTCGAAACACGGTGGATCTCGATCTGCTCCTGCCCGAGCATGACCGATCACGCTGGCTCGATTTGTTAGGCGCGCTCGGTCATCGACTCTTCCATGGCAGCAACGAAGAATCTTTCCGTCGCCTGATTCTGCTTTAGGGAGAAAACTTGCCTAACGATGATTCACGTCCTCGATACGCTGCACCTTGGCCGCCCCGGCATCATTGCCGCGACCGCGCTCGAGACGAACGATGGCATCGCTCTCTTCGACACCGGCGCGGATTCAACCTTTGCAAACATCGCGGCGGCGATGCGCGCCGGGGGCTTTGCACCGGAAGAAGTGCGTCACGTTTTTCTCAGCCATATTCATCTCGATCATGCGGGCGCGGCGTGGCGTTTCGCAGAGACCGGCGCGACGATTCATGTCCACCCGCGTGGCGCTCGTCACCTGATCGATCCAACGCGTTTGATGGAATCGGCGAGGCGCATTTTTGGTGATGAAATGGAGCGGCTCTGGGGAGAAATGCGCCGGATCCCCAAGGAGCAGGTGCAGATCACCGATGACAACGCTGTGGTTCGCGTCGGCCAGTTTGAAGTGCGCTCGCTTGCCACTCCCGGGCACGCTTCGCACCACAATGTTTATCATTGGGAAAACAACCTGTTTGGCGGCGATGTCGCCGGGGTGCGGCTCGATGGGGGCCCGCCCATCCCGCCTTTTGTTCCGCCCGAACTCCAGGTCGAATCATGGCTCGAATCGATCGAGCGGATGCGCGGCCTGAAAGCGGCTCGACTTTATCTTCCGCATTTTGGTTTACTCGAAGGAAATCTGGCCGCGTACTTCGACGCGCTCGCAGAACGGGTGCAACGCTGGGCCATCTGGTTCCGCGATGCACTGCGCCAGGAACGCGGCGAGACGGAGCTGATCCCGGAATTCGCGGAATACGAAGCGCGCGACATTCTGGCCTCGGGCGCGGCGGAGGAACGAGTGGCGGATTACGAACTCGCCGACCCGAGTTTCATGGCGGTGACGGCCTCGATCCGTTACTGGCAGAAATACCATCCCGAAGCGATCGGAATTGGACTGGATTGAAGCGGATTCAGACGAAGAAAAAATCCGAATCATCCCCTTAATCCTGTCTCGATTTCCCAAGCCCGATCAGCCGGACGTCAGAAGTTCCTGAAACCGTCGTTCGCCCCGCAACGGATCCCACTCCGGCTCGACGCGCAGCGTGCCGGGGGTCGGACCCCCAGTTTGCCTAACGAGCGTTTCCAGCGCAGCCAGAGCTTGCTCGCGCCGCCCGAGCTGCGCGTAGATCGCCGCCAGGTTGGTCGCGAGGAGCGGGCCATCGAGCGCGTCCGCGGAAATCGGCAACAGTTGCACGGCGCGCTCGCCAGCGGCGATCGCCTCCTCCGCCCGGCCGAGCATGGTGTCGATCAAGGCCCGCATGATGAGCACCTTCGGGTCGTTAGGGGATTCGACTGCTTCGGCCAGGACCGCCTCTTTGGCGGCCGCAAAGGCGCGCGCCGCCTCGTCTTCTTTCCCGCGGCCGCGCGCGATCAGGCCGACATACCATCCTCGCGGCACAGTGTAATCATCGAGCGCACCGACGAATCCGCACAATCCGACGTCGTTATACTTGCACTCGGTGCAGGTGCCGAGGCGCCTTTCGGCCTCGTCGTAATCGCGTTCCATCAAGGCCAGCCGCACCGCGATCGTCGTGATCGCGCCACCCGGATCGAACCCTTGCGGAACCCGCCCCAAGGCCTCACACAACGGCACTGTGTCACCGAGCTCGCGCAGAAGAAGTTCAGCCCGCGCCACGGGAATCATGTGCGCTTCCGGAGAAATCGCGGCGGTTTCGGCCAGTACCTCATCCGCCTCCGCATAACGCCGCAAATAAGTGAGCGTCTCAGAAAGATTCCAGAGCGCGGAAATATTCCGCGGATCGAGTTGCCGCGCGCGTTCCAGGTGGAGAATCGCTTCCTCCCAGCGTCCGCGCCGGCGCTCGATCATGCCGAGAGCGCTGGCCACATCGGATTCGTTAGGCGAAGCGCGTTGCGCGAGGGTCAGCTCGCGAATCGCCGACTCGTAATCGCGCGAGGAATAATAGTGATAGAAAGCGAGCGCGAGATGCCCTTCGCCGAGATCCGGGCGCAAGCGCAGAGCCGTCTCCGCCGCCTCTTTCGATTTCGCCAGGCGCTCCCAGCTCTTGTCGTAGCCGAACCAGAAAAGTTCGCCGTGAATGCGTGAAGTAAGATAGTGGGCGAGGGCAAACTGCGGATCGCGCGCCAGCGCCTGCTCGAGCAAGGGCAGCGCTTTCTCGCCGTTCTCGTGCGGATCGCCAATCCCGCTCCAGCGAAAGAGGTCGCGCGCCCGCAGATAGATGTCGTAGGCCTCGAGGCTCGTCGTCGGCGGCACCTGGAGGCCGGCCTTCTCGAGCGGCGAGAGATTGGCCCGCAGAGCCCTCACGATGCGCTCGGCCAGCTCGCTTTGGATGGCAAAGAGATCCGTCAGTTCCCGATCGAAACTCTCCGCCCAGATATGCGCGTCAGTGCAGGCATTGATCAGTTGCACGTTGACCCGCACGCGGTTGCCCGACCGCCGCACCGTGCCTTCCAGGACGTGAGCGACGCCGAGCGCCTCGCCGATCTCGCGCAGATTGCGCCCGCCGCCGCGGTACTGCTGGACCGAGGTGCGACTAATCACCTTCAGGTCGGCGATCCGTGCCAGGCTCGAAAGGATATCGTCGTGCACCCCCTCGGCGAAGAAGGCGTTCTCGCGATCGTCGCTCAAATTTTCAAAGGGGAGAACCGCGATGCTTTTCTCCGGCACGGACGGCGCGGGGTCGACGTCCTCGGTTCGCTTAATCCCAGACGGCGTAATGTCGTAAGCCCAGGCCAGAACGACTGCGATCGGGAAGCCGAGGCAAAGCGCGAGGATGACCAATCGTACCGTCCAATTTGGAACTTCAAAGAACGGAAAAACCTGCGTCGCAACCTGCACCAGAACCCAAGAGACGACGACATACGCGACCGCGACGCGATAGACCTTGCGGCGTTTCAGTTCGATGAAGAACTGTTTCACCGCCGCGCTGCGGGAAGGCGCGCGGCCAACGCTCGGATCGGGAAGAGCCACGCCATGGTTATGACGCGAGAAAGGAAAGGCGGCAAGTTGTAGCCGGGTCGGCGACCCCGGTTTGGCGCCTTATTCGAACCACGGTGGCCGAAAGTCGTAGCACTAACACCAGGAGCCATGTCATATTCGCGGGGCGATGATTCAAGTCATCAACGACGTGCAGGAAAATGTCCGTCGCTTCAATCAGGAAGAGGCGGTCTGGCGCTGCTTCGAGGAGAAACTGAAGAAGCTGCACGAACTCTTTCCGCGCCGCTTGAATATCGCCGACGCACTCTTGGATCGCCTGGCCTGGGCGGCGGCGGAGCGAGAGATGCAGCGTTCGGATTGGATCGGGAAAACGCTGCCGTGATTTCCCCCGAAGCCGTCGAGCGGCTAATTCTTACTATTCGAGACCAGAAAGTCATCCTCGATGGCGATCTGGCTGCCCTTTACGGCGTAACCACCAAGCGACTCAACGAACAGTTCCGGCGCAATCGGAAGCGCTTTCCGAAGGACTTCGCGTTCCAGCTCACGACTCCGGAGCTGGCGGACATGCGGTCGCAAATTGCGACCAGTTCACCAGATAAATCTTTAAGGTCGCAAAATGCGACCTTAAAGCTGGGCCGCGGTCAGCATCGCAAGTACCGCCCGTACGCCTTCACCGAGCACGGCCCGCGCGCGGTGCAGATGAGTGTTTTTGAAAGCCCGGCCGTTGCTTCGCATCCGTTACGGCTCATCCGGGCCTTCGTCAAAATGCGCGTAACCCTCCTCGGCACGCGCGAGTTGGCGAAAAAACTTGCGAAGTTGGAAAAGCAGCTCACCGGTCGGCTCGACACGCACGAAGTCGCTGTCGTCCACGTCCTCCAGGAACTCATGCAAATTCTCAATCCACCTCCACCGCCGCCTGCCCCACCCAAGCGACGCATCGGGTTTACGCCGGAGAAGTAGAATGCTCAACTCCTCCTCGCCCGATCCTCTATTCGCCGTACGAATATCCGACGACGCATCGAGAGCTCGACAGGAGTGGTCGGCCGACACAACGAATCAACGACACTCGACGTCGCGCGGAGTTCATCACGCCGATCCCAAGCCGAAGAAACACCGCGGCTCCGCTGATCAACAGCCGATCGGTTAGGGCGCGAGATCGCCTCAGCTGCAAGGATCGGCAGGGCAAATCCCACCATTCATGTTTTCTCTCCTTCTCTTTCCGCCCTTTGCGGTCTAAAACACCGGCTCATATGCAGTGGATCGCCCCTTCAGAAAAAGACGTCGCCAACGACCAACTCGAGAAACGCCTCTGGGAAGCGGCGGATCAGCTCCGCGCCAACTCTGGTCTCACCGCCCAACAGTATTCCGGGCC
Organism: Chthoniobacterales bacterium; assembly: GCA_050736975.1. GTDB lineage: Bacteria > Verrucomicrobiota > Verrucomicrobiia > Chthoniobacterales > UBA10450 > Palsa-1392. The sequence goes on along the minus strand of JBOHXL010000075.1, from coordinate 9,497 downwards.
AGTCCTTGGCCTGATCTTCCTCCGCTTCGCCGAAGTCCGATTCGCGAAACAGCGCGCGACCTTGGAAAAGCAAACCAAGGGTACTCGACGCGGCTCGCGGCTGGATGAGCCTGCGGCCTATCATGCCGAAGGGGTCTTGTTTCTCGCGCCGGACGCGCGTTTCGATTTCCTCCTCAGCCTGCCGGAAGGCGCGAACATCGGCTCAAAGCTGAACGACGCGATGCGCGCGATCGAGCGTGACAATCCGCAGCTCGCCGGCGTTCTGCCGAAGACCTACGAGATCTTCACGAGCCCTCTCTTGAAGCAACTCCTTAAGCGCGTCTCCGAGATTCCCGCCAGCCTCGACTACGACGCCTTCGGCCGAATCTACGAATACTTTCTCGGCGAATTCGCGCGCACCGAGGGATCGAAAGGCGGCGAGTTCTACACCCCGGCCAGCATCGTCCGCTTCATCGTCGAGGTGCTGGAGCCGTTTCACGGCAGCGTCTTCGATCCGGCATCCGGCTCGGGCGGCATGTTCGTGCAGAGCGCGCGCTTCGTCGCCGAGCACAAGAAGAATCCTTCCTCCGAGCTTTCCATTCACGGGAACGAAAAGGTCGGGAGCACCGTCGCCTTGTCGCGCATGAACCTCGCCATGCACGGCCTGGAGGGCGACGTGCGTGAAGCGATCAGCTACTACGACGACCCGCACGAAAGCACCGGCCGCTTCGACTTCGTCCTCGCGAATCCGCCCTTCAACGTCAACGCCGTGGACAAGGAGCGACTGGAAGGCGACGTCGGCCCCGGCCGCCGCTTTCCCTTCGGGCTCCCGCGCACCGATAACGCCAACTACCTCTGGATTCAGCTCTTCTTTTCCTCGTTAGGTAAGCAAGGCCGCGCCGGCTTTGTCATGGCCAATTCCGCCTCCGACGCCCGCGCCTCCGAGCAGGAGATTCGCCGCCAGCTCATCGAAGCCCGCGCGGTCGATGTCATGGTCGCCGTGGGGCCGAACATGTTTTATACGGTGACGCTACCGTGCACCCTCTGGTTCCTTGATCGTGGGAAAGCGTCACCGCATAAAACGCCCTCACCCCAGCCCTCTCCCAAAGGACGAGGGAGCGGAGACGCTGACTTACTCCCTTCTCCCGCTGGGAGAAGGGTCGGGGATGAGGGTGGCGCTCCTGATCGGATCAATACGGTTCTCTTTCTCGATGCGCGCCATGTTTATCGCCAAATAGACCGCGCGCACCGCGACTGGACGCCCGCGCAGATTGGCTTCCTCGCCAACGTTGTCCGCCTTTATCGCGGCGAAGCGCGCGACTTCACCCTCGGCGGCGACGAGGCCCGCGCGAAGCTGGAGGAAGTCTTTGGTTCGTCTCTCAACTCTCAACCATTAACTCTCAACTCACCTCGATATCGTGATGTCGCCGGCCTCTGCAAAGCAGCCACGCTCGCCGAGATCGAAGCCCAAGGTTGGAGCCTAAACCCAGGTCGCTACGTCGGCGTCGCCCCCGGCGAGGCCGTAAGCGACGAGGACTTCAAGGCGCAGCTCGAAACGCTCAACGAGGAACTCGAAACCCTCAACGCGCAGGCCCGCGAGCTGGAGGAAACGATCGCGGCAAATGTGGCGGAGATTCTGGAATGAACGGACGCCGGTATCAAATCGAGTATGGTGCGACGGCGATTGAGGATTTGGAGAGCTTGCCGTCGAAGTTTCGCGCACAAATCCTGCGCAAAATCGAGCGGCTGGAAACCGGACTGCACGGCGACATCAAGCATCTGACGGAAGCCGAGGCCGCTTATCGGCTGCGCATGGGCGACTATCGGGTCTTGTTCGATCTAGAGGCGCAAGTTATTTATCCGACGAGTCCGGCCATCGCCGCGACGTTTATGACGAAGACCGCCGCCAAAGAAATCGCCCGCGCCATCGGACTAAAGCGCAAGCAACTCGATGCCATCCGCGAAGACGTGGAGGGATTGCTCGATTATCTGGACCTCGCGGAAGCTCGGGCACGCGACAAGGGAAAACTGCGCCTGACGCACCAGGAGGTTAAGAAGCGTTTCGGCGTGCGTTGATGCGACGAAATTCTCGAGCGCCAGTCACGCGCGCCCGCAACCGGGAGGAAACCAGCGGGAGGAATGTGGCGGAGATTTTGATTGTATGAGTCTTGGTTGGAAACCCGTTCGCCTTGGCGACTTAGTTGAGACGCAGAAAGGGTATGCGTTCAAGAGCGCCTGGTATTCCGACAGCGGACGGCCAATCGTGAAGGTCAGCGACTTCACTGCTGACTCCGTGGACTCGTCCGCTCTCGTCTGCATTCCCGAGGCCACGGCGGTTGACTACCTCAAATACAAACTGGAGACGGGTGACGTAGTTATTCAAACCGTTGGATCATGGCCCACCAATCCAGCGTCGGTCGTCGGGAAGTGCGTTCGGATTCCACCTGGCGCTGCTGATGCTCTCTTGAACCAAAACGCGGTAAAGCTGTCGCCGTCCAACGGACTTACTCGCAGCTTCCTCTACTATCGGCTCCGTTCAGATGACTTTAAGACCTACATCATTGGAACCGCGCAAGGAGCTGCAAGCCAAGCAGCCATCACCCTAGAGGCGATCAGAGCCTACAACTTCGATCTACCGCCGCTGCCTGTCCAACGCCGGATCGCGAGCATCCTGTCGGCCTACGACGAGCTGATGGAGAACTGTCAGCGGCGCGTCCGCATCCTAGGGGAGATGGCTCGCGCCCTCTACCGCGAGTGGTTCGTCCACTTCCGCTTCCCCGGCCACGAAAAAATCCCCCGCGTCGATTCCCCCCTCGGCCCGATCCCGAAAGGCTGGGACGTGAAGAAGCTGGCCGAAGTCGCAGACGTGAACCGCGCCCAAATCAATGCGCGGACGGCTCCCGATGAGCTTCACTACATCGACATTTCATCGGTCAGCCCGGGCCAGATCGACGCCGTGACGACTTATTCCTTTTCCGACGCACCGGGTCGAGCACGCCGCATCGTCCAGCACGGCGACACGCTGTGGTCATGCGTCCGGCCAAACCGCCGCTCGCACGCTTTGCTCATTCAACCGCTAGCAAACACGATTGCTTCGACCGGCTTCGCAGTGCTCACGCCGAAGAATGTTCCGTTCCCGTTTCTCTACCTCGCCACGACGACGGACGAGTTCGTTTCCTATCTTACGAATCTCGCCACCGGGGCCGCATACCCCGCCGTTACCGCGACCACTTTTCAAGATTCAGAAGTGATCATCCCGCCTTCGGCGTTACTCGAGAAATTCGCAGCCGCGACGATTCCGATGGCAGAGGGGAACTACACGCTACGTGGCAAGATCAAAAACCTGCGCGACACTCGCGACCTTCTGCTGCCCCGCCTCTTGTCCGGCCGCCTTTGCTTCGAATGAATACGCCGGAAGACTTTGCGGAGGGAAGGCTCAAGATTGAATGTAGTTGGATAGCCCTAACTAAGGCGAACGAAAAGGATCTCGTTATCCACGGGCCGGGAGAAGTGTGGCAGGACCGAGAAGGCGTTCTTCAATACAAAATCTTTTTGGGTGAGGTCGAATATTTCAGTCTTTACAAGTACCTGGCAAGGCCAAATACACCGGGAAAAATCATTCCGGAGAAAGACTACTTTTCGTTGGAGGCGCACCCGCTTTCAGGTCCGATCTGGACATCTGATCGCGTTCTCCCTGGTTCCCGTGGGGGTGTCACTGGCGGCTTCGCGCACGGCCCCCTCTACGATCTAAGACAAACGCGATCCCATCCCAATAGCACTGAATCCGCGTTTATAATGTGCCGTTATCGAGGAAAGCTAGATTTTCCATGCAATAAATTCACTGAGACCGTTATCAGAGTCGGAGGACAAGATCGCCACACCTCCCATTCGCTAAACGCGGCGTTCATCGACCAAGGCGAGTACAAGTTTCAGATTCTTCATGAGAACGAACACACCTTTCTTTCGCTTCAACTGCCGATGTCTCAGCTTAACACGGCCACGCCGTCTCGAATTACTGAGGCCCTTCAATTCGTCTTAGCCCAGCAGCTCGCATTAATGGTCGTCGAGACTAGCTCTGGGGACCAGTTTCAGACGCGCTTAGTCTCGCCATCTCATGGCAATGGGAAGCTTCTGCCTCCACTCAACTTAATCCACGGCGAGAGCAGCGATTTCTGGCGCATGTTCATAAATTATTTTTGCTATATCCAACCCAATCCCGATTTGGGGTGGCATCCAATCTCCCGTCACGTAGCCAGCGCGATCGAATCGACGGCGGCGTCACTGGAAACACAGGTTTTAGCGCTTTCGGTAGCAGTTGAAGGCCTCGCCGCCGAATCGTTTGAGACACTTGCGCCTGTTAGCGCCGATTTTCTTGCGGAGTTGGCATCGGTAGATGCGGCAATTGATACGATTGAACTCACAGATCAAACCCGTAGCAGAATTCGCGGGTCGCTCAGCGCGATGCGTCGTCCGCGGAACTCCGATATCCTTCGAGCTTTTATAGCAAAATCAAACCTGCCGAAAGGCCTTTACGCTTCTTGGAGTGGCCTTCGGCACGGCGCCGCTCATGGTGCCGGCGGGGGAGATCGAGAATTCGAAACGATTTTGCAATTGAGGGGAGAAGTGCTTTCGCTTTTTTATTCTCTGCTATTCGCGACGATTGGCTATAGCGGACCGCGATCGGACTACAGCGTACCGGGCTGGCCTATCCAGGCGTGGCTACCAGGGTGAGCGATGTAATCTTTTCCTGTGCCGCAATCAGAGCCATACCCGATCATCGAACTGGAGCCGGAGTGGGTCCGGGCGGATGAGACGATGGGGACCAAGGACAAGGCATGGTTCCTTCTGCCCGATACGAACGAGCGATGGCTGTTCAAATACGCCCGTGTAAATGAAAACGTGTCCACCGGCGAACATTGGGCGGAGAAAAATCGCGGCGGAGATCGCGGAACTGATCGGAATCCCGCACGCCGCGGTCGAACTTGCTGAGTTCGATGGACGCATGGGCAGTCTGAGCCGGCGCTTTCCCGAACTTTCTCAGCCCGCAATTGAACTGATTCACGGGAATGATCTGTTGCCGGGTTTTGTGCTCGGTTACGACCGCGACAAGCGGTTCCGGCAGACCAACCACACCCTGGTTAACATCCTGGCTGCCGTCTCACGTGCAATTTCGGATGAGAAGCAGCGTTCCTCTGCGCTCACGGCCCTGGCCGGATACGTGGTCTTTGATGCGCTGATTTTGAACACCGATCGACACCACGAGAATTGGGCGCTGCTGCGGGACAACCGTCCCAGCGGGGGAGCGCGCTATTCGGTGGCGCCTTCGTTTGATCACGCCTCCTCGCTTGGCCGGGAATTGCTTCCAGACAAACTGGATTTATGGGCGAACGAAAAGTGGCGCGCCGAGTGGTACGCCAACCGCGCGCCCGGTGCCATCTTCCTGCGAGAAGATCAAAAACATGGCGAGAATCCGCTCCGGCTGGCGGAATTTGCTCTACGGTTGCGGCCTCGTCGCGCCGCGCCATGGCTCGAGAAGCTGCGCGGATTGAATATTGCTCAATTGTCCGAGATTATTCAGCGAATTCCGCAGGCGCACATGGCTGATCAATCGCGACGTTTTTGTCTGTCTTTGCTCGGCTACACGCTTCAACATCTGCAAAACCTGAAATGAAAACACTTTTTCTCGCCTGGCAGGACGCACCGCGCGAGACTTCCTCTCGCACCGCAACCCGCGGATGGTATCCGATTGGACGGCTCGACGTTGAGAGCGAGAAGCCGCTCTATACCTTTCACTACACGCGGGGCGCCCTGATCGCGCGTGACGAGGCTGGCTTTCAGCCGCTCGACGCCTTCCCAAAGTTCGAGCGCGCTTATGAATCGACTGAATTGTTCCCACTCTTTCAAAATCGCGTTCCTAATCCGAAGCGCGGCGATTATGTGGACTTCATCAAGCGTCTCGGCCTGACGGTGGAGGCAGCGAATCCATTTGAGATTCTGGCCATCAGCGGCGGCGGGCGTCAGACCGATAATCTGGAAGTCTTTCCGAAGATTCAGAAGCGACGGGACGGCACCTTCAGCGTGCGGTTTTTCCTGCATGGCTGGCGTCACGTGAATTTGGAGTCGCAAAGCAGGCTTGCCCGACTGAACGAAGGCGATCCTCTTCAAGTTGCGGTCGAGGTGAACAATCCGGTTACCGGCGCTGCCGTCCAACTGCAGACCGTGAACGATTATCACATGATCGGGTGGGCTCCGCGGTATCTGATCAAAGACATGCTAAGCGCGCTGGGAGAATGCCCGGGGGATATTCACGCGCGAGTTTCCAAGTTGAACCCGCCTCCAGGTCCTTACAATCAACGCGTCCTGATTGAATTGGAGGGGCGTCTGCCGGACAGCGTGGAACCGATGTCCTCGCCTGAGTTCCAAGGCATCTGACTTCCCAGCCGGATGTGAGTTCCGCCTACAATGAAGAGTTGCTCGTCGAGCGACCGGCAGTAGAGCTCGGAGCGGAACTGGGCTGGGAGACCGTTTCGGGACTGCACGAGGAGTTTGGACCTCGCGGATCTCTTGGCCGCGAGACGAGCGCCGAAGTTTTCTTGAAACCCCGGCTGCGGCGTGTGCTTGAGGCGCTCAATCCAACGCAGTCCGGCGAGGCAATCTCAGGCGCGATGGACGAATTGACCCGTGATCGTTCGGCAATGACGGCAGCGGCAGCGAATGAGCAGATTTACCAGCTCCTAAAAGAAGGCGTGCAAGTCAGCGTCGCTGAGCCGCAACACGGCGGACAGAAGACGGAACGCGTCCGCGTAATCGACTGGAATAACCCGCGAGCGAACGATTTTTTGCTCGTTAGCCAAATGACGATTACCGGGCCGCTCTACACCTGCCGGCCTGATCTGATTGGCTTCGTCAACGGGCTGCCGTTGATTCTGATCGAATTCAAAAAGCCGGGCGTGTCGGCCCGCGCGGCGTTCGACGAAAACATCACGAGCTACAAGCACCCGTTGAACGGCATCCCGGCGTTGTTTTGGTATAACGCGCTCATCCTCGCTTCGAACGGGACCGAGAGCCGGGTCGGGACGATCACAGCCGATTGGGAGTGGATGGCGGAGTGGAGACGCGTGGAACGCGAGGATGAACCGCGCCGCGTCTCGCTCGAAGTGATGCTGCGGGGCGTGTGCGAACCGGCGCGTTTCCTCGACCTCGTCGAGAACTTCACTCTCTTCTGCGAGCATAAGGCGGGTTTGGTCAAGATCCTTGGGCAGAATCATCAGGTTTTGGGGGTCAATGCGGCCATTCGGTCGTTGCTCGAGCTTCGCAAAGGCTTGCCCAAACCCGCCACCCTCACCCCAACCCCTCTCCCAAAGGTAGAGGGACAAACGCTGCGCGACCCTCACCCCAACCCTCTCCCAAAGGTAGAGGGGCAATATCGCGGCGGGTTTCAGTTTGCCGGTTTGGTGGAGCGGGCGCGACAGTTGAGGCAACAACAAACGCCGGCAGAGGAAATCGCTTGGGAGCTTCTCCGCGATCGTCAGCTGAACGGCTGGAAATTTCGCCGACAGCACCAGATCGGCGACTACATCGCAGACTTCTTTTGCGCCGAGCAAATGCTGGTGGTGGAAGTCGACGGCGAAGTCCACACAAGCTCCGCCGTTGCCACGAAGGACGCCCAACGCGACGCCTACCTCCGCTCCCTTGGCTATACCGTCCTTCGCTTTCAGAACGAATTCGTCCTCAACCAACCCGCCGAGTTCCTGGAACAAATAGCAGCGACAAAAGCTCTCCCCTCTACCTCTGGGAGAGGGGCCGGGTGTGAGGGCAACACACCAATCCCAAACGGGATTGGTGTGTTCTGGCAAACGCAGGGCTCGGGGAAGAGCTTCTCGATGGTCTTCTTTTCCCAGAAGGTGCTGCGCAAAATTGCCGGCAACTGGACTTTTGTCGTCGTAACGGATCGCACGGAACTGGATAACCAGATTGCCAAGACCTTCAAGGCCACCGGAGCAGTGACACAGCACGAAGGCGACCAGTGCCACGCGCAGAGCGGCGCGGAGTTGCGCGAGCTATTGCGCGGCAATCATCGCTACGTCTTCACCCTGATTCAAAAATTTCTCGCGCCGGAAGTGCTGAGCGATCGACCCGACATCATCGTCCTGACCGACGAAGCGCACCGCAGTCAGTACGACACGCTGGCGCTCAACATGCGCGCTTCGCTGCCGAAGGCGATGTTCCTCGCCTTTACCGGCACTCCGCTCATCGCCGGCGAAGAGCGAACCCGCGAGGTCTTCGGTGATTATGTTTCGATCTACGATTTCCAGCAGTCGGTCGAAGACGGCGCAACCGTTCCGCTCTTCTACGAAAATCGCACCCCTGAGCTGCATCTCAAGAATCCGAACCTGAACGAAGATATCTATGCGTTGATCGAGGAAGCCGAGCTGGACGAGGACGCCGAGCAACAGCTCGAGCGGCAACTCGGCAAGCGGTATCACATCATCACGCGCGACGATCGGCTGGAGAAGGTCGCGAAAGACATCGTCAGCCATTTTCTCGGCCGCGGCTTCCAGGGCAAGGCGATGGTGGTCTCGATCGACAAGGCCACCGCGCTCAAGATGTATGTGAAGGTGCGGAGCCATTGGGAGGCCGAGACTGCCAAGATGGAAAAGGAGCTGATGAAGCTCACGAGTTTCAAAGAATCGGATCCTGAACGAGTCCAATTCTTGAAGGATCGGCTCGCTCTGAAGAGCACCGATATGGCGTTGATCGTCTCGCCCGCACAAAACGAGATCGAGCAGATGGCAAACCTCGGGTTCGACATCGTCCCGCACCGGAAGCGCATGAACGCCGAGGCGCTCGACGAGAAATTCAAAGACCCCGACGACCCGCTTCGCCTCGTCTTCGTTTGCGCAATGTGGCTGACCGGTTTCGATGCGCCGAGCTGCTCGACCATTTACCTCGACAAGCCGATGCGGAACCACACGCTCATGCAAACGATCGCGCGGGCGAACCGCGTCTATCCTGGCAAACACAGCGGTTTGATCGTGGACTACGCCAACGTCTTTGCCTCGCTCGAGAAAGCGCTCGCGATCTACGGCGCTGGGAAGGGCGGAGCGACGCCCGTGCGCGACAAGGCGGAACTCCTGCGCGAGCTGCGCAAGGCTTTGCGAGAAGCCCGGGAGTTTTGCGCCACGCAGGGAGTGGTCCTCGCCGATGCGGAAAACGCGTCAGGGCTCGACCGCGTGCGCTTGATCGGGGAAGCGGTCGAGAAGTTGATCTCGCCCGATCCGTTGCGGAAGCAATTCCTCGCGCACGAGAGGCTCGTGCGGACGCTTTTCCAGGCGGTCAAGCCGGACCCGGCGGTTCTGGAATTCGCGTCGTCTGCCTACTGCCTCGGCATCATCGCCGATGAGATCCGGCTGCGCACCGGAGGCGGCGAACCGAGCGATATCTCCGAGGTGCTGGCGAAGGTGAACGAACTCCTCGACGAATCGATCGCCGCCGACGGTTTTCAGATTGCCGACGAT
>JBOHXL010000074.1:0-9780 GCA_050736975.1 Chthoniobacterales bacterium | reverse complement strand
AAAATCCTTCAGTGATGAAACGCGCCAGGGTAGCTTGATCAATCGCCGGGGAGTGCTGGTCCATGACCGCGCGCACCTTGACGATGGTGTCGACAAGCTGTGGTGGGACGATCAGAAAACCGAGGCGGAGCGATGGGTAAAGGACCTTGCTCATGGTGCCGGCATAAATGACCCGGCCGGCATGGTCCAAACCTTGAAGACATGGCAGTGGCGGCCCATCGAAACGAAACTCGGAGTTATAATCATCCTCCATAATGTAGCCGTCGTGTGACTCTGCGAATTCGATCAGAGCATTGCGTCGCTTCAGGCTCATCGTTACCCCAAAGGGAAACTGGTGCGACGGCGTGACGAGAATGAGTCTGGGAGAATTTTGCCGTGAGCCCTTACCGATTACCAGGCCCTCACGATCGATCGGGCGCGGGAGCATTTTGGCCCCGACAAAAGCGAAGACATTACGTGCCTGATGAAAGCCGGGATCTTCGATCCATGCTACTTCACCCTCATTGATTAAGGCGAGCGCGCACGCCAGCATCGCCTGCTGCATGCCGCCCACCACGACGATTTGGTCGGGATGACATTTCGCGCCGCGGAAGTCGCACAAGTAAGCAGCAATTGCCTTCCGTAGGTCGACCTCGCCGCGACTCGAGGCATAACGCAACAGGTGCGCTCCCTTTTTTGCCAAAACCTGCTCGCGCAGGCGTTCCCAAACAGCGATCGGGAATTCATCCACGGCCGGCAACCCCGCAACAAATGTGGCGGTCGGCGGGCCGCCCACGCCGACATCGAGTTGTCGGCCGCTGCGAAAATCGGTCATTCTGGCCACTCGTTGGGCGAGACGCGGGGAATGCTCGGTGCGCGCGGTCGTCGCAACCGCGGCAGCCCTCAGAAAAGTTGCCGGTAAATGATCGGCGACAAAGATACCAGACCGTTTCCGGGCTTGCAGATAGCCCTCTTCAAGCAGCTTGGAGAACGCCTGGTTTACGGTCGGTCTGGAAATCCCGAGAGTTGCAGCGAGAACTCGTGAGGAAGGCACCCGGGAAGCGCTCGAATCAAAACTGCCGCTCTCAAGCTCTTCTCGTATTTGACGATATAGTTGTTGGTAAAGCGGCTCGGACGACGCGCGATCCAGCCGCACCATTTCGAACGACATGACTAAACGGCGCCGGCGCCGCCTTGGGACCGATGAGACGGTGCGCCTGTAGCTCGCGCCATTCATTTTCACGACGCGACTTTCGCATTCAGGGAATGCTTTCTCAAGAGATGCTGTGCAGCTCAAAGCCCCTGGTTCCCCCTGCAAGCGAAACTGGTCAGCTTCTTTTGCGCGATCTGGTTATTGCCAGCCTCTTTCCAATGAACGCAATGTTGAGTCAAACATTGTTCATCACAACAAATCCTATGAAAACCAACGCTCTCAGCAAAATCCTTAAATCTGTTTGTACGTCCCACGCTTACCCGCGCCTATCCATGGCGCTTTGCCTGGTTCTCTGCACCTTGGGGCTGCGTCTTTCCGTGAATGCGGCCGGAACGAAGACGACCATCACCACGTTCGACGCACCGGGCGCTGGCACAGCGGCAGGCCAGGGCACCTTCTCCAGTGGCATTAACCTTTTAGGGTCGACCACGGGATTCGTCCATGACGCCAACGACGCCCGTCACGGCTTTTTGCGCGCTCCCAACGGAACGTTTACCATCTTCGACGATCCGGCCGCGGGCACCTGTACAACATCCTGTGGAACCATCGGGAACGGCCAGGGGACGCGTGCTTACGCCATCAACCTGTTTGGACAGGTCACGGGATTTTTCACCGATAATAGCGCCCGATGCCACGGCTACGTGCGTGCTCCGAACGGCACCTTCACCCAGATCGATGCTCCGGACGCGGGCACAGGACCATTTCCCCAGGGGACCTTCCCCTCAGAATTCACTCCGATGGGCCTTAACCTGTTAGGCGTGATCACCGGATTCTACGTGGACGCAAACTCAGTCCAGCATGGCTTCGTGCGCGCTTCCAACGGCAGCATCACCGAGTTCGATCCCACGGGCTCCATATTCACCAACCCCAACGCGATCGATGATCTGGGTGATATCACGGGATTCTACGTTGACGCCAGCGGTGTGGGTCACGGCTTTCTGCGCACTTTCGGCGGCACGATCACGACGTTCGATGCCCCGGGCGCGGGCAAGGCGGCAGGCCAAGGCACATTCGGCGTAGGCCTCACTCTGAACCGAGAGATCGAAGGAGTCTACGTCGACGCAAGCGGTGTGCTTTACGGCTTCGTGCGGTCTAACCAGGGCGCCTTCACCACGTTCGATGTTCCGGGCGCGGGCACAGGTGCAGGCCAGGGCACGCTCCCTGAAAGCAACAATACCCTGGGGGCCATCGCGGGACAGTACATCGACGGAAACTTCGTGAATCACGGCTTCCTGCGTGATAGGCAAGGGGGCTACAGCTTGTTCGATGTTCAGGGTACGGGCACGGGCGCAGGTCAGGGAACGATTCCTTTGGACAATAGCAACCTGGGAGCAATCACGGGAGAGTATATTGACGGCGGCAATGTGATCCACGGCTTCCTCGCGGAAGGCTTGTAAGCCGATCTGGAATTGGGCAAACGTCCACCGCAGGTAAGTCGCCAACAAATCAGCAAAGCCTGACAAGCAGCAGCATTTCACGGCGAGCCGTCACGCTTTACCGCGTGGCGGCTTTCCGCGGGGAATAGCTTTTGACCCTTCGGGCGATCTTCACATGGACGAACCAAAAGCAGCAGCCTTAGGCGATACTATAAAATTCTCAACGAACCGCACCCAAACGGTCCTGGCTCTTGGCATCGGGCAGCTCCAGGGTAATAGTAGTTAAGCCGAGACAGCACAGGATGTATTCGGTGGGTTTGGGCGCAAGCGCGGCAAGAACTAACGAATCAACCCACGACAAAGGAAAAAATCATTATGCCAGAAAGAATCGGATCAGCAGTTTGGGAAGGCACTCTGAAAGAGGGCAAGGGAACAATGAAACTCGGGAGCGGCGCCTATGAAGGGCCGTATTCTTTTCAATCCCGTTTCGAAAATGCCAGCGGAACCAATCCCGAAGAACTCATCGGCGCGGCGGAAGCGGGCTGCTTTTCCATGGCTCTCTCGTCCAACCTCGAAAAGGCCGGCCATCCCGCGAAACGCATCAGCACGACCGCGAACGTGAAGCTGGAAATGGTCGAAGGCGGACCAAAGATCACAACGATCGATCTCGAGGTGGAAGCGAGCGTCCCGGGAATGGACAACAAAGCCTTCTTGGAACAGGCCGAGAAAACCAAGAAGACCTGCCCGGTTTCCGTGGCGCTTGCCGGGACGAAGATCAACCTGATCGCCCGACTTGTTTAGCTGCGGGATTTTGGTTCCGCGGCCGACACGGTCGCCGCGACATCCTTCGCTTGCCCGAGACAGGCAAGGTTAATCCTTCACGAAGTGGATCCCGTGTTCGGCCGCGATTTCGAACACCCGATGCATGTCGGGGCCGCCAGGCTTGGCGAATTCCTCTGCACAGCGACCGAAGAAGACGTCGAAGCCGGCCGGCGCCGTGGACAAGAGCATGCGCGACGGCTCCGCGCCGACATTCTTAAAAGTGTGCAACTGCCCGCGCGGGACGAAAGCCGACCCGCCCGGTCCGACCTCATGCCACTTTGAGTTCTGGAAAAAGGCGACGCGTCCCTCGAGGACGTGAAAGGTTTCGTCGTCGTTGATGTGAAAATGGAGCGGCGGTCCGCCGCCGGGCGGCGTTGTCTCGAGCCACATTGTGAGACGACCGCCGGTCTGTTCGCCATCGAGCAGAATGGTGATTTCTTCGCCAAAAGCGCGCAGCAGTCGCCTTGCTTCCGGACCAACGATGACGGCCGATTCGATACTCACATTATTTTGCCACCTGATTGCTGCCCGGGCCGGTGTAGCCGCCGATAATTCTCTCGATGTTCACCCTCGGCGCGCCGGCGATGCGCCTCGAACGTTGGCATCCAACTGATCTCGCGGACCCATTTTCTTGCAGCCATGATCTTTCCCGTATCGGATTCGCCTAATCTTTTGGCCGTCCCGGCGCTCAATGATTTTCTGCGCCCCCGATTGTTGGAATAGTGAATATCCCTGGGCGGACCGGCGGCCCGTTCCGCCGGATGGATTGGACGGCGCGCGCGATTCTTCGTATCAAAAGGCGAACGCATGGCGACTGGCCCGAACCAAAACACAGACATTTTTTCTCTGCGAGCGCCCGATCCCGCGCTCTGGATTCTCTACCTCATCCGCGCGGTCCTGACCGGGCCAGGCCTGATTTTTTTGCTGCCCTACCTGTATTTTCGCTATCACACCCTGCGTTACACCTTCGATGAGGAAGGCATTCACATGCGGGTCGGCATTCTCTTTCGGCGCGAGGTCAATCTCACCTACGCGCGCATCCAGGATATTCATCTCCGCTCAGGGGTGATCCAACGCTGGCTCGGGCTGGCCGATATTCAAATCCAGACCGCGTCCGGCACGGCGAATGCGGAGCTGGTCATCGAAGGGTTCAAGGAATACGAAGCGATTCGCGACTTTCTTTACACCCGAATGCGCGGCTATCACGCGCCAGCGAAAGCGGCGCTCGCGGTTGCTTCTGCTGCGCCGGAGCTGAGCGCGGATCCAAATGCAGAGATGATCTCGCTCCTCCTTGCCATCCGCGACGAGTTGCGCCAGGCCCGGGAAGCTCTGCAGCAGCAGCGGGATACTTTGCCAACAACGCCGGATTCGTTAGGCGATCCGCCGACCGATCATGTTTAGACCCTTCCGCGACGCATGCCAACAGTTGCTGCGCATCCCGGGCGACCCGGAGCCGCCGCCGGGCGATGAAGGGAGCACGCAACGTTTTCGCGCCGCGCCCAATTACTACAGGTATCTTCTTGGTCTCTGGGCCCTGAAGACAGGGGCGGTTTTCGTCGTCCTGCTGAGCATGGAACTCGGGCCCCTGGTCGGCGCGATGAAGGAGTTGCCCGAGCGCCCTTCGTTCGGCGTGATCCTGATCGCTTTCCCGCAAATCATTGTCCTGTTCGTTCTCCTCGGCCGCCTCGTCTCGCTCGCGCTGGTCAGGCTCGATTTTGAGAAACGCTGGTATCTGGTGACCGATCGCAGCCTGCGCTTGCGCGAGGGCATCGTGAACGTGCGCGAGATGACAATCACCTTCGCCAACATCCAGAACATTTCGATCTCGCAAGGGCCGCTCCAGCGCCTCCTCGGCATCGCCGATTTGCGAGTCGACACCGCGGGCGGGGCGAGCCCGGCACGCCGGGAACGCAAGGGTATGCCGCAGAGCCTGCACACCGCGTTTTTTCGCGGAGTCGACAACGCGAACGCGATTCGCGAATTAATCCAGAACCGCCTGCGCGAGCTAAAGGATTCCGGTCTTGGCGACCACGAAGAAGTGGCGCGCGCGACGCCGCCCGCTGCGATGGGCCTTTCTGCCGCGCAACTTCTCCCCGCCTTGCGCGAGGTCGGGGCGCAAGCCAGGGCGCTGCGGGAAGCGGTTCGCGGTCAACGACAATAGCTCGCCACAGCACATCCGATCGTGAAGAGCAGAAGCGCGTGCTGAAAAAAAGACGACTGCCGTCGAGAATCACAATCAGGCCAAGCCGAGATAGCGGAAATGTTTTTTGCGCGAGAGCCACTAAGCGAAAGCGACGAGCAAACAAAAGAACGGTCGCGAGGTAAAGCGGTTCGGTAAGGAACGACATGCAGATGGTTTGGCGAAAGCGCTCCGCCTTGATCTTGAAATTGGCCGCGCCTGGCAAATCAAACTGTGGAATCTTCGCGAAAAGATGCGCAGGGACTTCGAAATTCGCCTCGCCACTGTCCCCGACGTCGAGATCATTGCGCGGCAGCGTGCCCGGATGTTTCACGAAATGGGCCTGGTCCCGGATCACCTTTTCGAATCCTACCGGACGCAATGCGAAACGCGCCTCCGCGGGCAGCTCGCGTCGGGCGAATATGTCGGCTGGCTCGCGCAGCCGGTCGCGCAGCCGGACAAAATCGTGGCCGGCGTCGGCGCCCAACGGCGACGCGTTCTCCCACATCCGGTCGGCGAACCGGGCTGTGAAATCGTCATCGCGGAGGGCCGTCATGCCATCGTTACCAATGTCTTTACCGACCCGGATTGGCGACGGCGCGGGCTCGCCACGTCCCTGATGAATCGCCTGATTGCCTGGGCGCGCACCGAGCGTCTCGACCGCCTCGTGCTCCACGCCTCGGAAGCGGGGCGCCTCGTCTATGAGCGCCTCGGCTTCATCCAGACCAACGAGATGCGTTTCAAAGATCGCCTCGACGTTCCGGAAACTGGGCAGAGTTATCAGGCGGAATCAGCTCCTCACGAGCAAGACCGAGCCGCCGATCGCGCAATAGATTGATCCCTGCCCGACAACAGGATCATACTGTCGGCCATGGAACGTGCCCATCTGAGCCAGAGCACCTTTCGAACGGCATTCGTTCTCATTCTCGTCCTGGCGGTGTCCTTTGCGTTTCTTGCAGTGGCCTGGCCGTTCCTGATCCCTCTGCTCCTCGGTGCGCTGCTCGCGGGGTTATGCGATCCGCTCTATCGTTGGGTGACGCGGCTGCTCGGCGGACGCAGGTCGCTCGCGGCCGGGCTCACCCTTTTGATTCTTTTTGTTCTGATCGTTGGGCCTCTGAGCGCGTTCGTCGGAGTGGTGGTAAAACAGGCGCTGACAGTAAGCAACCAGGCCCTGCCATGGATGCAAGAGCATGTCGGAGCGGTCAGCGCTTTCAATGCCCACGACTGGCTGGCACGGCGTTTTCCGGCGCTGGCAGGCTATGTTCCGAAGCAGGACGAGATCCTCGGCGGTGCGGCCCAGCTGGCCAAAGCAACCGGCACCTATCTCGTTGGGGGCGCGACCCAACTCACCGCCAGCACCGCCGCTTTTCTGCTCAACCTCTTCGTCATGCTCTACGCGATGTTCTATTTCCTTCGCGATGGCAGCGTCATTCTGGAAAAAATCCTGTACTACACGCCACTCAGCCATGGAGATGAGGTGCGAGTCCTGGAAAGGCTCCGCTCGGTCACGCGCGCGACGATCAAGGGCACGCTGGTCATCGGCGTGATCCAGGGAACGCTGGCTGGGATTGGCCTTTGGTTGGCGGGACTTGGTAGCGCGGCTTTCTGGGGAACCATCATGGCCGTTCTCTCCATCCTGCCGGGAATCGGCGCGGCTCTCGTCTGGGTGCCCGCGGTGATTTATCTTTTCGTCTTCGGCCACACCCTGACCGCCACTCTGCTCCTGCTCTGGTGCTCAGCCCTGGTCGGGACGATCGACAACATGTTGCGCCCGAAGCTCGTCGGAAAGGACGCAAAAATGCCCGACCTTCTCATCCTCATCGGCACGCTTGGCGGGCTCTTTCTTTTTGGTCCGGTCGGGTTCATCATCGGGCCGCTGATCTGCGGGCTGTTCCTGACAGTCTGGGATATTTACGGCGCGACCTTCAAGGATGTGCTGCCCCCGGTGGGCGAGTTAGGTAGCAGACAAACGAAAATCGCTGATCCAAGCTTGGTTGCCAGAGATAAGAGCGAAAGCCAAAGCGGTCTGCAATGAGAGAGTTGTTCCGGCGGAGTATGCTTTGCGGAAGACCGCGCCGATAATGCAGTGATATGTCGCAGATCGATTTTATCGGGATTGGCGCACCCAAATGCGGGACCACCTGGCTTTCGGCGCAGCTCGAAGCCCATCCGCAAATCGGCTTCGCGCCGGACAAGGAGGTCTATTACTTCGCCGATACCATCATGCGCCGACTGGCGGGCAAAGAGTTGCACTGCTTCGAGCGCGGGGAGGCCTGGTATCACGCACAATTTCCCCCGCTGGGTGGTAGCGTTATCAGCCGCGGGGAATTCTGTCCTTCGTACCTCTACCTCGATGAAGCGGCCGGCCGGATCAAAACCTACCGCCCGGATATCAAACTCCTGCTCTGCCTCCGACCGCCGGTCGAGATGATTTATTCCTGGTATTGGTACGGTCGGAACGCCGTCCTCGCCAAGTTGCCGGAGACGTTTGAAGGAATGATGCGGAATCCCTTCCTGCGTGACATCGGGAGCTTCGCCCGCTATCTCAAGCCATACGTCGAGCGGTTTCCGGCAGAAAACTTCCTCGTCGTGCAGTTCGACGCCATCCGCCGCGACCCCGACCAAGTCCGCCGCGTGGTCTACAAATTCCTCAACGTCGATCCGGATTTTGAACCGCAGCTCGAAAAGGGAAAAAACGAGGCGCGCGCGCCGCGCTTTCCTTTTCTGCAATCCGGCGCGCAACGAGTTTACAGTGGCGTCTCCGCGCTCCCCGGCGTGGGCAAAGTCCTTAAATCGCCGACCGTCGCCAAATCGCTGCAAGACCTCTACCACCGGTTCAACAGCAAGGCGCAAAAGTACGAGCCACTCGCGTCTAACGATCGCCTCAAATGGGAAGAATACTACGCCGCCGATCAGAAGGCTCTCGCTGACCAGTTGGAGAATCTTCAAGTCGTCGGGTGAAAATCTCTCCGGGTCGATATGAGCTTCAAGGTGTGTCCCCTGAAGCGTGTCATGAACTTGCGGAGGCTGCCCAACTGCCTGTTGCAGTGCGCAGACCCGCGCTTCGCACAGCGAAGCGGCTACAGTCTCCGCAAGTGCATAACGCCCTCTAGACTAGCCGCCAAAACTGAGCTCGCCTTTGGTTTTTGTGAGACGGTGCGCGACAAATTCTTCAGGCACTGGTGCGTCATTGAATCTCGCGAGCGGACGCTCGGCAATTATATGCCGGTAACATGTCGACCAACGATGAGCCTGGTGGCCTATCCTTGGTGAAAGGGAATGCCTTGAAGATATAAGGCTAACCTCTTAGCCATTTCGCCCCGTGACTGTTCCGTGACTCGAAGTCTGCCTCAGGTAGAGCAGCGGGAGTTGCGGAAGTATCCGCCCGGCGGCGTGGGCAAAGGCCACAGGCGATTCTTGCCATAGCCAGACGAAATACAGGAGAGGCAGAGGGCGATGCTTCCGATTCGGAACATTCCTCGGACGTGAGAGCATCGAGCAGTCCTCATCCTAAAGCAGAAGATCGCTCTGTCTGGTCACAGCAGGCACATCCGCGAAAGCCTCAAATTTCCTCGTCAACTCGTCAAGCTTGGCGACATAGTAATCGATGTTCTCGTCACGGTTTTGAGGATCAAAATCCGTCACCAGTTTGGCCGCTTCGTAGGCCGCGACTTTCTTGGGCGTTGCCTTCACGTAATAGCTGACCTGGTCACCCGGTTTGTAATTACGACCACTCGTCAGGGCAAGCTCGTAGGCGGCGGCTTTGTTACGGCCGCCACCGGCGATCTTCTGGCGATATTTTTCGAGCGAATCCTGCAGGGTGTCGGTCTTCATCAGCATCTCGATCGGCCACTCGCGCGCGCGAATCTTGTGGGTAAACTGGTCGCGCAAGGCTGGGATCGCCTCCGGCTTTCCTTCCATCAACAGCTTGATCATTTCCTCCAGGAAAACGCGCTGGAATTTCTCGAGGCCGCGCGACTTGAGCGCGCCGCCCTTGATCACGACTTCGCCCTCGCGGGTGAGGAGCGCGTAGTTCTTCGCCTTGTAGCTGAACATGGCTTCGAACTGCTCGTCGAATTCCACGTCGATTCCGGGCGGTAGTTCTTTGGCCAGGCCTTTCTGCAACGCGCCGATGTCGATCTTGTCCGGCGGCACAAAGTAAATTCCGTCGGTATCGACCTCGATCACTTGCGCGCCTTGTTCTTTCAGCC
>JBOHXL010000073.1:0-24306 GCA_050736975.1 Chthoniobacterales bacterium | reverse complement strand
CGATTCGTTCAACCCATTCTTGGGTTATCCGAATCAGAACAAGATCGGTGACTATATCACGATCGTATCTGATAACACCGGCGGCAATGTCGCCTATGCCGCGACCTTTAACCAGGAGGAAGACATTTACTATGTGCGTGTCGCCCCAGCTTCTAATGCGGTCACGCTGATGAGCGCAGCCTCGCGCCTGACTCATGGCGCAACCGGCACTTTCGACATCGCGATGCCGCTGACCGGCACTCCTGGGGTGGAGGACCGCAGCTCGATCACTTATAACGCCGTTTTCACCTTTAGCGGTTCAGTCACCTCCGGCACGGTCATGGTGGCTTCCGGCGTGGCCACGACGGGAACTCCAACCTTTAGCGGCAGCACCCTGACTGTGCCGCTGACCGGAGTCGCGAATGCCCAGAACGTGACTCTTCAGTTGAGCAACATCAACGGGGACAGCAATCCAAATGATGGGGCCGTCCCATTCAGCTTCCTGATTGGCGACACCACGGGGGACGGCGCGGTCAACGCCGGCGATATCGGCCAGACCAAATCTCAATCGGGTAATGCGGTCACCGGCTCCAATTTCCGCGAAGACGTCACGATCGATGGCAGTATCAACGCCGGCGATATCGGACTTGTGAAATCAAAATCCGGCACCGGCCTGCCTTAGAACCGCGGCCGAGAGATTGCTTTATATCTGGAGTCGTTGCTGCCTGACCCCGGGAAATGAAACGCGAATTTCCGACGTCCTCGGCTTTAGGATGCCTCCTATTCTTCGTCGCGATCGTGCTGGCGCTCGGAGTGTCAACCATTGTCTATAAATGCGCCGGTCCCAACTAATGCCGGGTATCAGTTATTCCGAGGCTAGAACAAGCAATTCTCCCCGCCTCGCACCGCGGGCAGTTTCGCTCTGAGTGAAACACGGCATCCGAACTCCACCAGGCCACGCGACCGTAAAAATGACAGCGCAGGGAATGGATGATTACGAACTGTTCAGGTGCGATTTTCTGGGTTGACCTGCTCCTTCCCTCAGCCGTAGAGAAGCGTTGTTCTGGGGGGAACAGAGCCGGGTGCTCCGACATCGTTGGGGTGCCCGGCTTCATTTTCGGGATAAGAGTTTGTCTCGAGACGGCGGACTCGCCGAGAGAAGCAGGTTGGCGTAATTCTCGCAATGTCTGAGCCAGGCCGCGGCGTCGCGGGCGCCGGAAATGGAAAGCGATTACCGTTTGAAAGCCCGGCCATTGCCGTGCAATCGTCTCCCGCACGACTCACCACTTACAATTCACGAGCTTGAACCTTCGCCTTCGCCTCTTCACCACCTTTCTTCTCGCTCCCGCCCTGCTCGTTGTTCTCGCGCTCGTCGCCTTCCCTTTTCTCTTCAACGTCATTCTCTCCCTCTCGAACGCGAACCTCGATCACGTCCGCGATTGGCGACTGATTGGCTTCGCCCAGTATGTCTCGGTTTTCAGGGAGCAGCTTTTCTGGTCGATTCTGTGCAAGACTGTCATCTGGACGACGGTTAGCATAGTCTTTCACGTCGCGATTGGCGTCTTCCTCGCGGTCGTGCTGCACCAGAGATTCATCCGCGGCAAATCGGCCTGGCGGGTCGCGCTCATTCTGCCGTGGGCGCTGCCGCAATACATTAGCGCGCTCACCTGGCGCGGGATGTTTAACTACCGATACGGCGCGGTGAATCTGCTCATCACGAAATATCTTCACCTCGCGCCGGTGCAATGGCTCACTTCGCCTTTCGAGGCCTTTGTCGCTGTCATTACCACCAACATCTGGCTCGGATTTCCTTTCATGATGGTGGTCGCACTCGGCGGCCTGCAATCCATCCCGAACGAACTCTACGAAGCGGCCGAGGTCGACGGCGCCTCACCATGGTTTCAGTTCTGGCACATCACCGCGCCCCTGCTCCGGCCGGTCATGATCCCGGCGATCACGTTAGGCGCGGTCTGGACTTTCAATAACATCAATGTCGTCTGGCTGGTCTCGAACATGGGCGAACCGGCCGACTCGACCCATACTCTCGTCTCTTACATCTACAAAGCGGCCTTTAACCTGCATCGCTTCGGCTGGGCCGCCGCCCTTTCCGTGGTCACCTTCGCCATCCTCTTCCCTCTCGTCCAGGTCTTTCTCCGCAACACCCGCGCGACCGAGCCGGCTTATTGAACGCCATCCGCAACAGGCACGCCCTACAGAGTAGCTCTCAGTGATCGACCGAAATGTGGACGCGACCCCACTCTTGCGTTCCGACACACCGCTTTTGCCTTCTACTCTTGCCTCCCGATTACTTAATGCGCTCCATACCTTAGGATACAGCCATCCTTTCGCGAAATATCCGCGAAGATAACGACGCCGATCGCATTCTCCGGACGTGTCCGAGCACTCGCCAAACTCCATCGGTTAACACAGCTTGATACGGCCCTTCCCCTTTAAGGGTCTTTGTGTCGTACAAATGCTTTAGAACTGCGGTCCCAACCGCCAACACGGTCTTTTCATCCGGTGCCCCGCCAACCCATATGATATCTGGCCATTTGGATTGCCCAAGCGAGCGGGGCTGCGAGTCGAATCCATATACATTTGCTATTTCATCGTTTTCGGCAAAATACCGCTCGACATTCCGTGCCGCATCCGATCATGATCCGCGACCGGAGGCTTATTTTATGATGCGTATCTTTCTCGCCGGCCTGCTTGGCGGCATTGCAATGTTTATCTGGACTTCGATTGCCCACATGGCGCTTCCGCTCGGCGACACCGGCGTGCGGGAAATGCCTAACGAAACCATCGTGCTCGATACGATGCAGACCAACATCGGGGAAAAATCCGGTTTCTACTATTTCCCCGGCTTCGGCCTGGGTGAGAATCCGACGCGTGAGCAGAAGGGTGAAGCGATGAAACACATGGACGAAGCTCTCGCCCATCATCCCTCGGGGATTCTCATTTACCACGCGGCCGGTTCGCGTCCGTTCCGGATGGCGTCGCTCTTGTCGGTGGAATTTGTGACGGAATTGATCGAGGCATTTCTCGCCGTCTACCTTTTGACGCAGACGCGCCTGACGAGCTATGGAGCCCGGGTAGGTTTCGTCACGGTGATTGGGATCATCGCGGCGATTGCGACTAATGTTTCCTACTGGAATTGGTACGGCTTCCCCGCGAATTACACAGAGGCTTACATCTTTACTCAGTTCATCGGGTTCCTCTGCGTCGGCCTGGTTGCCGGTCTCGTTTTGAAGAACCAGAAGTTCGCCGAGGCGCGCTGATCGCTGCAATGTGGGAGGGGCCTTTGCGCCCAGATCCTCTGTTGGCCTGTCGCGGCCCCATCGGGGCGCAAAGGCCCATCCCACATTTTTCAATCCCGCTGCGCCGCTTCGTATTGCTTCGTCTTAAGCGCGTAAACCACGAAGCAGATTCCGCCCGCGACGAGCATGACGGAGAGCGTTTGCCCGCGAGTGAAAGGACCGGTGAGCGGCGCGTCCGGCTCGCGGAAGTTCTCCGCGATCACCCGGACGAGCGCGTAGAGCAGGAGAAAAATTCCGGCCAGCATCCCGCGCGGCTGCCGGGTGCGCAAACGCAGAAACCAGAGACAGCCAAAAAGAAAAGCGCCCTCGAGCAGCGCCTCGTAAATCTGCGACGGATGGCGCGGGATCAGGGTCTGGTGCAGAACCCGTTGCAGCGCAGCGTTGCCGGCGCGCGCCTGCGCGAACACGGTCTCGAGATTGCCGACTGAAGGTTGGGCGGCCCGGGCCGCGGTGAGGGTGCGCGCACCGATCTCCGGCAGATCGAGCGCTTCCTTTGGGAACTGCATCGCCCACGGCACGGTCGCAGGCCGGCCGTAGAGTTCGCCGTTGATGAAATTCGCGCAGCGCCCAAGAAACAAGCCGACCGGCGCGACGACCGCGATGTTATCCGCCAGATTCAGCCACGGGACACGTTGCCACCGCGCGTAAAGAAAGGTGGCGAGAGTGAGCCCGATCATTCCCCCGTGGCTCGACATTCCGCCGTCCCAGATACGAAAGACAAAAAGTGGATCGACCAGCAATTCTCCCGGGCGATAGAAAAGCGCGTAGCCGAGCCGGCCACCCACAACCACGCCGAGAGCCGCGCAGAGAATGTAGTCGCCAACCTTGTCTGCGGGCAGAGCACAGTAGCGGCGTTGCGCGAGCCAGCGCAGGAGGAGGAAGCCGCAAAAGAAGGCGAGCAAATAGGAGAAGCCGTACCAGCGAATGCCAAAGCTCGGTCCGAACTTGATTATGAACGGACTGAAATTATCGAGGTAGTACGCCATGCATGCCGGCCCGCGCATTGATCACCTGCGAACTGTAGAGACAGTCGTGTCGGCCGCACAATCTTCTTCTGCGCGCCATCTGCGCGAATCTGCGTGCGGCACGCTGGCTGCCGCATCTGCGACCGACGCGGTCGCCTCCGCTCTTTGGCGGGCGCGGCTCGGTCGAGCGAGGCGGCGGACGAATGCAACACTCCTCCTCTCTCTTCTGTTGCTCGCGCCGGCAGCGGCCGCGGCAACGCTCGACTCGGCGGCGGTCCGCGCCGCCGCGGAATATTCGGCCGGCCACCGCGGAACTGCGCTTCTCGTGGTGCAAGGCGGCAGGACATTGCTCGAGAGATACCCGGCAGGAGGCGGCCGGAATACCCCGCGCAGAATTTACAGCGGGACCAAGGCCTTTTGGAACCTGGCCGCGCTGGCCGCAGCGCAAGACGGCCTGCTTGACCTCGACGACCGAGTCGCGGACACCATCCCATCCTGGCGGCGCGACCCGCGCAAAGCGCGAGTCACGATTCGGCAATTGCTCGATTTTTCCAGCGGACTGGCGCCCGGTTTCGCTTTGCAAGAGAACGATTTCGGCGACCGCGATGAAGCCGCGCTCCGTTTGCCGATGGTCGCGAACCCGGGCACAGCTTTCATTTACGGACCGAGCGGGCTGCAGGTTTTTCATCAGATTTTGAAGGAGAAGCTGGACGAGGAATCGCCCACCCATTATCTCGAGCGTCGCGTCCTGCGCCGGATGCGACTCGGGCCGCAACGTTATCTCGACGATCGCGCGGGCAACCCACTACTCGCCGCCGGCTTCACCCTGACGGCGCGCCAATGGGCAAAGATGGGTCAGCTCGTACTCAACCAGGGCAGGCCGGTGGTGAAGCCGGAATGGCTCGCCCAAAGCTGGCGCGGCTCCCCGGCCAACCGCGCTTTCTCGTTAGGCTGGTGGAACAATCGGGCCGCGCCCGACGGGCGCGAGTTTGATTTCGAAGACATGCTGGCGCCGAAATGGTCGCGCCAGGACTGGCACGACGCCTGTCTTTGCCGCGATGCGCCGAGCGATCTCGTGGCCTGCATCGGCTCCGGCTACCAGCGGCTTTATGTCGTCCCCTCGCTCGATCTTATTGTCGTTAGGCAAGGCGACGGCGGCCGCTTTTTCGACGCTCATTTTCTCCGTCTGCTCCTTGGGAAATAGGGTGGTGTATCATTTTAGTTTAGTCAAAATGATACACCACCGAAATAGGAGCTGGATTCCCTCTCAGGCGCAGGAATGATATTGTGGGACCGGCCTTGTGTTGTCGGGGCTCCCTGGCTAATCCGAACCGCGGCCTCCGACCACCAGCACGTCCCCGTTAGGCAACAAAGTCGCGGTGTGAGCGCCGCGATAGCTCTGAAGGTTTCTGACGGCATTCCAGGTCCCGCTCGCTGGATCGTACAGTTGCGCCTGATTGCGAGCCTGAAAAGCACCTACACCGCCTTCCCCCAATACCAGCCCGTTGGACAGCAGGGTCATCCTGCCGTCGCCTCCGACGGGACTGCCGGTAAGACTCCAAGCCCCGCTCGCTGGGTCGTACAGTTCCGCAAATTTCGCCCACTTGTCTGTCGGCGGGCCGCCCGCTCCTTCTGCGAGGACCTGACCGTCAGGCAGCAGGGTCGCCCTGTTGGCACCACGTACGCTATTGAGGCTACCCGTGACGCTCCAGGTCCCAACTGCCGGATCATACACCTCCGCGCTCGTCATTTCGCGATTATGAAGCGGATCGCTTCCACCCGCGACCAGCACCTTCCTATTGGGCAGCAACGTCGCCGAGTGGCCATAGCGCGGGAAATTCATCTCCCCCGTGATACTCCAATTCCCGGTGACCGGGTTGTACAGTTCCGCAGCCGCTCTACCGGAAAAATGGCCTCCCGCCACCAAAACCCTTCCGTTAGGCAGGAGGGTAGCCGTGTGCAGTCTGCGATCGAGGTTGAGGCTTCCCGTGACCGTCCAGGTCCCGCTCCGTGGATCATAAAGTTCCGCGTTCTTACCCTGGCCCTGCAGGGCCCCTCCCCCTGCAACCAGCACCATACCGTTAGGCAGCAACGTTGCCGTGTGCCCAGAGCGGGCGACGTTGAGGCTGCCCGTGGGACTCCAAGTGCCGCTCGCTGGGTCGTAGAGTTCCGCGCTCGCTAAAACTCCGCTGTCGGCGTAGCCCCCTGCCACCAACACCAGACCACTGGGCAACAAGGTCGTCGTGTGCTCAGCGCGCGCGGCGCCCATGTCGCCCGTCCTGCTCCACCTTCCGCTTACGGAGTTGTAAACTTCGGAGCTGGTTAGATATTCATCGGCAGTGACCTGGTTAGTGGCAAGGCTGCCCGTACTTTCCGATTGAACGGGCTCGCCCGCACAGGGTTGCACCAGCATCAGCCCCGCTCCAACAAAGAAAAGCGGGAACGCGATGCGCAGCGCACGAATCGAGGCAGTCGGTCGAACACCGGCAACCAAGGAATGCACTGCTCGCACTGCCGGCAAGAGGGTGCGACGAATTCCGGGCCGCAGACAACCGCGCCGCAAACGTGCGGACGGCTTTGACAGTTCGAGTGGAGGGATGGGGTTTGTCAGTTGAGCTGGATTTTTCATGGAACGGTTCCTCTTTCCCTGGGTAGTTCACCGGCAAATTCAGGTCTGAAAGAGCGGAAGAAGCCCCAGGATAAGCGTCCTCGCCAGATCCAGATCTGTTCGATGATACCGCTTCCTACGACTTCACTTTCCCAGCGCTCTTCCTTTCTTGCCAAAGACTGACCATTTCTTGGCGAGATCAGATTTATCGATCCGCCATGTCCAAGATGCTTTCTTCGTTAGGCAAAGCGATGCCGGACGATTCCGGCACGCCCATCATCTCCGGCTACGCCAGGAGACTGGAAAACGAAGGTTCACACCGCCGGCACCCGACGCCGCTCAGGGGGAGAGAGCGTAGAATTCCACGAGAGCGACGCCGGTGGTTCCGTTCGCGCCCCGCACAAGCGCGGTGTAGCCGATACCGGTGGAACTGGCCGGCAAGACCGCGACAATAGCCGATTCCAGGTTATTTGCCGGCGGCACACCAGTGGCAATGATCTCCGCTTCCTGGGTATCGCGCCAATTGTCATTGGAGGCGATGAGGGCGCCGTCACTGTTGTGCAATTCCAGGGTCGGATCCTGCAGCGCCCCCGTCACGCCGCCATCGCCTAACGACGGACCGAGTGCGCGCACGATCACTTTTTGCGCATCGCTGCCCAGCACGATGATGCCCCCGATCAGTACGTCATTGCCGGTTTGCACCTGGCCGCGGGTCGAGATGTTGGCCAGCTTGGAATCCGCCGTGGGATCGAGATCATAAGCCTCGACCAAACCGATGCCGGTGGTGCTATTCACTCCGCCCATGACGGCGGTGTAACCAATCCCGGCCGGGCTCGCTGGTAAGGTCGCGACAATGGCCGATTCCAGATCGTTTGTCGGTGGCACCGTGCTGGCAATAATCTCCGCTTCCTGCGTGCTGCGCCAATCGTCATTCGACGCAATCAGGACACCGTTCGGGCCATAAAGCGCAAGGGTCGGATTTGCCAGTTTACCGGTAACCGGCAGCGACGGCCCAATCGCCCGCACGATGACCTTTTTCGGTTGGGTGCCGGTAACGATGAATCCGCCGATGGCCACATTGCTGCCGGTTCCCACAACCAGCCGCGTCGAAATGTTGGCCAGATCCGTCGTGGCGATCGGTGTAGGTGCCGGCGTAAGTGTCGGCGTCGGTGTAGGCTTGGGTGTGGGTGTGGGTGTAGGCGTAGATGTGGGTGTTACTGTTGGGCTT
Source organism: Chthoniobacterales bacterium (assembly GCA_050736975.1). Lineage (GTDB taxonomy): Bacteria > Verrucomicrobiota > Verrucomicrobiia > Chthoniobacterales > UBA10450 > Palsa-1392. The sequence continues at coordinate 16,209 of JBOHXL010000073.1, read as the reverse complement.
GGGCTTGGGCTTGGGGTTGGAGTTGGGGTTGGCGTCGGCGTGGGATTTACCGAGGTGAGCGTGAAACTCCCAATCCGGGTGCGCCAGTTGAACGCTCCCGTCGACGAATAGTATTCGTTGGTATACCAGAAGGTCGAGTCATCGCCTGGATCCACGGTCAAAGCGCTGTAATCGCCCCAGCGATTCCCGCTCCCGGTCTGGCTCCCCGTGCCATCGAAAAGGTGGGCTTCACCCTGGGAGAGCGTGTTGATCGGGTCGGTCGCGAAACGACCCGTGTAGCGAATCTGCGGATTGATCGAGGCACTGGAAGCGCTAAAGCCGAGCGCCAGATTGCCCTGGCCGTCCATCGCCACGCTCCCCATCCAGCGCGAGGTGTTGTCGGGTTGATAAGTGCTTTCCTGATAAACCGTGACCGGGCCGGCTGTGACGCCGCGCAGTTCAAACCATCGGAGGCCAGCGGCTCCGCCAGCGTTCACGCTGAAGTTGCCGACGAGCGATTCGTGGTCGCCAAAATTCCGATAGGCGAGGCGAAACATTAACCGATCGCCGATCCCATCCAGTTTGTCGGACGAAGACACGCCGGCTTCGGGAACACAGGCGCGCGTGCTGGCACAGAGCGAGGCAAAGCCCGCCGCCGCAGGAGTCGCGAAAGTGGTGAAGGTTGAATTCGCCGGGGTGACGAAGTCGACCTGGAAATGATAGACCGTGTACTGGTTGCCGCTCGGGAAGCCGAGAAAGGTGTTCGGCGCCCCGTCGGGTGGGAGAGTGAAGCCGTCCAGATTCGCGGGTAGAAAAGGCGGGACCGAACTACCGAGCGGATCGACCGGGCTAATGAAAGCGGCCGCCGTGCCCGCCAGCATGGCAGTGCGATCGAGCGCGAAAGGCTGCGGACCAAGGTAAGCGGTCCCGTCGGAACTAAATACGTTCATACTCATGTAGTAGGCGTCGGGCCAGATGGCGAGATGCGGATAATCGAAAAAGTTCGCCCCGAGGTGAAAGCCATAACGATTATAGCTACCTGTGGCGTCGCCCGAGGTGGAGACGGCCACGCATTCATCCGTGATCGGAGCGCCGCCCGTCGCGCTGGCGAACTGGCTGATCACCCAGCGATCGGCCAGTTGGTCGTAGAGGACGACGGGATCGCCGAAGCCGCCGTCCTGGCAGGCACCGCCGAATCCACTCCAAAGTGAGGCGATACTATTGGGCCCGAGAACGGAGTTACCGGTGGCCTTATCGAAAACCTGGTAACCTTCGTTCACCATCTGGACATATTGGGTGAGACCTACCGCGCCGTTGGTGTCGGGAGGAGCGCAGCTGCAACCAACGCCTGGAAAGGCAATGCCATCGAAGCTGAGAATCGGTTCGGAGACCCTCGGGGCAAAAATGCGAAAGACTGGACCCTGATCAAGCACAGGATCCGGGCTATCGATATGAGAATTTGGTATCTTCGGGTTTTCGGCGGCTTCTCGCTCCTGATGTCGACCGGGTTTTTCCAGGGCGGCCATTTCGCGCAACGGAGGCGAGAGATCGTTGTGATAGGAAGGAGTGACTTGGAGGCGGTCCGGGCCGGCCGCCAGCACAGACGTAACGAACAACAGGAAGCAACCATAAAGGGCGAAACGTACCCTGAAGGTCGGGACCGGCGTAAGCTTCATGTGAAGAGGACTGACCCGGTGGAAAATCTCATGGTTTAGCGCGCGCCTGCGATCACGTCGCGAAGTACATTTATCGTGGATCGATCGATCGCCGATAGCTCTGAAAAGCAGGAGCCGTTCCGGCTGGGACTTTCCCGGCGAATCGATCAAGCGAACTCAGGCAGCGGATTTTGCGGAATCGTTAGTAAACTCTCCAAGCCTCTCCGATCACGCAGGATCGGATCGATCGCTGCCCGGAAGTTTTTCCGCCGGTTATCCCGGTTCCCAGATTTCGCGAGGATCAAACGCCACCGTCAGGCGTTTTTTTTGGCGAGCAATAGTAAAGAATGAGCCCGAGGCCGGCGGTCGCCAGTCCCCAAAGCGATGGCCCGCGTGTCGAGGAATCTTCCAGCATGTGCCAGAGCATCCAGCAGCTGACCACGAGGAAAATCGCCGGCGTGATGGGATAGCCCCACGTGCGATAAGGTCGCGGCAAATCGGGACGCCGCCAGCGCAGGATGAAGACGCCGAGCACAGTCAGGGCGGAAAAAAAGGTGAGGCTGAACTGCACATAGTTGACCACCTTCTGGAAGGTCGTGACGAGAATGAGCAAATTCACAATCGCGAATTGCACGAGCGTCGCGCGGACCGGGATACCACGCGCGTTGCGCCCCGCCAGCCAGGAAAGCGCGGGCAAGTCTTCTCCCATCGTCATGGTCACGCGCGGTCCGATCCACATCATTGCGCTCACGGCCGAGACCAGCCCAAGGGCGATAAAAACCGCCATCACCTTGCCGCCGCCCTCACCGAAAATATGCACGCCGGCGATCAGCCCGATCTGTTGTTTTCCGACCATCTCCGCCGCTGGAGTGGTGCGCAGAAAGACACCGTTGATCCCGAGGTAGAGCGCCGTGACCAGGAGAGTGCCGAGTCCGAGCGAAAGCGGAATAGTGCGGGTCGGATTGCGCACTTCGCCCATGATATAGGTCGAGGCGTTCCAGCCCGAGTAGGCATACATGACCCAGTAAAGGCTGACCGCGAACGGCGTGCTCACGATCAGGGCCCGATCCGCTTTCACCGGCAGGAACGAGATTGGCTGGGTTCCCTGGACGCAAAACCCGGCCGCGATGATCACCAGGATCAATCCGACCTTCAAGATCGTCGAAGTGTTTTGGAATCCGCTCCCCAGCCGCAAATCCCAGAGCAGGACGAGGGTCGAGATGAGCACGACCGCGAGCGATAAAAACAGGGGGTTCAACCCTGGCACAACACCGGCGAGATAAGTCCCAAAGGGAATCGCCGCGATCGCCACCGGGGCGGCGAAACCAACCGTCGCCGAGATCCAGCCAGCCATGAAGCCGACCGAAGGATGATAAATCTCGCGCAGAAAGTGATACTCGCCCCCCGAGCGCGGGAGGGCCGCGCCCAGTTCCGCGTAAGCGAGCGCGCCACAAAGGGCGCACACCCCGCCAATCGTCCAGAGCGCCATGATCGCAAAACCTGTCGGGAGATCGCCCACCTGAAAACCGAGGCTGGTGAAAATGCCCGTGCCCACCATGTTTGCGACGACGATGCAGGTCGCCGTAAGAAGCGAGATAGTTCTTGTGCTTGAAGAAGAAGAGCCCGGGCGCATTGGGCCCTCATTTAGCGGCGACCCGCGCTGGATTCAAATGGAGAAGTCGAACCCGTTTCGTTACTCGGACGCCGCAGGCTGCTTCCGCGAATCGGCCGCTGGATCGAAATCCTGCCTCGTAGCGTAAGGCAAAGTGATATCCCGATTCGTTAGGCACAAATTCTCTGCCTGACGCCGGTCGCTCCCGTGACAGATCCCCGCTCAGGCAAGGGCTGCGGATTTCTCCCCAGCCCCGCCATCCTACTCCATCCAGTCGAAATTATTCCGGCCCCGGGCGCGGGGGGCGCGTCTCGCGCAGGACTTCGAGCGCGTCCAGCCGCTTTTGCTGGTCGGCGGTAAGGAGCGGACGGATTTTGGTGTTAAGCTGTTTGATGATTGCATCCGCCGCTGCGCGCGCCTGTTCATGGATCGCGTCGAGTTGCGGCTGCACCTCGGCGACCAAGGCCCTGACCTGCGTCTGCTGGGCATCAGTCAGATTGAGCATATGCGTCAGCATGGCTGAAAGGTCGGGCGGGCCGTGCCGGTGCAGTGAGACTGGATCGGCCTGGGCCTGGGCGCCGGCAAATTGGCCGGTCGCGAGCAAGTCGGCGGTGCAGAGTGCAAGGAGTGTGAGTTTGTCTGGCTTCATTGCTTTGTTCGTTAGGTTTGTCCGACAGCAACTTGCTGTCTGCTCCTAGAGACGCCCGCCAGGGTGGAGTGGTTACAGGGCTGGCTGGTCAATTTGCCGGACCGCTTCCGGCCATTGTGTTCTCCCCTCCTGATAGAAGATGACGAGGTGATGACATGAATTCGCGCGAAAATGCTTGTAACCTCCGGCCGCGCAAGGTGTCATATTCGTGATGTGGAGCCGCGCTACGACCGCCAATGCCAGATGAGAGCTTCGACGAGCAGGCTTGCCTGCGTCGGATCGCTTCGGGTGATGAGATGGCGGCGCGTGACCTCCTCCGACATTTTCATCCATTTGTGCTCAAGTTGGTGCGTTCCCATCTTCCGCGACGAATGAGTGAAGAAGACCTGACGCAGATGATTTTCATCAAGATTTTTCAGAATCTCGACAAATATGCCGGGAAGGTGCCGCTGGAGCATTGGATCTCACGCGTCGCGGTCAATACCTGTCTCAACGAATTGCGCGCGGAAAAGCGCCGCCCGGAATGGCGCCTGGCCGATTTCGATGAGCAAACCTCCGCCGCGATCGAGCGCTTGGCACGGGCCGAAGCCGATCTCACGTCGCTGGAGGATGCGCGGCTGGCGAAGGAACTTCTCCATAGCCTGCTGAGCCGACTTTCACCGGATGACCGCCTGCTCGTGACTCTGCTTCATCTGGAAGAACGATCCGTCGAAGAAATTCATCAACTCACAGGTTGGAGCCGGGCCGCGATCAAGGTCCGGGCCTTTCGGGCCCGCGCGAAGATGAAAAAGATGCTCGGCCAATCCAACGCCTTCACGCCGACTTTTGCCTGATGAACACCGAGCAAATTCTTCAGCGCATCTTTTCGCTCTCACGGCGCGCGCCCCCGGCGCCTCCCGGCGAGATGCCTTACGGTTTCGAGACGGCGGTTTTCGCCCACTGGCGCGAAGCGATGGCGCGGCGCTCCACGACTCTTGGGTTGTTGCGCGGTCTGCGTTGGGCGGCGCTCGCGGCCTGCGCGGTCGCTCTTCTGGTCGGCTTCTTGGAAAGCGACGAGCTTGCCGCCTTCAATAACCGCTACGATCCCGAGGGAGGCGTGGCTGATTCGGCGATCGCGACCGGTTACGATTATGAGTAAGTCGCGCACCCTGCGCGTCATTCTCTATGCGGTCCTTATCTTTCTCGCCGGGGCGGTAACCGGGGCGCTCATCGCGCCCATGCTCGGCCGCACCTTCATGCGCCCGCCCGAGCCGAAACAGTTATCCCGCCAGATGCTCGAGCGCTTGCAATCCGGCTTGCACCTGACCGATGAACAGTCGGCCCAAATCAAACCGCTGATCGAAAAGACCGGCGCCGACATGGAGACGATCTGGCGCGAAACCGCCCGGCGTGTTCACGAACGAATCGCGCAAACCAACGCGCAAATTTCAGCTCTTCTCACCCCGGAGCAAAAAACCGCATTCGCCAAAATGGAAGCAGAACATCGAAAGCAGTTCCGGCAACATCATCATTTCGCTCCCCCGCCCGGTCCGCCGCCGCCGCCGCCCAAATCGTAGATCGGCAGTCTAAAGCGGTCCGTCACGAAGCGGCCCATCAGCCAGTCAGCTACCGGTCGAAAACAGGAAGCCAGGCGCAAGACCTGGTCGCGGGCGAACAATCCAAACCAGGTGCGCGGAGCAAAGCTGGCTGACGGAATCGAAATAAAGATCGTCGCAAGCATCGAGCCGGCGGAGGATTTCGGGAGTTTCCACCCATCGATCGCGACCGAACGTCTCACGAAGGAGACGGCGCGGGTTCTCATCGTGTCCGGCGCGCTCGCGCCCGTCCTCGCGGGCAAAGACAAAAAGGAACGCGGTGCGATCGCCGCGCAACGCATAGCGACTGATTTGTCGCCCGGGTGCGGCATAACTGTGATAGGTCCGCTCATCGCGCCACGGGTAGCCGTTCGTAAGAAAGGACGCCGCAAAATAACCCAGGTATTTCTCAAATTTCTCCTCCGTCCCAATGACGGTCGCGCGCATCGCGGAGTGCAACCCGTCGCAACCCGCCACGAGATCGAAACGGCGCGGGGCTGCGTGCGCGAAAGTTACCTCCACGCCGTCGCCCTCCTCGCGCAGCGCCGTAACACTATCACCGAAAATCACCTCCACCCGATCCGCGACCAGATCGAAGATTGCCCGGGCGAGATCGCCGCGAGGCAGACTAACGAACCGGTCGCCCAGCGCCCGGGAAAAGAGACTTGCGGCCAAAGAACTGCGCAGCCGATTTTCTTCATCGACGAACTGGACCGAATCGATCTTGTAACCGACCTCGCGCAAGCGCGGAAGAAAGCCCATCCGCTCCGCAACCTCCAGACCAAGACCCCAGAAATCGATCATGTAACCGCCTTCCCGAAAGATCGGCCCGCGCTCGACCATGACCGGCTCGGAGCCGTTTTTCAGGAGCCAGTAAGCGAGCGTGGGGCCGGCGATACCCGCGCCTGAAATCAGGACTGATTTGCCCTTCATCCTCCCAGAAATAGACCACTGATCGGGCAACCTGCGACCGCGCCATTCGCCGTCCCACCCATCCGGTCACCACCCCGTCGCGCGATTCTCTATTGAAGGAATAGCCATTCTTCTCGTCGAAATACTCGCATGAAAAAAATGTTCATTTTGTCGCTTGCCGTCGCCCTCAGCGTTGCTGCGTGCGCTCCGTATGCCTACGTTCCGCCCGGGCCGCCGCCGCCGGGTCCGATCGTCGGTGGAGTCACAGTGGCCGTTGGGGATCAGCCCTACTACGTCCATGGACCGTATTACATTGAGCATGGCCGCCGCCGGGTTTGGGTGAACGGACATTGGGGCCATCGCCATGGTCAACGTGTCTGGATCCACGGACGCTACGTGGTCCGTGGCTAAGCCTCGCGTCAGCGCGGCGAAGGGCTTCGCGACTGCAACAGCGCCGGTTCGTCGTGTGATGAGATGCGTTCCATCCTCTCCCGTCACGTTTCGCACTGTAGCCGCCGCCCTGTGGGCGGCGTGGGTATGGGTGCGGCGGGCAAGCTAGCGTTCCGGCCTCACTCTCCCTCACGCTTCGCGCAGCGAAGCGGCTACATTACGACCGTGAGCGTGAGATCGTTCCCATCCCCGCCTTCGTAGCTGGCTTGGAAGTTGTTTCCGTTCACCGTCAGGATCGCACCATCGGGCAGGTTGCTGAAAGTGCCGCTGATCGGAGTCGCGGCGGTGTTACTGATGACAGTCAGGACGAGACCCTGGGTTAAGGTTCCTTGCGCTGTCCCGCTGAAAACAAAGGTGGCGCCGCTGTTGATCGTTACTCCGTTGGCCACCACTTCGTCCGCGATGGCCTGGCTGCCGGCGGCCCGGAAGGTGCAGGCATAGGCCGCGTGAGCGTTGATGGTGAGTGCACTTTGGATGGTCAGCGTAGCCTGCCTCGCGCCTACCGCCGGGGCGAGCACTCCGGTGCCGCCAATCGTCACCGCACCCGAAATGATCCCACGTCCGCCCAGCATTCCACCGTTGACACGGACCTCACCTGGCCCAGTGCCCGAGCCGATGGCGTTATCGATCATCAACGCTCCAGCGCTCACCGTCGTGCCCGCCTTATAAAGATTCGCGCCGGTTAGGGTCAAACTACCGTCGCCGATCTTAACCAACGCGCCGCTGCCATTCCCGTGACCGCCGGGCCCGCCGGGATGAAGCACGCCCGAGAAGATGGTGCTGAGCGAGTTGCTCCCTACCAGAAATGTCGTCCTTCCGACATAAATGACGCCGTCGCCCTCAATCGAGCCGATGGTGAAGCTCGGACCGATATGCCTGCTCAAGTCCGCATAGCCGTTGCCGAAGACCTCCAGCCGGGCTGTCCCGCCTAACGAAGCATCGGCAAAGACAAATGAGCCACCACCGCCGCCGTCGGTTCCGCCATTGGCAATAAGCGTGGCATTGCCCGCGCTCGGCTTGGCTTGCTGGAAAGCCGTCCCTCCGCCAGTCGCGCCATCCGCCGTGGCTCCGTCGTTGATGATGGTGCTGTTCTCTGCCGAGCAGCCGTTATAATAGAAGTCCGTGCGCCCGCCGACGCCGCCCGAGATTGTTGCCCCGAGGTTGTGGTAAGTCCCGCTCCCCGCCGAGGACTGCTCAAATTGGATCGAACCTTGCGCCCCGTCGTTCGTCGTCGCCGCCTCGCAGGTAAAAGCGGTGTTTGTGCCGGCTGTTGTGCCGTAATCAAAGATGATCACACCCTGTTCCATCCCACCCGAGCGCGCGGTGAGAAGGAAATTCTGGGTCACGCCTGACTCGTTCACGATACCCGTGAGGTAAAAGGAGAAATACATCGGCAGGTGCAGCACGAACGTGTAGGCGCTAGCGCCGCTGGGAAAAAACATCTCATCGACCGCTGAGAAGTCGTGAATGGATAGGGACGTGATGGTCGAGAAAGCAAGGGTAGCCGTATCATGTATTGAAGGCACAGTCCCCGACGACCAATTCGCCGGGTTATTCCAGTTGTTATCGACCGGATTGGCCAGCCAGGTGCCGCTGTCGGCCCGGAGAATTGATGTAACGAGCAAGAAGCTGGCGGCTAATGCGAGGATAATCTTTTCTCTGTACATATCTTCAATTGCTTACCGGACCACCGTCAGCGTCAGATCGTTGCCGTCGCCGCCTTCGTAGCTGGCCTGGAAGTTGTTCCCGTTCACCGTCAGGATCGCACCATCGGCCAGATTGCTGAAGGTGCCGCTGATCGGAGTCGCGGCGGTGTTACTGATGAGAGTATAGACCGTGCCGCGGGTCAGGCTGCCCTGGGTCGTGCCCTGCAGGACTACCGTCGCGCCGTTGATCGTCACCCCGTTGGCCACCACCTTGTCCGTCTTCGCCTTCTTCTTTTTTGCTTTAAAGGTGTAAGTGTAAGCCGAGTCAGAGTTAAATGTAAGACTGCTTTGGATGGTAAGCGTGGCTTGCGTCTTGGTCCCATGTGCCGGGGCGAGAAAGGCACCCGCGCCGCCTCCCGTCCCGATGGTCACCACGCCGGATATGGTCCCGCTCCCGCCGAGCGTGCCCGCGTTGACCGAGACTGCGCCCGTACCCGTACCGGAGCCGGTCTCATTGCTCACGACCAATGTGCCGGCGCTGACAGTTGTCCAGCAGTGTAAAGGTTCGCCCCGCTCACAGTTAGTGTTCCGGTTCCTATCTTCGTTAACGCGCCAGTGCCGCTGCCTCCGCTCGGATCACCCGGATGCAATACACCGGAAAAGGTCGTGCTCAGATTATTAGTCCCGACCATGAGGGTGGCCTTGCCAAGATAGATCTGACCGTCGCATTCGATCGAGTCGATCGAAAGGCTAGCTCCGACGTGAAGGCTGATACCCATGTAGCCATTGCCGAAAAGTTCCAGCCGCTATGTCCCGCCTAACGAGCCACCTTCGAAAGTGATAAAGCCACCGCCGCCGCTTCCGCCATTGGCGATAAATGTCGCATTTCCGGCGCTCGGTTTTCCCTGCGAAAAATCGGTCTCGCCGCCAGTTGCCCCACTGACTGTCCCGCCATCATTAATGACCATGCAGTTCTCGGCCGAAGCGCCCGTGGCGACGAAATCGGTCCGACCGCCGACGCCACCTGCGATGCTAGCTCCCAAGTTATGGAAAGTCGCGTCGCCCGCGCCAGCAAAGAAAAAGGTTACGCCGGGCGCAAATCCCGTCGGGGAGTTTCGAGCCTGTTCCGTAAAGGTTACCGGGCCTGTGATGGTCGCGGGATCAATAGACTGGGTGATAGTAAAGCCTCCAGAATTCCCCTGGCCATCTGCCGTCGCAACAAAGTTCTGCTCCATGCCCGAATTGTTCTGGACACCCAGCCTCGAGCTGATCCCGGCACCAGGCAACGCGCTAATCGTAAACGCGTCGGCACCCGGATTGAACACAATCACCTCGAGCGACGTAGCCTGCGTATCATTAATCTCCTTGACCGCCGAACCATCAAAAAAAGCCACATCGTAATAGCCCGGCACCGTCCCCGAGGACCAGTTAGCCGGGTTATTCCAATTGTTGTCAACCGGGTCGGCGATCCAAGTACCATCGGCAGCAAGGGTTGTTCCGGCGACAAGGAAGGTTATCATAGCCGACAGGATCGCTTCTCTTAGCCAAGCTCGCGGCGAAGGATGAAAAGAGACTGCATTCGAGTTTCCTTGTTTGGCCAAATTCAGGATTAGTGTCTTCATGTTTATTTGTTTGTTCGCGTGAATTGTGAGTGGGAAGTGGGGTCAGCGCGTGGGTCAGCGCGTGAATCGTGCAAGACCGCAGATGGGCGAGATGGGAAACTCGGGGCTCACGCCCGCAAGGAAATCAAAATTGCCAGCCGCTGTCCAGAATAAACTCCGCCGCTTGTTTCACCGATCGAGCGGGAGGCGCAACGCCGCCTCTTGCCTCGGTTCGATTCGATGGCTGCTCAGGCTGCGACTGACTGCGGTCGGATGCTCCATCTCCAAAGCACGTGCGATCCATTCGGTAGTCACAGTTGTTCGCTGACGGATCTGACGCGCGAGGGGCCGGCTTGCACGGGTCGTTCTTGCTCAGCTGCGCCAACTGCGCGGAGTCGAGTCCCAAATGGATAATGCGCTGGTGACCGTCCTGGGCATTGGCACGCGTGCCCCGCTTTTTGATTTTCATTACCTTCCACCTCACCGATACTTCAGCCGATGAACGATTCGCCTAACGACCCCGCAGAGGCCTTGCTGCATACCTATAGCGCGGACGGCGGCATCAATTATCTCGACGCGGCCGCGACCCTGCCATCGCGCCCCGCGATTGATGCGGCTTGCGTCGAATTGCTCAGCCTTCTTTTCCCCGGCTTTCACGGCGAACCGGTCGTGCACCCGGGCGATCTTCCCGCGCTGACCCGCAGCCGGATTCGCGCGCTGCACACGCGACTCCATCCCGAGATGTGCAAAAGCCTCGCCCGCCGCGGCGGCAACGGTTCGGTCGAACCCGATGCCGATCGCATCCTGAGGAACTTCTTCTCCAAGCTGGCCGGCGTGCGCGAGATTCTTTGGACTGACATCGACGCCGCCTACGAAGGCGACCCGGCTTCGACCAGTTTCGAGGAGATCATTCTCGCTTATCCCTCGCTCGAGGCGATCGCGATTCAACGCATGGCGCACATTCTTTACCTGGCCGATCTGCCGCTCATCCCGCGCATGATGACGGAATGGGCCCATAGCCGCACCGGGATCGACATTCATCCGGGCGCGCAAATCGGGAGTCACTTTTTTATCGATCACGGCACCGGCGTGGTGATCGGCGAAACCTGCGTGATCGGCAACCACGTGAAGCTCTATCACGGGGTGACGTTAGGCGCGCGCAGCTTCCAGAAGGATGAGGAAGGTCACATCAAGAAAGGCGGCAAACGCCATCCCGATGTCGAGGATCACGTCACGATTTATCCTAACTCGACCGTGCTGGGCGGTGAAACCGTGATCGGCGCGCGGAGCACAATCGGGGGAAACGTTTTCCTCACCCAAAGCGTGCCGCCCGATTCGCTCGTTGCCTACGACGCAAAACAAATCCAGGTCATGCTCAATCGCCCCCGCGCTGCTCCCGCGGGTACCGTGCGCGAATAATGGCGGCGACTGTCACTTGATTTGCCCGCCGGTGAGCTCATACCCGTAGTGCCGAGAGCTATGAATACCTTCAAAGCCGCCATCTCGACCGGCGGTCAGGCCATTCAACTGGCGGTCAAGAAAAGGCGCGCTCCTTTGGAAAAGTCTCGCCTTGCACGAGAATGCCTCATGCTTTCCGCCACGGAAGACAAGTCGGTCGCGGAACTTGGCCTCGCCGCCGACGCCTGGGAATGGCCCGAATATGGGTCAAGCAAGCAATGAAAAACTGGTTCAAATTATCGCGGGCTTGAGCGAGATCCTGGGAGACTGAAATGATTTACCTCGATTACAACGCGACCACGCCGCTCTCTGGCGCGGCCTGGCGCGCGATGCAGCCCTATTTCGAACACCATTTTGGGAACCCTTCGAGCGTTCATCGCGCGGGACGCGAGACCCGCGCAGCGGTGGACGACGCCCGCGATCGACTGGCCGCGCTGCTCCGGGTGAAGCCGCACGAGATCATCTTCACCAGTGGCGGCACGGAAGCGAACAACCTCGCGCTCCTCGGTCTGGCCCGGCGTCTCGCGCCTAACGGAAAGCATTTGATCAGCAACCGGGCCGAGCACCACGCCGTCCTGCACGCACTCGAGCATCTCGAGAAGCGGGAAGGATTTGAAGTAACGTGGCTGGATGTTTCGCCCGCAGGCCTGGTCGATCCGGATGAACTCGAACGGGCCATTCGGCCGGACACGGTGCTGGTCTCCATCATGACCGCGAACAACGAAACCGGCGTCATCCAACCGATGCCGGAGATCGTGGAGCGCTGTCGGAAGCACAGCGTGCTGCTGCACAGCGACATGGTGCAATCGTTTGGCAAGCTGCCGACGGACTTGACCGGTATCGACGCGGCCAGCTTTGGCGCGCACAAGTTTTACGGACCGAAAGGCGCTGGCTTTCTCTACCTGCGTTCGGGGCTGCCGATCGATCGGATTCAATTCGGCGGCGCCCATGAAGGCGAGCGCCGCCCGGGGACCGAGAACGTCCCGGCAATCGTCGGGATGGCGGCGGCTGCGGAAGAAGTCTTGCGGAATCTGGCTGACGAACAGGCGCGCGAGCGCGAGCTGCGCGACGAGTTGTGGCGCGGGATCGAAGGCGTCTGCTCCGAGGCGCAGCAGAACGCTGCCACGGCGCCGCGTCTGGCCAACACCCTGAATGTCAGCTTTCCGGGTTTCCTATCCGAAACCATGCTCATGGCGCTCGATCTTGAAGGCGTCTGCGCTTCGAGCGGGTCAGCCTGCATGGTGGGTTCGGTCGTCGCTTCGCACGTCCTGCTCGCGATGGGCCTGCCGCGGGAGCGGGCCGCCTCCGCCGTTCGCTTTTCGTTAGGCGAGGAAACGACCGCGGCCGAAATCGAAGCGACGATCGCGGCCATCGATCGCATCCCGCAGCGGCGCAAATCCGCCGCCGCGGCCAGCCCGGTGCAACATGCTGTCGTTTAAACAACTTGAGTTTCCCCTCGCTCCGGCCGTTCCCGAAAAAGTACCGGGGCGCGATCCGGCCCTGGAAGCGAGCGCGCGCGCCTTGTTGCTCGGGCACGGCGCGTCCGCGATCGCCGGGCTGATCCGCGTCGAATGGTCGGCACGGCTTCGTTCCGCTGCCGGCCGCGCGGAGTACGGCCGCGCGCGTGTTCTGCTCAACTGCCGTCTTTGCGCCTTTGGCGAGGCAGAGATCGATCGTACCCTGCGCCACGAACTGGCGCATCTCATCGCGCAATCTCGCGCCGGCCGCCGGCGGATTTCCCCACACGGCACGGAATGGCGTCGGGCCTGCGCCGATCTCGGGATCGGGGGCGAAGCGCGCTGCCACAATCTCCCCTTCCCGATTCATCGCCAGAAACGCCGCTACCTTTATGCGTGTCCGCATTGCCGGCGCGATTTCGCGCGCACCCGGCCGTTGCGCCGCACCTCCGCCTGCCTCGCCTGCTGCCGCGCGTTTAATCGTGGACGCTACGACCAACGCTTCAAGCTGCGACTCGTTAGGCGTTAGGCGAATTTTGCCGGTCACGGTCTGCTCATGATACTCTGGCGAAAACAGGCCTCTCCCGAGTGGCTCGCGGCGCACCAGCCGCGGCTCGAGCAAATCACGGGGAACGATCTCGCGATCATTGCGCGGCCGGGCCGGACGCGGAGCCTGGTCGAGGTGACTTGTCACCGCCAGGCGGAGGCTGCGCGAATGCGGCGCGAGTTCGGCGGCATCGCTCAGCCGCTGCCGCGTAATTGGTGCAAGAATGCGCAGGCACGCCAATCGCATTCGCCCATTCGCGTCGGTCGTCGTCTGGAAGTGGTGAGCGAAACCGCGCGCGACCGGAAATGGAGCGACCGGATTCAGCTCGTCATTCCGGCTGCCGGTGCATTCGGCACAGGCGAACACGCAACGACCGCGATGTCGCTTCGTCTGCTCGAGGACGCGACAAGGAAGCTGCCGGCCGGCTGGCGGCTGCTCGATGCCGGCACTGGCACCGGCATTCTCGCCCTCGCCGCGGTGCGTTTCGGCGCCAGCCATGTCCTCGGTCTCGACAATGATGCGCGCGCGGTCGCGCACGCGCGCCGCAACGCGCGACTCAATCACATTCGCACCGCCCGATTCGTTAGGGCAGACGTTCTCGCCTGGCGACCAGAGCTACCCTATGACTTCATCACCGCAAATCTCTTCAGCGAATTACTCATCGCCACGCTGCCGATTTTCCGCCGCGCGCTTCGACTGAACGGACGGCTGATCGCATCTGGGATTTTGCGGGAACAAGCTCCCGAGGTCGTATACGCTCTTCGTCGTTCCGGATTCCACATCGCCAAACAGCGCCGTCGCGGCAAATGGATCGCATTGCTTTGCACACGACCGAGTCATTGCCTCCGGCTACAACTACGGCACAACCGTTAATGTCAGATCGTTCCCATCGCCGCCTTCGTAGCTGGCTTGCAGATTGTTCCCGTTCACGCTCACGATCGCGCCATCGGGCAGGTTGCTGAAAGCGCCTGCGATCGGGGTGGTCGCGGTGTTGCTGATGAGGGTGTAGATGGCGCCGCGGGTCAGGCTGCCCTGGGTCGTGCCCTGTAAGACGACGGTTGCGCCGTTGATCATGACTCCGTTGGCAATCACCTTGTCCGTCTTCGCCTTCTTCTTTTTCGCTTTGAAGGTGTAGGTGTAGGTCGAGTCGGCATTGAAGGTAAGACTGCTTTGGATAGTAAGCGTGGCTTGCGCCTTGGTCCCATGCGCCGGGGCGAGAAAGGCACCCACCCCGATGGTCAAAACGCCGGATATGATCCCGCTCCCGCCGAGCGTTCCCGCGTTGACCGAGACCGCGCCCGTACCCGTACCGGAGCCGGTCTTATTGCTCACGACCAACGTGCCTGCACTAACGGTCGTGCCTGCGGTGTAAAGGTTCGCTCCGGTCAGAGTCAAGGTGCCGCTGCCTGTCTTGATCAGTGCGCCGGTCCCGCTGCCGCCGCTCGGATCACCCGGATGGAGCACGCCGGAGAAGATCGTGCTCAGCTTGTTCGTGCCGACCATCAGAGGGCTTTTCCCGAGGTAGATCTGACCGTCACCTTCAATCGAGCCGATGGACAGACTTGGCCCGGTGTGCGCGCTCATGTCCATGTAACCGTTGCCGAAGACTTCCAGGCGGGCCGTTCCCCCTAACGAGCCGTCAACGAGGTCAAAAAAACCGCCCCCGCCGCCGTTCGTCCCGCTATTGGCAATAAGTGTGGCATTGCCCACGCTCGGTTTTTGCTGCGAAAAAGAAGTCCCTCCGCCGATGGCGCCAGCCGCCGTTCCACCGTCATTGATAATCGCGCAGTTTTCGGCCGACGCGCCTGTGTAATAGAAATCGGTCCGCCCTCCGAACCCGCCCGCAACGCTCGCCCCGAGGTCGTGAAAAGTCGCGTCGCCCGCGCCCGCAAAGAAGAAATTCACGAAGCCCGCATTCCCCGTGGCTGTGTTCTGTGCCTGCTGTGTAAAAGTCACCGGGCCAGTGATCGTCACGTTGTCCACCTCCTGATTGAAGCTGAAGCCCCCCGAATTACTGTCGTCGGTCGCAGCGACAAAATTCTGTTCCACGCTCGAATCATTCTCGATACCCAGCCCAAACCCGACGCCTACGCTTGGCAGCGCTGTAATCGTGAATGCTCCGGCGCCGGAATTAAACATAATATTCTCCAGCGCCGTACCCTGGGTAATGTTGATATTGGTCGTGTTTGAACCTGCAAAAAATGCAGTATCGAAAACACCGGGGACCGTTCCCGAAGACCAGTTGGCCGGGTTATTCCAATTGTTATCAACCGGATTGGCAACCCAGGTGCCGTCGGCGCCATATGCGCCTTGCCCTAAGAGGAGGAGGCAGCAGCCCAAAAGGCCAAGCAATTTGCCAATGCGCAAAAGTTGTAGGGTGCTAGAAAAACAGGCGACTGTGAGCGATTTCATTTTTTCATTCATCTTTGAGGTAGAGATCGAGGAAATTGATCACGTCGACTGAGACTCGCACAGCGAAGCGGCTACGGCACAACGGTCAGCGTGAGATCGTTCCCATCGCCGCCTTCGTAGCTGGCTTGCAGATTGTTCCCGTTCACCGTAACGATCGCACCGTCGGCCAGGTTGCTGAAGGTGCCGCTGATCGGGTTCGCGCTCGTGTTGCTGATCACGGTCAGTACCAGGCCGCTGGTCAGCGTCCCCTTGGTCGT
>JBOHXL010000072.1:0-31870 GCA_050736975.1 Chthoniobacterales bacterium | reverse complement strand
GCGAACTCCCGGGTCACTTCGATGTCGGCAAATGAAACCGGAGAAGTGCTGACCAGGGCCGTCTTTTTCGGCTCGACCTGATCCGTTTTGACTTCGAACCAAGCCGGCGGCTCCGTGTAACTCATGTCCCGGAAAAGAAGCGAGCCATCCTCCTGAGCGACAACCTCCTGCACGGTCGAGATCGGGGATACCGGAATCGTCTTCCCGTTTTTGCCCTCCAGGTCGAACCGGCGCACCTGAGATGGCCCGCCTAACAAGTCTACGACATAGAGCGCATCGGTCGCGGGCTCGAGTTGTTCCACGACCGCTTCGCTGGCCGGGACAATCTCGACCGCCTTGGATAACTCCGGCGCTTCGAGAGACAGGCGCAAGACCTTGCCCCGGGGAGCGTTGGCGCGCGAAAGGAGATAGAGCGCATTATCCCGCCCGAGCCGCGCGAGCTTCACTCCGTCGCTGAACTGGGTGATCTGCTTCCAGCCGCCGTCCGGGCCTAACAAGTAATGGGCAAAGTCTCCGCCATCCCCATTCGCCACTGAGGCGAGGACATATTTCCCGTCGGCCGATGACTCGAGCTTGATCTCGGCGATGCGCGGGAAGTCTTTGCCGATCGAGTAAGTGTCTGCGCTGTCCGGCGTCCCGAGTTTATGGAAATAGACCTGCTGATAAAAATTCAGATCTTCCTCAGGCCGCTCGCCCTTGCGCGGGAAATGTGTGTAATAGACGCCAGTCCCATCTGCATTCCAGGCCGCGCTCCCGCCGGCGGTGGGATATTGCACGTGCGCGATGGTGTCGCCCAGCTCCTTGCCGGTAGCGACGTCATAAAAGTGGAGTGTGCCATCTTCGCTCCCGCCTTTGGAAAGGGAGACGGCAACTTTCTTTCCGTCCAGCGACGGCTCGAACCAGTCGATCGTGGTGGTTCCTTTGCTGTCGATCTGGTTAGGATCGACCAGCACTTTCTCCGATTTCAAATCGTTCGCCGAGGCGAGTGTCACCAACATGGGTTGCTGTTTCGGGGGCTGGAATTTCATGGCGAACAACGTCCCCGGTCGCGCCACGATGGAGGAATAACTCGGCGACGTTTTCGCATACCAATCCTTGAGCTGCTTCTCGATCGCCGCGTGCGAAGGCAGGCTGTCGAGATAAGCGCGCGTGCGCTTGTTCTCTGCGTCCGACCAGGTCTTGACAGCAGGGTCGTCGTCGGTCTCGAGCCATTGATAGTCATCCTCAACCTTGGTCCCGTGATATTCGTTGAAGACCGATTTCTTTTCCGCGACCGGCGCCGGCTTCGGTTCCGCGGCAGGTAATTTGACGATCAGGAATCCCAGAAGACTGAAGACGACGAAGGACCAGCGAGGCAATTTCATAGTGACGAGGAACAACGGGCCAATCGTCTGTCTGCGCAACCGAACATTCGCGCCGCGATCAGGAACTGTAGCCGTCGCCCTATGGGCGACGCGAGTACGACGCGCCAGCCGGCTTGCCACACACATACCCACGCTTCGCATAGCGAAGCGGCTACAACTCGGCTGCATGCCTTTCTCACGCGCGTTCCAGCGCCACCGTAGCCGTCGCCCTGCGGGCGACGCGAGTACGACGCGCCAGTCGGCTTGCCGCACACATACTCACGCTTCGCCTAGCGAAGGAGCGACACATCCTCCTTGGCTCGACTCGTGAAGTGCAGGACACTCTTTAGGCGTCTGTTACCTTTTCCTGCACCCGTTGGACCATAGTCACCGCACCCATCAGCACGAGCGCGGCGACCACCTGATGCGGGCGAAGTGCGGCGTGGAAGAAGCCCCAGGTGATACAGACGGCAGCCAGCGTTTGCATCATCTCGAAGTAACCGGCGGTGGAAGCTTTCGTCAGGCGGAGCCCTTCAAAGTAAATCAGGAGCGGGATACCACCCGAGAGCGTGGCAAGGAGAAGGAGCGCGACAATCGCCGTGGTTGGGTGGGCTTGTGCCAGAGGCGGCCAAAGCGAGATCGGATGTAACTTGCCGGCGAAGAGAAGAATCAATGTCATGCAAACCAGCCCGACGACGATGCGCAGACTGGAAGCTAGCCGGAGTGACATGCCAATCATCACCCCGCGGCCGGCCACGGTCGACAATCCCCAGAAGAGCGCGCAGATCAGGGCGTAGCCAGTGCCGAGATTCAGGCCCGCCCGCTGGAAGGAGACGCCGATTAACTCCGGGTGATCCACCGAAAGGAAAACGCCAGCGATCACTGCGATCCCGGCGAAAAGATAGAAGCGCCGCGCCAGCCGATCGCCGAAGAGCAGGCAGGCGCTGATGGTCGAGAGGACCGGCTGAATATTGAGGATGACATTGACCACCGTCGGGTTTCCGTTCTTGAGCGCGAGAGTGAAGAAAATCGTCCCCACCGCCGAGCCGGCGAACCCGGAGAAAATGAGGTAGCCCCAGGTGCGGCCATCGATCTTCGGTATTTCAGCCAGCCGGGCAATAAGGAGTGGCAGGAATGTGATGAGAATCAGAACGTGTTCCCAAAAAACGATGACCTCCGCGTCGAAAAGCTTGTTGAGCGGGATGCGCCATGCGCTCTCCGTCCCCCAGAGAGCCGCGCCCAGCGCGACCAGCCAGGGACCATACCGCACGCTGCCCGCCTCGCGCTTTGTCATGCGGATGGGTGTATCGTTCAGCGGAAGGCGCGTCAACCACCGCGACCAAGCGGGAAACTAAGCAGCGGCTTTCGGAGAAAAATGAACACGACCGGCGCGAGATGGAACCGATTGCTAGGCGAGGCGGAACTCCTTCTGCCGACCTATCTCGAAGCGACCACCGGTTTATCGCATGAGAGCAAAGGAATTCGGCGCAGCGAGCTGTTCTTCTTCTACTCCGCGGCCGCGCCATTACGTCCGGCCCGGATCATCGAGTCGGGCCGGGCTCGCGCGCAAAGCACGCTCGTCCTGTCCCGTCTTTTTCCCAACACCTCGATCATTAGTCTGGAATCGGACGCTCATTCCCCCGACGTGGCCGTAGCCGCGGAACGATTGCGCGGATGCGACAACGTGGAGTGTCGCTTCGGCGATTCGCTCCTGCTCCTCCCAGCCCTGGTCGAATCCGGCGATGTCGTCTTGATTGACGGGCCGAAAGATTTTCGCGCGCTGAAACTGGCTTTCCGATTACTTCATGCGGGAAAGCCGGCGGCTGTCTTTGTCCATGATTTGTGGCTCCGTTCGGCGGGACGCCGTTTCATCGATCGTCACGTCCGGTCAGTCCTGCTCAGTGATGAGCCGCGCTGGGTGCAGCGCTACGCCATGCTCGATTCCAGCAAACCTCTCCCGGCGCCCGCGCCCAAGGATGCGCGCCGGGCTTATGGCGCCACGATGGGTTGCTTCGAAGCCGGCCAGGAGAACTACCGCCGCCGGTTGCGCGAATGCGAGGCCGCACAACTATGCGATCGCTTCCACGAGACAGCGCGCAAGATGATGCATCGCCCATCGCTGGCCAGACCGAAGGACTTCGACGTCGTTTCAATGTAACCAAGCGGGCTGACGGGCAACGCGATGATCCCCCTGGGTCCGCTCGCGATCATCACGGCAGGATTACGATATCCTGAACGATCGATCTCCAGTTGCCTGCGCTCCGCCCGTCATCATATTGCGGCAGAGTCACTGCAACGATGCGATTATCACACAAGGTTGGGAAGATCAGGAGTGGTCAGGCTTTCGAGAGCGCCCAGCGCCATATCCGGCGCAAGCTGCTTGATTGGCAGCGGGGCATTCGCCTCGATCCCGAAGGCTTGATCAAGGCGATTGATGCGGACCAATTCGAAGCGATCCGCAAGCGTTACGTAACGAATAACCCGGGCAACGCCTGGCTAAAATATCTCGACCTGCAAACCTGGATGGCGATTAACCTGCGGCGTGTCCGCGACCTGGAACTGGATCGCGGCTCTTCCAGACGCATTCTGGATCTCGGTTGCGGGGCGGGATACTTCCTCTTTATCTCTCAGTGTCTCGGTCACGAGGTCGTTGGGCTGGATATCGACGAGGCGCCGATGTTCGGGGAGCTCATTGCCATGCTGGGGCTCAGGCGAGTTATCTGGCGGGTGCAACCTTTCGTACCTTTGCCAAAGCTGGGGGAAAAGTTCGACCTTATCACCGCCTTCATGATCTGCTTCAATGGGCATAAGTCGCCGAATCTTTGGGGAACAAACGAGTGGCAATTCTTTCTCGACGACCTCGAGACCCAACTCACACCACGGGGCCGGATATGTCTCGGTTTCAACCGCGAGGAAGACGGTAACTTCTACAGCGAAGAATTACGCCAGTTCTTCGAAAGCCGGGAGGCAAAGATCCATTCGGATAGCGTCATCCTGCCATCACACCGCGGTCGCTCGCGCTAGTCTCCGGGACGCTGGTTCAGTTTAACATCGCGTCCGATCATTCGGTCGGGGCTTTCTCGACCCTCAGCTCCCAAGACGGTCGGATCCTTCGGAGGCACGTACCCACTTTAACACGTCTCTGGGCTTGCATTGTTTCTTCGGACAGTGAGAAGGGAGCAATTTCGATTGTCTAGTTGTTTATTTTGGATTCAAAGGGGATGGGCCTGGTGTAGGCAAGACTGGAGTGCAGCCTGGTGCGGTTATAGAAGGTTTCGATGTAAGGCTCCTTCTTTAGGGTCGAATCCAAACGTTTAACATTTCTCTGATCAGCCGCTCCGCGCCGCCTCGATCATAGGATAACCGGATGCGGCGAATCCCTTGCGCCACCGCGCCATAGTCCAACCCGCCAAAGAGCTCTCCGATCTCGCGCAACGACTTCGCTGTCCGGCCTGCCAAACCTGGCCTGGCAGGAGCGAGCGCTATTCAGATCGCCAGTCAAGGTTTTGATAAGGCGTCGGAAGGCGCGCAAAGTGAAGCCGCCTGCTCGAAAAGGCTTGACCGCGGAGCTTGATATCAAGTATCAAACCGCAATGAATCAGAGACTTCCATTTGGCGTGAGCCGCATCCCCCTGTGTGCTCTCCTCCTTTCCCTGTTGCCCTGCTATTCGGCTCTGGCACAACGTCCCACTCCGACTCCGTCGGGTTCGATTGGCGACACGGTTTTCTGCGACTTCAACCGAGATGGCATCCAGGAGGGCGGGGAACCCGGTCTTGCGGGCGTGAAGGTGACTCTCACTGGTGTCCACGTTACGGAAACAGCATTCACGGATGCGAATGGCAAATACCTCTTCACCAACCTGCGCGCGGGCAAATACACCGTCTCAGTCGACCCGAGCACGGCGCCACCGGGCTGCAATGTCATCCTCCCGAATTGCCCGCTCTCCATCACGCTGAGTCTCAGTCCGGGACAAGCTTTGCTCGACAACGATTTCTGTTTCGGCACCAACGGCACGATTGGTGACACGGTTTTCTGCGACCTGAATAGAGATGGCGTGCAGGAGCCGGGGGAACCCGGTCTCGAGGGAGTCACAGTCACACTCAGGGGAGATAACATAACGGAGACGGCAACCACGGACGGCAACGGGAACTATCTCTTCACCGGCCTGCCCCCGGGGACGTACACAGTCGCGGTCGACCCAACGACGGCACCCCCGGGCTGCAACGTCATCCTGCCTAATTGTCCGCTAACCCGCACGGTGGATCTCGCGCTTGGTCAAATCTATCTCGACGCCGACTTCTGCTTCGGCCAACTCGGATGCGTCGACGGTGTGATCGGCGGCGTCAATCTGAATGGCCTCGCCAATGACTATCTGTTTTTCTTCGGCAATGGCAGCCAGGACGCCAACTGGCAGGGGGCGACCAAGGGATTTGCCGGTAACGTGTTGCTGGACGGCATCCTCGCCAGCGAACGCACTTCCGGTTCGGTGTCCTACGCCGGAACGATTGTGACCAACGATACGTCGCTGAGTGCATGGCAAAGCATTGTTAACCAGAATGCCGGCCAGGCTTTTGGCAGCCTGGGGAATACGGCGCTCGTCGCGACGTCGAAGACGACTTTGGTGAATGCGATCAAGCAAATCAATGCCATGACTGTGACGCCCGGCTACGAAAGCCGTTCGTCCACTTCACTGAATAACCTGAACACCCAGAACGGCGTGGCGGAGACATTCGTGATCAATGTCACGTCCGGCTTCCAGGTTACGTCGCAAATCAACATCACAGGAGATACGAGCGACGTCTTTATCCTGCGTTGGGACACCGATGCCAACCCAGCCAACGGTTATCAAGGCCAGGTTAAGTTCCAAAGCGGCGGCGCGATCGTCCCGCACGGGGGCCTGGCGGCGAGTAACTTTATCCATGTGGCCGGCGACCTCAACGCCTCGGGTGGCGGCGGCAACCCGCCCGCTCCCTATCCACAAGGCCCTCGCCTCAATAACGGCACGGGCCAACTCATCAACGGCGGGACGGACTGGAAAGGCGGCGGTTTCTTCACTGGCTACTGGCTGACCACGGGCGCACCGACCACGTTGGACCCGAGCACCGGTCTCTACACCGGCAATACCGCGCCGTTCAGCAATGCCATCTTTGTGGGTGGCTGGTACACCTGCACGAACAAGTTTAGTATGACCTCGGGCACAAGTGGCGTTTACGTGCAGCCGAATTGTCCTTAGTCACGTAAAGTTAGAGCACCTTGGAAGGCAGGGGCGGTCCCAAAGCCCGCCCCTGTCTGGCGCAGGGAGACGCAATGCCGGTTCTCAAAGACGAACCGGACGCGGTCGAAATGAGAAGCACGATGCGCCAGCTATGATCGCGAGGCCGGCGTCTCCGCCTCACCCGCGGTCCGCATCCGGTGAAACCACTCGACAAAACGCGGCAGCCCTTCTCGCAGGGGAGTCGTCGGCTGATAACCAAGCAGCCGCCGAGCTTTCGAGATATCCGCGCAGGTTAACGGAACGTCGCCCGGTTGTTCGGGAAGCTGGTTGATCTTCGCCTTGCGGCCAAGCGCGTCCTCGATCGCCGCAATCAAGTCCTTGAGCTGAACGGTTTCGCTCTCCCCGAGATTGAAAATATCGAAAAGCGGCCCGTCGTAGCCTAACGACGCCAGGGTTCCCTGGATAATATCATCGATGTAGGTGTAGTCCCGCCGCGTCGTGCCATCGCCGAATTGGTCGATCGGCTGGCCATGCCAAATCCGTTGCGTGAACTTATGGATCGCGAGATCGGGCCGCTGGCGCGCGCCATAGACAGTAAAGAAGCGCAACGCGACGATCCGCATCCCGTAAAGATGCGAATAGGTGGAGCAAAGAAATTCGCCCGCGATTTTCGTCGCGGCGTACGGGCTGACGGTCTGCGTCAGGCGCAGATCCTCAGAAAACGGCACCGTCTTGGAAAGACCGTAGACCGATGAGCTGGAAGCAAAGATAAAACGCTCCACTCCGATGGTCCGCGCCGCCTCGAGCAAATGCAGTGTGCCGTTGACGTTCGTGTCGTAATAAAGCTGAGGATGAGCAATCGACGGCCGGACCCCGGCGCGCGCCGCAAGGTGAATGACAATGTCGATCTTTGCCCGATGAAAAACGTCGTTAACCGCGCGGGCGTCGCGCAGGTCCGCGTGGTGCACGGCGATCTGTTCCGCGACCCTAGCGATGTTGTCACGTTTAATCCGCGGATCGTAGAAATCGTTAAAGTCATCGAGGATCGCGACCCGGTGTGCCTCGGCGAGCAACCTCTCGACAAGATGCGACCCGATAAACCCGGCGCCGCCCGTGACGAGAATGTTCATGGCGCGAGCGTAAGGAGGAAGCGATGACTCGGCAAGGAGGGAAAGACGCACTTGGTTCGCTGGATCCAACCGGGTTGATCCAGGAGCACCGCGGCAGAGCTCGACGCCGGCGTCCGTCATGGGTCCCATGGGCCACCCGGGACCTATGCGTTGGGCACGTCCAATGCGCGCCAGAAATACCAGGCGGCGACAGAGCGATAAGGCCGCCATTTCTCGCCGATCGCGTCCAACTCCTTCGGCTTCGGCAGTTCCTTTTTGCGAAAGGTCTTTGCATAACCTTTTCGCACTCCGTAATCGTCCACCGGCCAGACGTCGAG
This sequence comes from Chthoniobacterales bacterium, assembly GCA_050736975.1. Lineage (GTDB taxonomy): Bacteria > Verrucomicrobiota > Verrucomicrobiia > Chthoniobacterales > UBA10450 > Palsa-1392. Next base: position 23,864 of record JBOHXL010000072.1, on the reverse strand, counting down.
CCGGCCAAGGTCGAAGAGCAAAAGCATCTCCACTGTCCAGCGGCCAACGCCGCGCACTGTCGTCAGGCGCGCGATGATCTCTTCGTCACTCATTCGGTCAAGCGCGGCGCGCGTCGGCACCGTTCCGTCGAGAGTCTTCGCGGCCAGATCCTTGATCGCCGCGGTCTTGCTCCGCGACAGGCCGGCGCCGCGCAGCTTTTCGTCCGGCGTCGCGATGATCAGCTCCGGCGAAAACCATTTCCGGCGCGGATAAAGCGCGCGCACCCGGCTAAAGATGGTAGCCGCTGCCTTTCCGCTCAGTTGCTGGTAGACGATTGACTCCGCCAGCGAATCGAGCGGCCTAACGAGTCTGTCCGGGTCCACCCGATAAGGACGGGACCGCGCGATGAGGGCCGCCAATCTCGGGTCCGTCGCGGCCAGATGTGCTTCCGGTGACAATTTCATTCGATCCAGCCAGCCGGTTCCGGGTTAACTGCCCACCATTTTGCGACAGTAGAACGCTTCCGCATATTTTGAGGCGCATTCCACCCCGCGCAGTCGCATGAGGGCAAGGAAAGTATCTTCGGTCAGCCAATGCTTCGGCCGCTGCGTTTGAAAGACCCGGCAGATATGACTCGCCTTGCGACGGCCAACAACCTCAGTCAGGGGTATAAACAGATTCGGGCTTCCAAGATCGCCGTCATACTTTGGGACTTCATATTCCAGAATCAGGTGGTGCCGAAAAGTGTTCCAGGCAAGATCGGAGAGAAGCCGATGGTCTTGATGACGATCGTAGCGATAATGGGTGAAAACAATATCCGGCGCGACTGACCGCTTCAAAGTCTCGAAGTATCCTTTGATCGTGGCCTCCTGGGTGGGGAAAAAGCTGGCCTTGAACTGTTTTATCGTCACCTTTGCCTGGCTTGCGCCCCGCAGAAGCAACTCCGCGCTGCGGCGCGCTTCAATTCGCCGCGCACCCTCGGCACTGAAAACGACCCAGTGAACCTTCAGGCCGGGATTGGCCGCGGCCCATTTCAAGATCGTGCCGCCGCAGCCGATCTCAATGTCATCGGCATGCGCACCAAGAAAAAGCAGGCTCTTCGCTTTCCTGAAATCGAGCTTCAACACTCTCCTATCTCCCATCCTGTACAGTCATCCCACTATCCCAGACCTGCCAGGGAGCACGACCCGCGGCATGAAGGTCTTCCAAATGTTGCTTCTCCTTGAAGGTATCCATGCAAGCCCAGAATCCATTGTGGGGATAAGCAATAAGTTGCTTCTCCGCAATCAAGCGATGAAACGGCTCGTCCACCAGATCCTCCCCCTCCCTGATATAGTCGAACATCTCGCGGCGAAAGACAAAGAAACCTCCGTTGATCAGGTTGCCGGAGCGGGCTATGTGCGAGATCTCTTTCACGACTCCATCCGGCTCGAGCGAGATGCGATGAAAGCTCGCCGTCGGAGTAACCCCGACGAAACAGGCAATCTTGCCACTCGCATTAAAGTAATCGATGAGCTTCGGAAGAGGGAGATCCGTCAGACCGTCGGCGTAATTGGCCAGAAAAATCTCGTCGTTACCGACAAACTTGCGCGCCCGCAACAGGCGCTGCCCGACGCTTGTATTCCGTCCGGTATCGAGAAAGGTGATCCGCCAGTCTTCGATGTCCTTGCGCAGGAGCTCGATCCTTTTGCCGCCGCCCGAGAGGATAAAATCGTTGGAAACACATTCGTTGTAATTGAGGAAGGATTCCTTGATTACATCGGCGCCATAGCCCAGGCAGAGAATGAAGTCGTTGTGCCCATAATGCGAATAATACTTCATCAGATGCCAGAGCAAGGGACGATAGCCGATCACCGCCATCGGTTTCGGCACCGGTTGCGGCATCTCCCGCAGTCGCATGCCTTGACCACCGCAAAAAAGAACCACTTTCATAAATAATACTTCCCTATCTTCCTGACCTGAGCAAAACAAGCCAATTCAGCTGGACCCCCGTGCCGTCACTCCGCCGGACCTCTCGCCATTCAAGACACGGTCACTTCGGGAATTGGCACGACAAACCGGCCGCCCCACTCCCGAATGAATTCATTCTGTGCCATGATTTCCGTCTTCAGGTTCCATGGCAGGATAAAAAGGAAGTCCGGTTTCGTGCGGCGGATTTCTTCCGGCGGAAAGATCGGGATCCGCGAGCCAGGCGTATATTTCCCCTGCTTATATGGATTGCGGTCCACCGTATAATCGACAAGGTCCGTGCGGATGCCGCAATAGTTCAAGAGCGTGTTACCCTTGCCCGGGGCGCCATATCCAACGACCGACTCACCCTTCTCCTTCGCTTCAATTAGAAAGCGCAGAATGTGGCGCTTGGTTGCCTCGACCTTGCGCGCGAATGCGCCATACCGCTCCAAGTCATGGATGCCCCATGCTGCCTCCCTCGCCTTCAGTTCTGCCACGCTCTTCGAGACCAATCTGGCGCCGTTCTCAAGGTGGCAGGCATAAACACGAAGCGACCCACCGTGTGTCTCCAACTCGTCCACATCAAACACATTTAGTTCATGAGCGGCCAGGATTCGCTCGACGATCGTGAAAGAGAAATACGAGAAATGTTCATGATAAATGGTATCGAACTGGTTCCCCTCAATCAAACGGACGAGATGGGGAACTTCCAGTGTGATAACGCCCTGCGGCTGTAGCAGCAGTTTCATTCCAGAAATGAAATCGTTAACGTCCGGAACATGAGCGAGAACGTTATTTCCTATCAGCAAATCGGCGCGCTGGCCGCCGCTCGCTAGCTCGCGCGCCAAACGCCGGCCAAAAAATACAGTCAGAGTAGGTATCCCTCTGGCGATCGCCTGCTGGGCGACGTTCTTTGCCGGTTCAATCCCGAGGACGGGGATTCCTTTGGCTTTGAAATACTGCAAAAGGTAGCCGTCGTTGCTCGCCACCTCAATCACAAGCGATGACAGTCCGAGACCCAGGCGATTCGAAACCATCTCCGCGTAGGCGTCGGCGTGCGCCAGCCAGCTATCGGAGTAGGATGAGAAATAAGCATACTCTGTGAAGATTTCGTGCGCTGTAACGTGTTCCGGCAACTGGACGAGAAAGCATTTGTCGCAAACAAAACTGTGCAACGGGTAAAACCGCTCCGGCGCACCGAGCTGTCCTGGGTCGATATATGTTTCGCACAAGGGAGATAGCCCAAGATCCACAAACGTGTGGCGCAATGGTTCCCCGCAAAAGCGGCACCGATACCTCGCTCGCTCCGGAATCAGCATCGTTGCACCCGTGTCCTTCATTCGGTATCCTCAACCACCCACTGCCTGGGTCCGAAGCTCCTTCATCGCAACACCAAAAGGCCGGCTGCAACCAATGAGGCGGCGGCTTCCTTGATCATCGCAAAAGGCAGATTCGCGCGCTCCGCGATACTGAGTAGTGAGTGTTGCCCGTCCGAAAAATTCAGCGCCCAGAGCAAGGCCAACTCCTGCCGGCTGTCGCTTTTTTGATTGGCTGCCGCTCCATAAAGCCCTCGTCGACCGAGCTGAGGTTCGCACTTTGGCTTTACATTCAGGTAGGTCTCGTCGCCCTCCAGGACGGCGATCGCAGCCAGGATTTTTTCCAGGGAATCCGCCAGAGTTTCCGGGTGAACGAACTGCAGGTTGTCAGCCGACGTATGATACTCGGGGAACTCACCATGTCGCGCCCGCATCATGCAACCGATTGGCAGATTGAATCCCGGAGAACAATACTGTCGCTCATCGTAACCGTATGGAAAAAAGTCGACCACCTCGTAGGGGTCACCAGACACCTTCAAGACATGAGCGACTGCCCGGTCTATCTCCGTGTTGCCGCGCCGACTGCGTTTGTAGGTAATCGGCCTCCTGTCCCCTAAACAGGTCAGGACCAGCCCGTGCCGAATGCGCGCGACCACATCTTCGTTCCGAGCCAACCAGGTAATCGAGCCAATGGTTCCAGGGACAAATAGAAAACGATAGGAATAGCGTCGCGGCAGGTTGATCAGTTGTCGCGCCAACTCGACCGCGACGGCGATCCCTGAGAGATTGTCGTCGGCCAGCGATGGATGGCAAACATGACAGGAAACCAGGACCTCTTCGGGTTGCTTTCCTTTCAGAAGCAATTCTCCGTACGTCAGGTGCCCGTCCTCCAGCGAAGAGTCGATGCAAACTTCGTATTCTTCATTTTCCCGAAACGTGTGAAGTTTATTTTCACTCAGGCAAAAGCCCCAGCCTTCCGTGTAGTAGGAAGTACGATACGGGACCCACTCGGGATGCGCTGGATCGGTAAATAAGTGATCCTGCAGCTCGGCAAACCGCATCCGTGAGCGAATCGGAGTGCTATAATTCACGACGTGCAGGTTCAGTTTCCGGAAATCAATCAATCGTCTGCCCGTCGAGTCCTTGATCCAGGCGTCTCGAATGTTCCATTCTTTTGGCACTGTCCAGTCAAACACCTTCGTCCCAGTAGGAACATGGCGCGTCTCAATCGGAATCAGCTCTCGAATGATCTCAAGCGTTTCGCGGAGCCCGGCGCCCGTAATACTTCGACAGATCGGGTAAAGTCGCGTGATCAACCCGTGCATCTCCTCGCCGGCTGTCTTCATGGTATGAAACGGGGCCAGGCCAGGTCCTGCTCAGAAATAGTGCCGGCCGGCCGCGGCCAGCGAATAGCAAATGCGGGATCATCGTAGCGGAATCCAGCGGCCAAATCCGCCGCGTAATACTCGCCCATCTGATATTCCACAAGGGTATTGTCCGTTAGGGCTTGAAAACCCTGCGCAAAATAGGCAGGGATGAAAAGAGCCCGATGGTTATCGGCCGTAAGCTCGGTCGCGAAATATTGTCGGTAGGTCGGTGATTGCGGACGCAGGTCGATGATCACATCGAAAATCGCACCAACCATGCAACGGACTAACTTTGCTTCACCGGGCGCGTCTTTTCGGAAATGCATCCCACGCAAAGTGCCAGCTTTGAGATTGAAGGAAAGGTTCGATTGCACGACGGCGAGATTCAGGCCCTTTGCCTCAAATTCCCGGCGACAGTAACTGCGCGCGAAAAAGCCGCGTTTATCCAATCGCGGCTCCAGATCAATCAGAAACGCGCCCTTGAATGGTGTTTCAGTAAAGATCACTTTGCGGGTCCGGATTTCAGCTCAGGCGATTGAGCATCTCTCCAGAAAAAATCTCCATCGATCTGATGAGTGCGAATCAAATACTCCAGTTGTTTGAGGCGTGTAAAAGCGCGGCCATTAAAAGCATCCGGAGTTAAATCCACCTGTTGGAACAGCGCGCGCAGCTGCTCCGCCCCTCGCCGAGCGTCCCAGCGGCATTTGAAGCCCGGCAGTCTGCCCTTGATCTTGTCGAACGACACCCGGTAACTCCGATGATCCGAGCTTTTTTGACCGAACGATAACCTGCAGCCGGGGAAAGCATCGGCCACGACCTGCGCGATTTCCTTGACGGTGTAGTTATGCGCAGATTCACCGACGTTAAAGATTTGGTTGTGAACCGCGTCACGCGGGGCGTCCAGCGCAGCTACAATTGCCTGCGCGATATCGAGTGCGTGAACCAGCGGACGCCAAGGCGTGCCATCGCTTATCATCTTGATTTCCTTCGTCGTCCAGGCAAGGCCGGCGAGGTTATTAAGAACAATATCAAAACGCATCCGCGGCGATGCGCCATAGGCGGTGGCGTTCCGGAGGAAGGTGGGCGAAAAATTGTCGTCTGCCATCGCTTTCAGATCGCGTTCGACGAGGGTTTTGCAAATCGCATAGGCTGTTTGCGGATTGACGGGAGATTCTTCCGTAACGTGTTCTTCACTGGCGAAGCCGTAGACGCTACAGGAGGACATATAGACAAAGCGTTTGACCCCGGCTTGTTTCGCCAGCCCGGCCAGGCGCACCGAACCCTGGTGGTTGATCTGATACGTAATTTGGGGCGCCAATTCGCCCGTAGGATCATTCGAAAGCTCAGCCATATGCACAACGGCCTTTGCGCCATCCAGGTCGGCGGCCGTGATGTGCCGGATGTCCTTGTTGAGCGTCTCGGGACTAACCAAAGATCCATGATACAGCCAGCCGGTTCGATAATAGCCGGTGTCGACCGCGAGAAGCTCGTGCCCCTGCTGGATCAGAATCGGCGCGAGGAGCGATCCGAGATAACCTTCAGTTCCGGTGATGAGTATCTTCATTAAAAGAATGATGCCACGGCATGCCGACCACAGGTCTCATGTCTTGGCCGTTGGTCGCATTATCACATCAGTCACTTCGGCGGTGCGCGGGAGAGCAAGGATGGCTGCGACCATGCCCGCGACATCATCGGGCTGGATCAGCTTTTCGGGTTCATAGCTACGTCTTTGCCACGCCCGAACGCCGGCCTGCATCGGCGTCGCGGTGGAACCAAGAAACAAGGTGCAAACCCGTACGCCCGAGGAATTGCATTCATCGCGCAGGCTATCAGCCACCGCCTTGAGCGCGTGCTTGGTCGCTGCATACTGGCCGACTCCAGCTCGGGCTTCACGGCCGGCGCTGGAGTTAATAAAAATGACCTGGCCCTGAGAGAAGCCAAGTGCCGGAAGCAACAACTGTGTGAGTCGAAACGGGCCAAGGACATTGGTCTTGAATTGTCGCTCGAAGTCTGCGACCGAGGCGCGGGCGAAAGATTGCATCGCGATAATGGCTGCACAATGAATCACGCCATGGAGTTGCCGGTTTTGAGCAAGGATTTCCTTCGCCATGGCTTCCAAGCCACTCTCATCCATCAGATCAGCCGGATAACACTGGCCCTGCTTCCCGGGGAGTTGGGCAGCGAGCTCCTCCAGGCGCTTCCGACTACGACCAGTAAGGCAGACCGTCGCGCCCTCCTGGCCCAGCGCTCGCGCGATTGCCCCACCTACTCCACCACTTGCGCCGGTCACGAGAAATATCTGCTCGGAAAAGCGTGCCATCAGTCAGTGATCATTTCTCCGGGCCAGGCTCGCCGGAGTGACACGTCGGACCGCGCGATAAAACGGAGCGCCGATCGAGGCGGGAAGATTGGCACAAAAGCTTTGCAGCAGCCATCCCAAGGCATAGCGAAGCTCGTGACCAGAAGAGTTACTCCTATCTTGCGGACCCATGGATTCGAGTGCTGGCCGGCCTTGACTCGAGACGGTCGCACTCCTCCGGCGTCGTGGGTAATACTCGTTATGGAGAAATTTCCTCGCCATTTCCATGTTGCCGTGTTGCAGGCAGCGGCTGACGGCATTGACCACCATAGGTGTTAGAAACTGGCGCTTGTAAGGTTCGACCTCCGGCGTGACGCTGATGGGAGTCAGGCAGTCGACCAACTGTTCACTCCACAAACCGCCGGCCGTAACCGCGCCGCGGTGAACGCGATATTCCATCAGATAATCGGGTCGGAAAACGAAGCGACCACCTTCGAGCGCGAGTCGGATAAAAAACTCCATATCCGGCGTATTCAAATCTTCGCGAAAACGCAGCCGTTGCATGGCCGCGGTACGCAAGAGGGACGCGCCCATCGGAATTGATTGGCGCCAGGCCGCCGCCTCCGCATTTTCGAGGACGCCCGCGGAGAGCACGTCCCGCCCGTATTGTCGGGTGTAGTCCCTGCTTTCCTCCTCCAGGCGTCGCCCCTTCGCGTCAATCAGATAGTGATTTGAAAATGCCACCTGCACATCCGGTTGCATCACCTCGACCAAACGATCAACAAACCCAGGCAGCAAGCGGTCATCATCTCCAATCGCGACGAGAAATTCGCCGCGAGCCGCATCCGCCAGCGCGTTGAAATTTGCCGACATCCCGAGGTCACGCCCGTGACGTCGAAAGACGATCCGCGCGTCACGTCGTGCGGCTTCTTCCGCCACCCTCCGGGTCTCGTCCAGGCTACCGTTGTCAAAAACGAGAACTTCGATGTTGCGATAAGTCTGGGCCAGCGCCGCATCAATTGCCTCCTTTAAATAATTCGGCCGATCCAGTGTCGGGACAAGGATGCTGACGAGCGGCGTCATGAGTCGAGTCAATGGGGAAAAGACAACAAATTTGAAAGCTTAATAATCATCACACGATTCGACAAAGCTTGTCCCGGGCCAGTCCGCGGCCGAAGCAACCTAACACAATCGCCCTCATCGAAAATGGGTCCGTTCTCCGGCGCGCGATCCAGCGTTCCGAGCCTAACAAGCGAGTGCGTTGGCGAAAGGCACGCGCCCGGATGTAGGTTGGGCGATGAACGACGCATCCATTTCGCATCGATCCGCGATCGCGGAATTCCGCCGCCTGCACCACGAAGGTTGTTTTGTCTTGCCGAACCCATGGGATATCGGGACGGCCCTCTATCTGCATCAGCTCGGATTCCGAGCGCTCGCCTCCACCTCAGCCGGGTATGCATTTAGTCGGGGAAAGCCCGATGGAGGCGTGGCACGCGACGAGATGCTGGCCCATATCCAGGAGATTGTCGCGGCCACGCCGCTGCCGGTAAACGCTGATTTTCAAGGCGGCTTTGCCGACGAACCGGAAGACGTCGCCGCCAACGTCAGCCGCTGCGTCGCGACGGGCGCAGCCGGCCTTTCGATCGAAGATTCAACCGGCAGAAGCGTGCCCGCGCTTTACGATGAAAAGCTGGCGATTGAGAGGATCGCCGCCGCGCGCGGCGCGATCGACGTGTCCGGCACTGCCGTCATCCTGACCGGTCGCTGCGAAGCGTTTCTCGTGCAGCATCCCGATCCCTTGCAGACATCGCTCAAGCGCCTCGCGGCCTACGCCGAGGCCGGGGCCGATTGTCTTTATGCCCCGGGCTTGACTGAGCCGGATCAGATCAGCGCGATCGTTAGGGCGGTCGCGCCGAAACCGGTCAACGTCCTTGTCTCCGGGTTCAACTCGCAACTTTCGCTGGCTCAACTGGCCGACCGCGGGGTGCGCCGGATCTCCGTCGGTTCCGGTCTCGCGCTGGCGAGTTGGGGAGCCTTCATCCGTGCGGCGCGCGAGATTGCCGCGAGCGGGACATTTCAGACGCTTGCGGCCGGTGCTCGATCAGCCGAGCTGAACGGCCTCTTCCGCGAGAAAGCCTAACGAACCCGATGCGGTGACCGGGCGCCGCCGGAAGCGTCTGGACAAGCCCGGCAACTAAGAGAACGATGTCCCCAGGAAATCCGCATTATGTTTGCTCCGGCCGACTACGATCTTCGCCCGCTGACCGCGAGCGATGAACCGATCCTCTGGGAAATGCTCTACACCGGGCTGCGACCGGCCGGTGGCGAGGAACCGCCCCGCGAAATCGTGCGAAGGCCGGAGTATGCTCGTTACGTCGAGGGCTGGGGCCGACCCGGGGACACGGGGTTCATTGCGCACGACAGAGACGAAAAACTGCCTCTCGGCGCGGTTTGGTTACGCGAGCCACCGGAGAAAGCGACGCCGCCGGAGCTGGCATTTGTCGTCAAGCCGGGCCATCGCCAACACGGGATCGGCGCTTCTCTCCTCACCCAGATAATGCGAGCCAATCCGCAACTGTCCGCGATCGCGCTCCGCATGGGCGCCAACAGTCCCGCGGTGCGCCTGTTCGGACGATTTGGCTTCGAGATCGTTTCCCAAGGCGACCAGGCCATCGTCATGCAACGCGCCATCTGACGTCGGTCGCGCCGACTCTTTATGATCGAGGATCCACAGCCTTCATGGGAACCCGCGCCGGCAACGGCGTCGGCGCGCGCTCTTGCGATCCTGCACGAATGGGTCCAATCCGAAAGTCTCCGAAAACACTGCTATGCCGTGGCCGACTCGATGCGGCATTTCGCCCGGACGCGCGGGGCCGATGTCGACCTTTGGGAAGCGGTGGGTTTGCTGCACGACATGGATTACGAGCGCCATCCAAATCTGGAGCGGAGCGTGACCGAAGGGCATCCATTCGTCGGAGCCGCCTGGTTACGGGCGCAAGGTTGGAGCGAGGAGGTCTGTCGCGCCATGCTCTCGCACGCCGATTATTCAGGTGTCGAACGCCAAACGCCGCTCGAGAAAACACTTTACGCGGTCGATGAATTGAGCGGTTTCGTTATCGCCGTGGCGCGGGTGCGCCCGAGCAAAAGCATCCATGAAGTCGACGTCGCCGCGGTAAAGAAGAAGATGAAAGACAAAGCGTTTGCCCGGGCCGTCAATCGCGAGGACATCGTGCGGGGCGCGGCGGAGCTGGAGTTACCGCTGGAGAACGTGATCGCGGAGGTCATCACCGCGCTTAAGGCGGATGCTGAGCGGCTCGGCCTGGCTGGAACCTTGGCGTAGAAAGACAAGCCGCGCGCCCAGCCCGGCTTCGGGCGGGAATCACTCATCCAACTTCTGACGCGACGCCGTTCCTAATCTGAAGAAGCGAGATCAAATGCCGCCATCTCGTCAGGCGCAAAGGCCGGGTTACGCGGCAATCTGATCGAGCTTGGCACGAAGCGCTATGACGCTAAATGGCTTGTCGATCATGGCGTCGACTGCCAGCGCCTCGTAGGCAGCACGCACTTCGGTCGAAAGATGGGCCGAAAGTACCATGATCTTGCCGGGAAAACTTCGCTCGCGCAGCAGACGCACCAGCTCCATCCCCGAAACTCCGGGCATGTTGTTATCGGTGATAACGACGTCGAATGGGTCGGGATCATTATCCATCCGGGCGAGGGCCGTTTCGCCATCCTGCGCGCTCGTCAGTTCGTAGAGTGGTTTGGAAAAGACGAAGCGCATCGACTGCGCGATCGACGGCTCGTCATCGACCGTCAGAATTTTAAGCGGGCTGCTCATCTCCGAAAAACAGTGGTCTGATCCACGAAGCACTCCTTATGCCTCCCGCCGCTGGCTGCCTCCCGCCGCTGGCGACAGCGCCGGCATGCCGAGCTAGGCCTCGATGCCTCCGGCAAACATCGGTATTTCATCCGCCAGCACCTCGACGGCATGCCGCAGCTCGTCGATGTCAAATGGCTTGCAGACCATCAGGTCGACGTTCAACTCTTCGTAGGCTTGGACATTCGTTTGCGTGAGGTGAGCGGATAGAACTGCGATCTTTCCTTCGAAATTTCTCGCCCGCAGTTCGCGCACGAGTACGAGTCCAGTCATGCGCGGCATCTTGTGATCGGTAATCACGACGTCGAAAGGCCAGGCAACCGCGTCGATTTTGGCCAGCGCGTCCTGACCGTTGCAGGCGGTCGTGACTTTGCAATTCGGGCCACAAAGTACCAAGGCGAGAAATTGAGCCACAGCGGTCTCATCCTCGACGGCCAGGATCCTCAAATCGTTCTTCATCTTGCCTTCCATAGGGGTAGCAAGAGTCAGGCCGCCGATTGCAACAAAGAGCGTTCCGGAGTTCGCTTCGCGCGGCCGATACGGCTACGGCGTGAGAAAGATCTTACCCGTAAACGGGTCGAGCACTTCGGTTGAGCGGGGAAAAGCCCGCACATCGACGTAGCCTTGATTGGGCGCGTACGGACTAATGACAAAGCCCGGTTTGTCAGGCACAGCCAAACCATACGGCACGTCGCGTCGTTTCGGCGCCGGCGGAGCCAGGGCAGCCCGCCGAATTTCGATTGGAGTTGATGTGGGCCAGGGCGTGGCGATCGACCTCGGCGCGGATCGGTCGTCGGTGGCAGTCGTGCTCGACGCGTTACCCTTTTCCATTTCTTCTTTGCCTGTCTTCTTTGAATTCCGGGGCGGCGGCGAGCTCTTACCTAGTTTGGAAATGCTGCGACCAAGGCTTTTGAAAAAATCTCCGATTGGGTTCGCGGGCGCTTGCGGTCCGCTCAGGGCAAAGCCAATCAAGAGCGCGATCGAAACCAATTTCCTCGCCATTGCCAAGCGCCACTTTGGGCGCGGTTCGTGAGTGTTCAAGGGAAGTGCTACGCCTCAGGAATCGGGTTGCCCGCCGGGTTGGACCAATTCCTGCAGACTGCGGCGCCGAAATTCCATCGCGATCAGGGCGAGGATCGTTAGGATATCGCTCGTGAGGTGGGTCGCCTTCACGCTTCCCCAGGTAGCCGGGGTGAGGGTGGGTTCGATCAATTCTCGCACGGGCTTCGGGTTGGTGGTCGCCCCGCCGTTGGCACCGAACTGCCTGATGGCATCGAGCACAGCAAAACGCTGCGTTGTGCAATCCTTCATTGCCCCGAGGTTTTCATAGGCAAAGAGCGCGAAGAGAATGCAAACCAGCAAGGTCGTGACGGCAGCGTTGCGTTTGCGAAGCGAGGAGAACGCGAGAATGCCGCCGACGATCAGGACGTAGAGATTCCAATAGTTCTGCATCGCGGTCGAGCGATCGAAATAAAGCTGGATTAGTTGACTGTAATTCATGGCTGGTGGGGGCATGATTAGTTCTCTCGTTTCTTCGAAGCGAGGGAAAACTTTGGACGGATGGCAAGGAAGCAAACGCCGGCCAGGGCAAAACCGCCCCCAATGTCGATCACATGATGCTGATGAGTGAGCAGCGGCGAGAGGCCGACGAGGACAAACCACCCCAGCGTCGCAGCGCGCGTCAGGCCTCGCAGATGCCGCGCATAGGCGTCGACCAGAAAAACCAGGAGCGCAGCGTGGAGCGAAGGGAAGAGATTGTTCGGCGCGTCCAGCGCGCGGAACCAATCGAAAAGCGCCCCGAGCCATCCAGCGGCATGCGGCCGCGGAAAGGCGAAGCGAAGCGGTAAGACAAGAAAGCAAATCCCGGCGACGACGATCGCGCTCGCGACCCGTCTCAAGTAGAGGTTCAGCTCGTGTTCGTCAGGGAAAAGAAACGGCGCTGCGACAAAAAAGAGATCGATCGAAAGATAGGGAAGAATCATGAAGGGCACGAACGGAATGGCCCGTTCCCAGGCGAAGTAAAAAACGCCAACCTCATGGCGGCGCGATGTGATCCAAAGGCAGCCGCCGTAAACCACGACAAAGAGGAGCGAAAGACCGGCCGAAACGCCGAGCGCGCGCAGACGTGAAACTGGCGCGTCCGTTTTCAGGAGAAAGTGCGCCGCGCCAGCGAGACGGTGAACATGCCCCAACGATCGATTTCCATCGCGCATTTCTTGAAACCGGCACTGCCCACCAGTTCGTCGATCTCGGCCGTGGTGCGTCGCCGCATGATCCAACGCTTCCCCTCGCGATTGCGCAGGACGCGCGCGATAAACTCCAACTGCGGATGCCACGGCTGATTGGAGTAAATCAGCCAGCCGCCAGGCTCGATCGCCGCCGCCAGACCGCCTAACGAATTCAAAACTGCATCATTCGATGGGAATAATTCATAAAGTCCCGAGACGATGCCGATCGTCGCAGGTGGCGTGAGGGCGGCGAGCGTCACCGGATCGAACGCGTCCCCCAGCCCGGCATCGACGTTCCTCAAGCCAAACTCTGCCGCCAGCGCGCGCGCGGCGGCGACGTTCTCCGGCTGGTTATCACGCAGTCGTGCGCAGATCGGGATCTCGGGCAGCGCGCGCATCGTTTCCAGGACATAACGCCCCGCCCCCGCCGCCACGTCGAGAATGCGAATTGGGCGTCCCTCCGCCTGCAACTTTTCAATCACAGCACAGAGTGATTTCTTCAGATTGGCTTTGCGCTCACGAATGCCGCGCCAGCCGATGCTGTTGAGATAATTCGCGTCGACCAGTTTCCCGAGACGCGACGAACCCTGCGGCTGATTTTCGTAAACATAATCAAGCGATCGTCCGGAATCGAAGCCGCTTTGCCAGCCAAGCTCAATCCCCCTGCTCAGGCGGCCGCCGATTTTCAGCGCGACGCGCGCCGCGATAAACTGCGGAGCGCCGCGCAACTTCAGCTTCTCGTATTCCTCCCAGGTGTAGCCGTACTGGTCGGCCTGGCGCAGCGAGACGGTGAATGGCGGTTGCGAAAAGCGCTCCAAAACGAATTCACGGACCCGTGCGATCACCTGCGCACGGTCCTTTTCGTGAAAGATCGCGTGATACATCGCAGGAAAAACGTGCATCCGTTTGAGCGGCGCAGAGAGACGATGGAAAAACTCCCGCTGCGCTTCCAACGCGACGACGTAATCGCGTCCCGCCGCCAGCATCAGGGTCGGCACGTGGATCGCGCCCGCATCCGCCACCAAACGACGCGCGGTATCGTGCAGATCGAGCAGCAGATTGATCGCGATCTGGCGAAAGATCAGCGGATCGGATTCGTAGCGGGCGGCTTCCAGCGGATCGTGCGTCAGCATTTTCGCGCGCACGTAACTTTTCACCCGGCCGGGACCGAATAGTTTCTGCTGCAGGCGCAGACCGGGAATCGCAAGCGGAATATAGAGCTTCACCTGGAAGGCCGCAGTCGCCAGGATCAGGGCGCGAATCGGCGGCCCGTAGTCGTGCACCCACGCGGCGACGGTGACCGCGGCGAGGCTGTGCGCGAGGACGATCATGTTCTCAAGCGGAACGCCGTGGCGCTCTGCGATGTGCCTGACGAATGCATCCACATCCCTGATCACGTCAGTCAGTTCGCGCGCCGCCCCACGCTCCCCGGGCGAGCGGCCGTGACCACGCGCATCCCAGGCAAAGACTGCCACGTCCTCCAAGCCTAACGACTCCACTGTCTCCTGCCAGCGGCCGGAATGTTCGTGACCGCGATGGAAAAGGAGAAGCGCTTTTTCTGCTTTTTTCCCAACCGGCAACCAGGCCCGATAGAAAAGTTCGGCGCCGTCCCAGCTCGACATCGTGTCTTCACGCTCTTCCATTGCGTTCTCCCAATTCCTCTACCGCCTGCTGCAACTCCCGCGCGATCGCGCTCACCTCGCTCCTTCCGGTCCCGCGACCTGAGAAGTTACGCGCTGAACCGATGATCAATCGCACTTTCCGCGGTCGCGGGAAACGGCGGCCCTTTGGCCAGGCGCGAAACGCCCCTTGCACATGGCAGGGCAGAACCGCCACGTCGCGGCCAGCGAGGAGCGCGCCGACGCCGGGCTTGAACGGTTGCGTTGCACCCGTTCGCGAACGCGTTCCCTCGGGAAAAATGATGAGCACGGTCCCCGGTTGCGCGAGCAGTTGCGCGCAGATCAAGAGACTCTCCCGCACCCGCATTTGCCGCGCGAAAGGCAACGCGTTCATCGCGACCGCCGCGAACCAGGTCCGCGGCAGGCTGCGAAAAAAATAATCCTCCGCCGCCACCGGAAAGGCGCGATGCAAACGACCCAGGGGCAGCGCCGCCAGAAGGCAAAGCGTGTCGAGATGACTGGAATGATTCGCGACCAGGACGAACGACTCCTCGTTAGGCAAATTCTCCCCACCCACGATCTCAAAACGAAGATAAACGCGCAGCAGGGCGCGAATGATCAGCGCGATCACGGAGCGAAAACTGTAAATAATAACATCCGGTTCGCGGGGAAACCGCCGCAGCCGGTCCACTACCCTTCGTTCCAAGGCGAGAGCCGCCTCGCTCGCCATTTTCGTCATCGGCCCGGATGATAATACCCCGTCATCTCAATGAACAGCGGCGCGACAAAGACCAGACTGTCGATCCGATCCAGAATGCCGCCGTGGCCGGGAATGGCCGCACTCCAGTCCTTCGCGCCCAGCTCGCGCTTGATCATGCTGAGGGCCAAATCGCCGAGTTGTCCCCCAACCCCGACAATCAACCCGGTCAGGATCAGCTGGCGCGTGCCAAAGCGCGGGAAGGAAAAGCGCAGCAGAAAAGGCAGAGCAAGGGAAAGCGCGAGCGCGCCTAACGAGCCCTCCCATGTCTTGCCCGGGCTGATCGCGCTCCGCAGCGGGTGGCGCCCAAACATTTTGCCAAAGGTGAAGGCGGCGACATCGCCTGCCTCGGTCGCGAAAATCAGGTAGCAAAGACAACCGTAGGCCGAGGGCGCGTTCGCGAGGAAGGCAAGATGGCCAAACATCCAGCCGAGGTAGACGAATGCGATCAAGCCTAACGACAAGGATTGCAGTTCGGTCGGGCGGGAAACGCCGATTCCAGCTGGAACGGAGGCGTTGCGATTGCGCAATACCCCGACCAGCGGGAGAAGCAACGCACCAAGCGCCGCGAATTCGAGGCCCTGGCCGATCAACGCCCACATCCCGACGCTCACAATCCCGGCGCCGGCTGCGCCGCACATCCAACGGTCACCCGCCAACCCGGAGACGCGGCCAAATTCCCGAAAAGCGAAAAGGGCGACGGCCGTCACGCCCGCGATGAACGGCACGCGCCCGGCGAAAATTGCGAGCGCGACGAGCGGCGCCAGCCAAAGCCAGGAGCGATAGGTTTTCCAAACACCGCCCAGCTCGACGCGAGAAACGAAGTGCAGCAACGCGAGCACGATTCCCGCGCCAACAAGCAGACCAAACACAATCACGAGGTAGGCGCGAAAAACCGGATCGTGGAGCGCCGCGGTCGGAGACATCAGATCTTCTTGAACGCGCGCAGAATGCGGCCGAGCCGTTGCGCGGCTGTCTGCACGCACCCGGTGATGACAAGAGCGCAGGCCCAGGCGAGCGCGCTCAGACCCGCGATGGTGGTGTCGCCATGATTCCATCGGAAGAGCGCCCAGGTGATCCAGGCACCGAATCCGAGTGCGACCATGCGCCACGGTTTCGACATCATCCCTCCAAACTCGCGCCGCGCGCCGACCGCCTGTCCGAGCATCCCGACATAGGCCGTGCCTAACGACATCAGGGCCGCCCAGTATCCGAAGAGCGGATTCATCCAGCCGCTATGCGCCGCGCCGACGAAGATGAGCACATCAGAAACACGATCGGGCAAATCATTGATCACTTCGCCGCGCCGGCTCGCCTGATCCGCCGCGAGCGCAACCATCCCGTCCAGCATGTTGCACCAGAGCCGCAGGTAACAGAAGAGCGGCGCAACGATCAGCAGCCAGGGGCGATGGCTCGATTGCCAGAACGAGAGCGCCGCCGCCGCCGCCAAGACGACGGACGAAAACGAGATCGCATCCGCCGAGATGCCGAGGCGCAGACTAAGCCGCGTCGCCCCGTGCGCGGTGCGTCGAAAAATTTCCGCGATCGGCCGGCGCGCAATCGGTTGGTAACTCGGCATTCGCCTGACGGCTGCGGGATTCACGGTCGGATGTTCACGCTGAGCAAGCCGGTCGTGCCCTCGTGGGTCATAAAGCCGCTCGCCCACTTGTTGTAATATGGTTGCTCGTAGCGCCAGACCATTTCGAGGCTACGGCCGTCCGGCTTTTCCCAGCGTAGCCGATAGTAGAGGTGCCGTTTCCACGAGGGCGATTGGCCGGAAACAAAATTGAGTTCGAAAGGCGTGGGCCAGCTCAGCATGCTACGGTCGAGTTGCAGGCGCGCCTTGTCACCGGGCTCCGGTTTGAGGGCCAAACCTGACGACTCATCGACCGGGCCGAGCGCGATGGCGTGCCCGGCGGTTTTAACGACAAACCGCCGCGCGGAATCCACCTTCATCTGCATCGGGTAAGGGTGATAATCCGGCATTGCGCCGCTCATCGGGAGATGGTCAATCCACAGCATTCCGCTGCTCACTTCCTCGAGGCCGAGTTGCGTAATCGGCTGGGAATCCATTGGCACGGTGTGAACCCGATCAAGCGCGAGCGAAAGTGACCGCGCGCCCGCGATCCACCCCACAAGGAATGCAACGAGGCAGCCGATCGCAATCGCGGTCGTGAGCAGAAGGCGGCGCATCCTGCGAGTTATATGTCATTTATGGTCCGGAGTCGATGCGCGCTTTGCGCCATCCTTTCGCCGGGGCAGCGGCGGACGCCTGCTCGCGAAAACCTTGGGATATCGGCCGCAATCGGGCAGCAGCAGGTCAACTGCACCCACCCGACCGCGACGCCCGCCCCTGACACTGGCTTCTTCTTTAAACGTAGCGCAGTGGGCGGGCCGGTTGGCAAAAGGCCGTTGGATTTGGCGCTGGACAATTCGTTAGGCGTTAGGCTTCGTCGTCGGCGCTCTCGCCCCTGGCCGCTTTTTGCCCGCGCAACTTTGCCTGGATGAAAAGATCGATCTCGCCATCCATCACCGCCTGCACATTGCTCGTCTCCGCGCCGGTGCGGTGGTCCTTAACCATCTGATAAGGCTGGAAAACATAGGAACGAATCTGGCTCCCCCACGCCACGTCGCCCTTCTCACCGTATTGCCGGTCGATCTCGGCGCGCTTTTTGTCCTGCTCGATTTCGTAAAGTTTTGCCTTCAGCATCTTCAACGCGAGTTCGCGATTGCGACCCTGGCTCCGCTCCGCCTGACAGGCGACGACGATGCCAGTCGGCTTGTGCACGATCCGCACCGCGGTCTCAACCTTGTTCACATTCTGCCCGCCCTTGCCGCCGGCGCGAAATGTGTCGACTTCAATCTCGGCGGGATTCACTTCGATGGGCGCCGAGTCGGTTATTTCCGGCACGACATCGACACTCGCGAACGATGTATGGCGCCGCTTGTTTGCGTCGAAAGGCGAGATGCGCACGAGCCGGTGCACTCCACGCTCCGTGTTTAAATAACCGTAGGCATACTCGCCGCTCACGAGCAGCGTCACTGATTTGATCCCGACTTCTTCGCCTTGCTGAATGTCGATCGTCTGCGCGCTGAAACCGCTCCGCTCGATCCAGCGCTGATACATCCGCAGGAGCATGTCGGCCCAATCGCACGACTCCGTCCCGCCCGCTCCGGAATGAATCGTAAGGAACGCATTCGAACGATCGTTTTCGCCGGAAAGAAATTGCCGCAGCTCGAACTCCTCGAGCTTTTTGATGAGTCGCGCGTGCTCTGTCGCAATCTCTTTTCCCGCCGTCGCCCGTGCCGCCGGATCGGGTTCTTCGACCGCAAGTTGTTGCAGCGCTTCGAAATCTTCCGCCTCGCGCTCGAGCTCGAGCATCGGGTTGATCAGTCCGCGCAAACGCGAAACTTCCTCGACTTCGCCTTGGGCGCGCTCGCGGTTCGACCAGAAATCCGCGGAGGCCATCCGCGTTTCGAGTTCCGTCAGACGGGCTTGCAGTTTTGCCAGGTCAAAGAAACCTCCGCAGTTCCCCGACGCGGGCGCGCAATTCTTCTGCGTTAATGATTTCTGCTTCCGTTGCCATGGCTCAACGATAATCGGCCTCGCTCGGCTGCCAACCCGGATCATGTCCACAAATTGGGCGCGCGTCGTCGCCCACGAATCCCGCGCCAAACCAGCCAGGCGCACGTCGGCCAGCGCGCGGTTCAAGCCCGAGACCAGAAATGGCGCATCAAGCGTAGCCCAGCCGGACTGGTGAGAGTCGCTGGTTATCCTGGGCTACGCCCCTCATTCACGGCAGGGAAGATTCACCTCGTAAAGTTCCATTTCTTTCCGGAGCCCGGCGGCCAGATCCGAGTTGCCCTCTTCCTCCGCCAGTTTGAGCGCCCGTTGGGCTGTCCCAACGGCCTGCGAGAACTGTCTGCTCTCAGCATAGGCAGCAAGCCAGGGTATTAAGGACAAGGGGATTGGCGCCACCGGAAAGCTTGTTGGCCTGCTCCGCCAGTTGAACCGCTTTTGCGCCATTGCGAACCGAGCTGTCGTTCGAAGTCGCCAGGACCCAGGCCAGATTTGTCCTGGCCGAGGCCGAATCAGGCTTCATTGCCAGCGCCTTTTCGTAATTTGCTACCGCCGCGCCGTTCTCTCCCTTTGCGTGCAAAGCAAGGCCCAGATTGTTGTGCGCATCAGCCGTATAACTCCCGGGCCGTTCCAGAGCCCTGCGATAATGGGCGATCGCCTCGTCAATCCGGCCTTTCTCCAGGAAAACGTTGCCTAAATTGTAGTCCGCTTCCCGGCCATAGATCTCTCCTTCAGCGAGACCTACGGCCAGCGCCTTTTGGTAATGCAGCATGGCCTCATCGAACCGTCCTTTCTGCAAGAGCGCGTTGCCCAGATTATTCTGGCCATCAGTGTCTTTGGGTTGTATCTGCACCGCCCTTTGGAAATAAGGGATTGCCTCATCTACGCGCCCCCGCTCAAGAAGAAACATGCCGAGGCTATTGTCGGCCACCCAGTTATTTGTCGTCACTGCCAAAGTGTGTCGCGAGAGGACCTCGCTGTCGCGCCAGTAGGCTGCCTGCAGCGCCGCACACCAGGCAAACGCAGCGATGATTACGGCGCCGACTACGGATAAGAGCTGCCTTTGTCCCCGCCACGAAGCCGTAAGATCGACCACCAGCCACGTTGCCATAATATAGAGACCGATCTGTGGCAGATAGGTGTAGCGATCGGCGTGACCCTGCGTTCCGACCTGAATCACGCCGATAACCGGCACGAGCATGACGAGATACCAAAACCAGCCGGTCACAAGGTATGGGAATTCGCGCCGCCGCACCATAACGATACTCGTAATTGTAATCAGCACCAGGCTCGAGCAGATGATTTCAGCCGAAAACGGAGACCTTCCAAAATAAGGATAATAGACTGCGAGTCGCACGGGCCAGATCATCTGCCCGATATAGGTGACATAACTCTCAAGGGCATTGCCGATTCTCGCCATGAGAGGCAGTCGTGCGACTGAAGCGATGGCCTCTCCTTGTGCGACGACCGTCGCGAAACATGACGCCGCGGAAAGGCCGAAGAGCGGAATCTTTTCCGCGACCAACTTTCGCCAG
Source organism: Chthoniobacterales bacterium (assembly GCA_050736975.1). GTDB lineage: Bacteria > Verrucomicrobiota > Verrucomicrobiia > Chthoniobacterales > UBA10450 > Palsa-1392. The sequence goes on along the minus strand of JBOHXL010000072.1, from coordinate 3,356 downwards.
TCCGATTTCCGGTTAAGCGGCCAGTAATCCAAAAGCAACAGCACGCAGGGAAGCGTCACCAACATCGGCTTGGACATCAGCCCAAACACGAAAAACATCGATACCGCCAAAAACCGCGAAAGCGAGGGTTTGCGGCTATAATAAACGTAGGCAGCCAGCGTCAGCATAAAGAAGACGCCGCTCAGGACATCTTTGCGTTCCGCCACCCAGGCGACCGACTCTACCCTCAAAGGGTGTATCGCAAAGACCGCCGCCACGAAAGCGCTCCGCCAGAGCGCGCCGGTCATTTCTCGAAGCAAAAGGAAGAGTAGAATCACCGCTGCCGTGTGCAGCAGCACACTGGTGAAATGATGACCGGCGGGATTCAATCCAAAGAGCTGACAATCGAGCATGTGCGAAACCCAGGTGAGTGGGTGCCAGTTACTGGAGTGACTATGGGTGAAAGCCCAGGCGATTCCGCGGATCGACAGACCGCCAGTCACCATGGGGTTGTCGGCGACATATTCAGGATCGTCATAGTTAATGAACTGGTGAGTGAGCGTCTGGCCAAAAACGATCCAGGTAATGGCAGCGAGAAAAATACAGACGCCAACCACGGTCTTTTGCGGAAACGAGAACTCGGCGCGCTGGACGGGATTCGGCATCGGCTGGAGTAAACAGGATACCGGAACGGGGTCAAAGCTTTCAGGTTTTACGAATCATCGACGCCCTGACGCATCTCCCTGATCTGGAAAGCTCCGGGGCTTGTAACAGCAGCAGGCGAATCTGCCGCTTCGCTCTCAACCGTGAATGACCCTTGCGACCGCTCCATGCTCCGCAACGCTTCGAAAAACTCCGCCTCGCGCGCGCCTGCGAGCCTCGGATCAAATCAGGTTGCGCGACGCCCGCAATGACATTCATCCACGGCTTCCCCCTCCGTCGCCATGGCCGAAGGATATTCGAATCCCACAGCTGCAATCCGGGATCAGGACGAGTTCGCCCTCACGAATTGAACGATGGCTCCGAGAATCCTGCAATCGACCTCTTCCTGCGTTTCGCCGGCGGCCTGGAGCTGGCGCTTTCCCACGGCTAATGAATGATCGCCTCCTTCGACGACATGCAGCGTATTCGGCGCTTTCATTTCCGCGCGCACCTCTCCGAGCAGGTCGAGCGGACAAAGCGCATCGCGCGTTCCCTGGAGAAAGAGAATCGGCCTGCCTAACGATCACAAAATTTCGTCGCGCAGTTTGCTGCGATCGCCCATCGCGCAAAGCGGATATCCAAGGCAGATCAATCCGCTCACCTTTTCCTCGAGCGCGACGTGACAGCCGATCCGGCCGCCCATGCTTTTGCCGATGAGGAACAGCGGCAGTTCAGCCCGTTTCACGAGTCTCGGTTCGCGATTCACGAATTCCGCCAGCGCTGCTCGATGCGCCGCGATCAATTCGGGCAAACGATCAGGCCGCTTCCGACCTTCGCGCATGTAGGGATAGTCGAAAGTCTCGACCTCTCCAATTCCGTCGAGGCGCATCCTCCAACGCTCCATCCAGGGATGCGAAGAGGGCGCACCGGCGCCGGGCGCAAAAAGGAAAAGTGGCTTGGGCATCTCGCAAACCTTGCTGGATCAAATAAACGATCCACAGATTTCGCAGATTTCCGCAGATTAATTTTCAAAGTAACTCCTACTTGCGCGTTTCAAATCTGCGTAAATCTGCGAAATCTGTGGACGAATTCTTATGCCCAACATGCCGTCACCAGTTCGTGCGATTGAACTCTCGGAAATCCGCGCCGCGCGCGAGCGCATCGCCTCCACCATCGTGCGGACGCCGATGGTGCGACTGGAACTCGGATCCGATTTTCCCGACATCCGGTTGAAACTGGAAAACCTTCAGCCGATCAACGCCTATAAATTGCGCGGCGCAGCCAACGCCGTCGCGATGTTATCGGAGCCAGAGCGTCAGGCCGGAGTCTGGACGATCAGCGCCGGCAACGCCGGCCAGGGTGTGGCCTACGCCGCGCGGCAAGCCGGCGTGCCATGCAGCGTCGTCGTGATCGAGACCGCGCCGGCGGCGAAAGTCGAACGGATGCGCGCCCTCGGCGCGAAATTGATTCCCGTCCCGTACGAAGTCGCGTGGCGCGCCCTCAACGACCGCGCCTATCCCGGAGCGGAAGGAACGTTCATCCACCCGTTTGACGACGATAATTTCATCGCCGGCCATGGAACCATGGGACTCGAAATTCTGGAAGACGCGCCCGGGACGGCAGCGGTCATTGCGAGCATCGGCGGCGGCGGACTGATTACCGGTCTCGGGAGCGCGCTGAAAGCGCTCCGCCCGGAGATTCGAATCATCGGAGTCGAACCGGAAACCGCCGCGCCGATGGCGCTCTCTTTCGCCGCGGGATCGCCCCAGGAATTCAAGGATTGGAAATCTTCCTTTGTCGATGGCGCCGGAGGTCAGAGCGTATTTCCCCGGATGTGGGAGCGAATGAAGCCGGTCGTAGACGACTCGTTAGTCGTTAGTCTGGAAGAAACGCGCCAAGCGATCCGGATGATGGCGGAAAAGACGCGCATCATCGCCGAAGGGGCCGGCGCCCTGCCGCTGGCCGCGGCTTTAAGTGGAAAGGCCGGGAAAGGCCCGATCGTCTGCATCGTCTCGGGCGGAAATGTCGACCTGAAGAAATTTTGCGAGTTGATTGATTGGGAGAGGTGAAACGTTAAAGAGGTTAAAATGTTAAAATTCGGTTGAGCCACATCCTGTTTAACGTTGTAACAATTTTAACCATTTAACCTGTCCCCAACATGTATCTCGACGAAAGGGAAGTCCGCTCCCTCTTGCGGATGGAGGAACTGATCCCGGCGATGAGAGGCGCGTTGCGTGATCTTTCCGCCGGCCACGTGCAGCAACCGCTACGGCAGATTGTACCGGTCGCGGAGCATAGCGGCTTCTTCGGAGTAATGCCCGCTTATGGCGGCGCGCTCGGCGCCAAGCTGGTGACTTATTATCCGAACAATCGCGGGCTACCGACCCATCATGCCATGATCGTCCTCTTCCGTCCGCACACCGGCGAGCCGCTCGTCACGATGGACGGCCGACTCATTACCGAGATGCGCACGGCCGCGGTCTCTGCCGTCGCGACCGATCTGCTCGCCCGTGCACACGTTTCGGTTCTCGCCATTCTTGGCTCCGGCGTGCAGGCCCGGAGCCATCTCGAGGCGCTCAAGATCGTCAGGCAATTTCGCGAAGTCCGCGTCTGGAGTCCGAGTCAGGCGCACAAGTTCGCGAAAGAATTCGGAATCGTGGTTGCGGCTTCGGCCGAGGAAGCGGTGCGCGGCGCGGACGTGATCGTGGTCGCAACGGCCGCGACCACCCCGGTTC
>JBOHXL010000071.1:0-1893 GCA_050736975.1 Chthoniobacterales bacterium | reverse complement strand
CTCTCCGCACGCGCCGAATGCGATCCTTATGGCTGGGGGTCTCTCTCTCATCAGCACGTTTTCCATGCCCACCGGATGGTGGGTGATCGGCCGCACGCCGGTGCGCATGTTTTCGGCGTCGCGAACGGCAACCTTCCTGATGGAAGTGGGAGACCTGGTGCGGTTCTCGCCAATCGATGAAAAGGAATTCGAAGCGCTTGAAAAACGGGCAGCTTCCGGCGATGTGATTGCGAACTGCGAGCCAGAACGATGAATAGCGGTGTTCTCCGCGTGCTTGCCGCAGGGCCTGGAGTAACCATTCAGGACGGCGGTCGTCGTGGATTTCTCCGCTTCGGGGTGACCGAATCGGGGCCGATGGACAGATTTTCGCACGCGACCGTAAATCGTGCGGCCGGGGTTGCACTCGATTCCGCAGTGATCGAAGTATCGCTCGGAGGAGCCGAGCTTGCGGTGGAAGGAATGCCCGTCACGCTATCGGTTGCCGGAGGATCCTTCGACATTCGGCTCGATGACAAAAAGCTGCCGCCGGAATGCCTTGTGCGCATGCACGCCGGTCAGAAATTTGCGCTCAGAGCAGGTTCTAGCGGAGCATGGTGCTACGTTGGCATTGCCGGGCGCTTCGAACTGCAGCCAACCCTTGGATCGGTTTCGATGCATACCCGTTCATCGATTGGGGGAAATGGGCTTCACGCAGGGGATGCCATTCGTGTCATTTCCTCCGAAGCGCCGCCGCAGCGCTCGGCCGCAATTATTGTTTCGCGCAGCGAAGTGCCTCAAAAAGATGTTCGGGTCGTCCTCGGCCCACAAGATGATTATTTCGACGCCGGAGAGATCGCTGCTTTTTTCAACACGACTTGGCGAGTTTCAAACCGAACCGACCGCATGGCCTATCTGCTGCAAGGCCCCCCACTTAGGCATGCCACTGATTTCAACATTGTTTCCGATGGCACTGCAGCAGGCTCAATTCAAATTCCCGGGGACGGGCGGCCGATTGTGTTGATGGCGGACCGGCCGCCTACGGGTGGTTATCCCAAGATCGCGACCGTAATTGGCGCTGACCTGGGCCGTCTGGCCCAGTTGCGTCCGGGACAAGGATTCCGGTTCGAGGCCGTGTCGATTCGAGAAGCTGTTTTGGCGCGCCGGCGTCAAATCGATCTTCTCGAAGCTCCGATCTCGCTTCGCCCTTTGCGAGATTTTCTTCAGCCAACTGCACTGCTGAGCAAGAATTTGGTGGATGGCGTTACAAATGGGTTCAACGACGTGGGTGAAACCAACTCTGCAGAGCCAAACGAGCCCAAGACCTAATCCGTAGTTGCGCAAGGCAACAACCGAATCGCGTTCAGCGGCTTTTCCCAACGCGGCTCGAACGAGCTGCAGAGAATCTTCGTTTGATGCAGTCAGGCAAACAACCGGGAAGGAACCATCCATTTTGTTGCAAGAGCTGTATGGGGTGATTCTACGCCCGTTGAGGGCCTTGTCGGCGAAGCTGCCTTGAACTGCGGACAAGCGGTATAGCTACGTTACCAGCGCAAATCTCTCCACCTCCCAGGCGCGAGCCGTGGTATACCCACAACAGCATGATCGTCGGGAGCCCGAACGGGAACCGCAGGCGACCTCGTGGAGAAGCCGCTCGCAACCGCCGAAGTAATCTCCACTACCTCAACCGATCCGCGCGAATTTCACTTCTCGCTAAAACTGATCTTCTAGCGCGGTAATTTCAGTAAGGAGGGCAAATATGGACGAGCACTCATCTGATCTCGGCGGCCTCAGCCGTAGATATGCGATGAAGCTTGGGCTAGCCTCGGCGGGGTTTTCACTCTTGCCCGCCGCGGAAGCGGCGGCAGCTCCGGTGCCTGATGTGGATGGCCGCGACGAAGGCGCACTCTACGAAGG
>JBOHXL010000070.1:0-17694 GCA_050736975.1 Chthoniobacterales bacterium | reverse complement strand
CCTTTGAGTCGGGTGAAGTTGCCAGCGGCTTCTCCGCACGCTCCCCGAATTCACCGGGCTTCCCTACTTCAGGCTTGTCGTTACTCTCGCTCCGATTGGACATCCGCCCTCCTCGCTGGCGAAAAATAGGCTACCGGTGCCGTCAGGGGCAAGCTGCTTTTCACAGACTGGAATTTATTTTTCATACTGCGGAGTGAGAGAGACAGAGGGCGTCATCTGCAAGATTTGCCGACTGGGCAGGCCACCTCTTTCCACTGCTTGGTATGCCTCAACGGCGCGTTCGAGTGGCCATGTTTTAGTTCCCGGTGCCTGCAAATAACCTTCCTGAAATCCGGTCCGAAGCTCATTCATCACTGTTGCGATCTCCGCCCCTGTCAGCTTCATGGTATTCATACCGATCAGGCGCGAACCATTGTGGTAAAAATCAACGAGATCGAAACTAACTCTCCGATCCTTTGTGCTGCTGATGGCGATCTGACGTCCACCGTAACGAAGCGACTTCAAAGCGGGTTCGAACATTGAACCGCCCACGGCATCGAGCACGAGGTCGGCACCCTTCCCGTTGGTTAACGCGTGAACCTCCTGTTCAAGATCAACCGACGCGGTGTTGATAATGACGTCTGCGTTGGATGGGTTATTTGAGTTGGTGGCCGCACCAATCACACGCGCCTTCTTCCAGTGCGCGATTTGTGTGGCGGCGCGGCCCACCGCACCGGAAACGCCAATAATGAGGACTGTTTCTCCGGCTTGAAGGTTGCCAGCTACGAGCAATGTGGTCCACGCCGTGAGATAGGGAACTCCTATTGCTGCAGCTTGCTCCATTGATAATTCTGGAGGCTTGGGCGCGATCCAGTCTGAAGGCACGACGACGTATTCGGCGTGAGCGCCATCGCGAGGCACACCGAACCCCGCGCCGCTGCCCCACACTTCCAGGCCTTTTTCGGCATCGCCGGCGACTACCACGCCGGCATAGTCTCGACCTGGAACCCGGGGCAAAGGTGAATTGAAATGTCCGGCCACATTCTTTACGTCGCTCGGATTGATCGCACTCGCTTTGATTTGAATCAGCACCTCTCCCTTGCCTGGCTCCGGCTTGGGAATCTCCTTGATAATCAAGACGTCAGGCGGCCCGTAAGTGCCGAATTGCAGTGCTTTCATTTCCTTCACCGTCATCGGTCAAAGCCGCTCACACAACTCCTGCCGGGCCGAACCGGCCCGGCGTCCGGAAAGGTGTGTTACGACTGCTTCGCAGGTTCGGGGCTCGCTCCAGGTCCAACGAGATGGGGATCGGGCCGGTGAGCGCACCAGCGGAAGAAGGTCTCCGAGCTTGAGACCACATCACGGGTTAGCGGCGTAGTCAGCGCCCAGCGGAAGCCGCGGCGGACAAAGCCCAGGTCTCGTTCCGTGAGCTGATCCTCTTCCTTCATCCAGCGCGCGCGGACCAGAGCGTCTTTCCGAATCGGAACCGGGAAAGCGTAGCTATCGGCAAGGTCGAAAATTCGTTTGGCGGCATCCTTCGCGCCAAGGCGCCCGACTTCGACGGCTTCGATTGCCTCGACGGCATATCTGAAGAAGGCGGCGTAATCGGGATCTTCGAAATCGCAAAAAATCGGATTCTTGGTTGTGCCTTTCAGGCAGGCGGGATCACCAGTGCGCGTGTAGTCGCTCATCCCATTCATAAGGTGAAATTCCGCCAGGAAGGTACCCAGGCCGAAGACACGGAGCCAGGCGTTCCAGAGATCAAAGTCGGTCCACGAAATAAAAGAGCCGTTCACCAGGTCGTCGTTATAGTCGAGGACTTTCTGTTGTTGTTGATCAACGTGCCGGAAGGCCTCTTCGTCGAAGTTATCGGTCTTCAGTGCTTCGAGTAACGGATCGAGCAGCGCATAAATAATCTCGACCGTATTGAACATGCCGCGCGAGAAAAGTGGGTCCACAAACCCGGAGGCGTGCGACATGAGGCAGTAGCGGTGACCGGTGGTTTGTTTAGAGGAATACTGCAGGCGATCCGTGGAAACCCAGGGCCGAACTGCTTTCCCGTCCTTAAATTGCTCCGCCACGCTTGGATAAAGCTTGAGGAATTTGTTGAACTCCTGCTCCGCAGGCACATCGGGCTTTGGATAGCGCCGTGGATCGACCGTTAAACCAACACTAATGAGTGGGTTAGTAGAAAGGGGATTATTGTTAAAGGGGATGACCCAGAACCAGCCGCGCTCGAAACAATGGTGAAGTGTGCCTTTGTGGTAGGAGATTGGCAGCGGGTTATGAGCGTCATCAAAGGGCGGCACATCCACCATATGGGTAAACAAGGTGCGCGAATGATGTTTCAGGCGCGTAGGATTCTCACGCAGGCCAAAACGATCGGCGATGATACTCTTATATCCCGTTCCGTCGACCAGATAGCGGGCGCGAATTCTTTCCCCCGCTGCTGTCTGGAGCCTTACGCCCTCTTGATCGATCTCAATGTCCGTGACTCTGGTTTTCTGGCGAGGCACTGCGCCATAGTGGACGGCCAGGTTATGCAGGTAAGCGTCGATATCCTGGCGAAACCAGTGGTTCTCATCACGGGCACTGGTCCCGAATTGCAGACCTTCTTTCGGGTCGTAGGCCTGGCCGGGCCGATGATAGACGTAGCCGAAGTGGCGTTTGATCCCGCAAGTGGTGCAGACGTGGTCAGCAAGGCCTTTGGCGTCAACCAGATCGTCCAGCTCAGGGAGATCATATTTCTCGGCCAGAACCGAAATCAGGAGAGAGGTGTGCGGGATGGTGGATTCACCGATCGCGAAGCGGGGATGCTGGTCGGCGTCAATCAAAACCACGCTGACCCCTCGCTTCCCCAGGATGGTGGCGAGCAAGGAGCCGGAGAAGCCATTGCCAAGAATGGCCACATCAAAGTCGTGTTTCGATTCCTGCATTATCATGCCTTCACTCCTTTAGCTATTAGTGTTGCACCAGAGACGCTCCCCAGGAAAACCCAGCGCCGTTGGTCGCGAGCAGGACCAGATCGCCATCCTTAATTCTCCCAGCCTCGATCGCATCCACGTAGCCGACCACCATATCGGTTTCCTGCAAATGACCATGGTGCAGGCCGCCCATCGTGAGTTTCTCTGGCGGCACTCTAAAAGCCTCGCAGAACGCTTTCAGATCCCAGGCGGAAAACGTGGGATAGACGAAGAAAGAGACGTCCTCCATTTTTTTGCCGACCTGCTTCAGCACACCAAGTATGACCTTGCGGAACATGAATAGGTTTATCGGGATCAGTTCCTTATTAAACCTTTGGATATCGCCGCAGACATGGAGCCAGCGCGGATACTTACCGCCGATGTCTTCGGGCTTCCGGTTGTGAATGCCTGGAATCACCCACATGTCGTGCAGCCTCCCGACCGTCGCCACCTCTACACCAAGAATCCGGCGTGTGGTCATATTCTTCTTCAAAATCACCGCGCTGCCGCCGTCTGACACTACCGTGATTGGAAAGTAGTTGTGATTAAACTCAGGGGTCTTGTCACCCGCCACGAGTAATGCGGTATTAAAGCGGTCGTTGGCCGACATCAGTGAGCACGCCACTTTCAAGGTCGTCTGATAGCTGGCACAGCCACCGGTGTTGATCGCCGTGGTGAAGGCGCGGGTCGCGCCGATCTCCTTCTGCACCTGTCCGGCAGCCGACCAGGTGGGCGCGACGTAATCCTCGGGAATGCTGGTGAAGTCGATGATCAAGTCGATCTCCTGCGGATCAATACCCGACTTAGCCATGGTGAGCTTTGCGGCATTGATCGCGAGATCGGCCGCCGTCTCATTCATCGCCACATGCAAGGCCTCAATCCCGATGTCCTTTTGAAAGTCGACATTGGCGGCGAAGGTTTCGGTAGACTTCTCTTCATCCTCAAAGACCTGCTGCAGGGTCTTTTTGGTTGGAGGCAAGTAGTAGTTGGCTTCCAGGATGCCGATGTTCGCGTTCATAACTTCTTTGTGCTTTCCCGATAACTTATCGACGAAGCAGGCTCACGGCCACGGTCGCACCCATGCCATGTGAAACGCCCAACACATAGTCTCCTTGTTTGACACTTTCGGTCTCGACTAACGAAAGATAGTTCAGCGGAAAATCCGTCGCCTGCAGGTGCCCGTAGGCGGCGCGATTCGCCGCGCAGAGCGGGGAGACTTTACCTTCAAAAGCCTCCTGGATCGCCGCCTCGTCCTGCGCTGAGATATTCGAGCAAAGCACGCAGGCCACGTCCGACAACTTTAGCCCGGCGCGTTTCAATAGCCTGTCACTCATGCGGCGCAGCGTTGCCGCCCGGGGAAAGGCATCGTAGCGCGCCTTGTCCAGAGTCATTCGATAGAGGTTGATGTCGTCGGGGTGAATGAGCGATCCGGCTGGAATGTAACAAATATCGTGATTGTTACCGTCCGACCATAACTCCGTATCGATCACGACATTCCCAGGAACGTTGCGTTGCAGAACCACGGCGCTCGCTCCATCTCCCATCACGGTGACGGGATCAGTCGGGTTAAGAACGCGGTTGCCCGGGATGGTGGTGTCGCCAGTCACGAGAAGCGCCGTCTTCATGGCTTCATTTTCCGACAGCATGGCTGCGGCCGAGCTGAGCGCGACCATGAAGTTGCTCGACCCACCACCGCTAAAACCCACGACAAAGGACTTGGTCGCCCCCACCTCGGCCTGCACCTTGTTGCTCATATTCCAGACCGGCACCAGATATTCCTGCGGCAGGATGGAATACTCGACGACCACGTCGACCTTGAGGGGTTCGACCCCCGCCTTTTGCAAGGCTTCGCGCCCTGCCGCCACCGCCATGTTCGAGGCAGTTTCGCCGTTTCGAATGGGAACTTGAGCGATTCCAAGGCGGGCCGCGATCTCGCCGCTCAGGACAAGGCCTTCTTCCTGAAAAAGCTCTTCGACCGTCCGTTTCTGGGCCGGCAATTGGCAAGCGACAGACAGGATTCCAACCGGTTCCTTCATCAGATCGATTCTAAAATCCCAAGGCTATTTTGCGAAGCTCGGACCTGGCAAGACCTTTGCGACAGACTCCGTCCGCGCAAAGAATTTGTCTTGACCGCGCTCGACATGACTTGCGATTTTGGGAGTGGATAAGTCTGGAATCGGTCGATCGGCCCGGTCCAGGATGTTTTACGCTCCAGATGGATGGTTGGAGCAGGAACCACCCGATGAGAAGAACGTTCATATGTTAGCTTCGGTGGCAAAAAGACTGGTCTTGCGGCTAAGGCTAGGAGTCGCCTGGGGTAGCTTTTATTTTGTGCGCCTGTCCGAGCATCTTTTGCCGACAAAGGTGCTGAGCCTTTTGCTCTGGCCGCTCGCCGCCGCCTGGGATTTGCTGCAGGTTCGGCAACGCAAACCTCTGACTCACTGGCGTAATTTTCCGCAGTCATGGCGACCCAACCGCTGGCGCTTCGTGCTCCGGCAGAGTCTTGGTCTCTACCATTCGCAACTCTTTTACATGTGGCCCGATCGCCTGAGCGAAAAGCGCTGGCTCGGCCGATGCCGCCTTGACGGTGGCCGTGAGTTGATCGGAACACGGGAGGGAGACCGAGGCGTGGTCCTGGCTTCGTTGCACTTCGGGCCGTTCGAGATCATGCCCTATTGGTTGCGCGCCTACGGGATCGTCGCCACCAGCGTTCGCGCGGCCGCGCCTGACGCTTTGAAGAGCCTCACCAGTTACCAGTACGCCTTGAGCCCTCCGACCGACGTGCCCGTCTTTATTTCCGCGCAGGACCTGACTCCAATGCCTCGCTTCGCCCACGTTCGCAAAATTCTCGGGCCAGGCCGGCGCTTGCTCGTGATGTTGGATCCGGATCGCGGCATCACATTCCGGATTCCGTTTGACGATCGCATTTTTCGGATGGCGACCGGGGCGATCCGGCTGGCCGCGATGACCGGGGCTGATTTGATTCCCTGCCTGATCACGGAAGACACTTCGTGGCAGTTCACGATTCATTTCGGGACGCCGGTCCCGCGACAATACCTCGGTAACTCGCCCGATATGCAGGTCATCGGTTCTCATTTGTTGAAGGAATTTTCAAAGGTCATTAGCCGCTATCCGGCGCAATGTAAGATGAGGTTACTTAAGGCCATGCTACCGCCCGACGAAAACCGCGTCTCCGAGCCTTCCGCTCCCGCCCTGGCAACCGAAAGTCGCTGAGGCGGTCATTCTCAAATTCGCCCGAATCGGCGCGGAGCGTCCTCAACCCGCCGTCGCCAGTGCCGGCTCGGCCGGTTGTTCCGTCTCGCCATTCGTCGTTCCCAGCTTGCCGGCGACGAAAATCTCGACCGCGTTGAGAGTTTCAAAGTTTTCCGGGACCATGTCAGTGTCCTCAATCGTAAGAGGAAAAGTTTCCTCGAGAAAAGCGATCATCCTGAATGAGCCGAGTGAATCGATCAACTGGGTCGTCAGGAGGGGTTCATCATCCTTCAGTTCGGTGACGCCGCGTCCGGCCGCGTATTCCAAAACGAACGCGCGGGTCAGTTCCTTCACGTTTAATGGAGAAGTGTTCATGTTGTCATTTTATTGTTGGCGTCAAGTTTCCGTCCAGCAAATTCGCCCGAGCCTCTCCGCGCAACCGGACTGAATCTCCCGCGCCTGTCCTCTTCCGCTGCGTCTGATTTGGGGTTAAGAGGTGGAGCCAGATGACGCAGACAACGAACGCGATCCTGCTCCGCAAACGCAAGCTGAGCGACACGAGCCTGATCATCTCGTGGTGCACCGAGTCGCTGGGCAACATCGATACCGTGGCAAAGGGAGCGCGCCGGCCGAAAAGCGTTTTTGCCGGCCGGCTCGATTTGTTTTTCGAAGCGGAGATTCAGATCAACCGCAGTCGAAAATCAAATCTGCACACCCTGACCGAGGCGGTCTTGCGCAACCCGTTTGGCGGGATTCGAGAAAACTATCTGCGGACGCAGACGGCCTCCTATTTTGTCGAATTGATCGAGATCAGCACGGAACCGGAGCATCCCGCACCCGAGCTTTTTCGTTTGTTGCAACGCGCGTTCGGCTTTCTCGATGCGCAGGATGCGACCCTCCGCGCGGTGCGCCATTTCGAGGCGGAGCTGGCCCGTCTCGCCGGAGTGCACGACGCCGCGACACTGAGAAGCGATCCAGCCGTGGCGCTTGGCGCTCTCTTCGGTCGACTGCCGCGCGGACGCGCGGCGCTGCTCAAGGCGCTGGTCTGATCTCGCCCCGGCGAAAACTTCTGGCCAACGCCCCGCTTATCGTTACCGTCCCGGCGCCATGAAAAAATGCTTTTCGCTGATCATCGTCGCCGCTCTTTGCGGCCTCAGCCTGACCGCCCGCGCCAACGACACCTATAAAATTGATCCCGTCCATTCCTCGATCAATTTCAAGGTGCACCACTTCTTCAGTTACGTGGATGGCAGCTTCCGGAAATTCGAGGGCACGATCCACGTCGATCCCGATCATCCAGAGAAATCCTCCGTTATCGCCACGATCGACGCCGCCAGCATCGACACGAGAAACGAGAAGCGCGACGCGGATCTACGCAGCGACGATTTCTTCGATGTCGCGAAGTACCCCACGATCACATTCAAGAGCACGAGCGTGAAACAGACCGGCCCCGATAGCGGCGACATCACCGGCGACTTGGCGATGCACGGCGTGACGAAACAGCTCACTCTGCACGTGAAATTCCTCGGCAAAGGCCAGGGGATGGGCGGGAAAGCGATCAGCGGCTGGCAAGTCAGCCCCGATCCGATCCAGCGCAAGGATTACGGCTTGAACTGGAGTCAGATGATCGAAGGCGTCGCTGCCGTCGGCGGGGAAGTCGTGGTCTCGATCGACGTGGAAGCGGACAAAGCGGCGCCCTAACGAACTTCGCTTTTGAGCGGTTATGGGCGCTCCGTTTGGTAGCGTGACGTCTGCGCCCGGCTCTGCAAACACACGGAGTTTCCATGGATGTCATTTAGCTATCAAAACAACGAACTCGTGTGCGATGGAGTTGCTGTTGCGGAGATCACCGCCCGGGCCGGCACGCCGTGCTATCTCTACTCCGCGCGACAATTGCGTGAGAACTTCGGCGCCTATCAACGCGTCTTTTGCGACGCCGAGGCGACAATCTGTTTTGCGGTCAAAGCCTGCTCCAACATTGCCATTCTGAAATTGCTCGGAGCCGAGGGCGCAGGCGCGGACACGGTTTCCGCTGGCGAAATCCGGCGGTCCCTGCTGGCGGGAATCGCCACGGAAAAAATTATCTTTTCGGGCGTCGGCAAAACGATGGAAGAGATCGCCTTTGCGCTCGAGTCTGGGATTGGTCAGCTAAACGTTGAGTCGCGGGAGGAGGTGGCGATCGTCAATGAGATTGCCGCTGCCAGAAATGTTAAGGCAAAGATTTCGGTGCGGGTAAACCCGGATGTGGATGCGGGCACGCACGAGAAAATTTCTACTGGCCGCAAGGCAGACAAGTTTGGCATTCCCTGGCCCGAGGTTTGGGCGACTTATCAAGAGGCGCGCAACTTGTCTTACCTGGAGGTTGAAGGAGTAGCCTGTCACATTGGGAGTCAGATTACTGAGCTGGCACCATTCAAGGCTGCCTTCGCCAAGGTAACAGAGTTAGCCAGACAGTTAGTCGCCGATGGCTTTCGCCTGCGCCGCGTCGATCTCGGCGGGGGCCTGGGAATCAGATACCGGGATGAGGTTGCTCTGGGCATTTCGGATTACGCCGAGGCAGTCATGGAATATGTGAGACCGCTGGGCCTGCGACTGTTCCTTGAACCAGGCCGCTCCATCGCCGCCTCGGCCGGAGCGCTCATCGCGCAAGTCCAGTTCGTCAAGCATGCCGAGGGCAAGAGCTTCGTCGTGCTGGACGCGGGCATGAACGATCTGGCCCGTCCCGCGATTTACGGCGCCTACCACGAAATCATACCTGTGCGGCACGGGGAGACCGCCGAATCCTACGATATTGTCGGGCCGGTCTGTGAATCATCCGACATCTTCGGGACCAATCGAAGACTTCCCAGCTTGGAATCGGGCGACCTGATAGCGATCCTCGATGCCGGCGCCTACGGCGCGGCCATGTCATCGAACTACAACACGCGCAGCCTGCCGCCGGAAATCCTGGTCGAGGGAGACCAGTTCAAGATCATCCGCGAACGCCAGCGTTTCGAAGACATTATCGCGCTCGAGCGATATTAGGGCGCGCTAGGCAATCGAGGATCTTCTCGACTCGCCTCGCAGGAGCTCGGTGAGGGAGGGATTCGAACCTTTTTGAAATCGTGTTCGAGATTGCGTGAATTTGCGTAAAGTGGGCAATGATAAGCATTAGAAGGCGATCGATCGAAGGCGTCCGTTTGCAACGTTACGCAAGGTTAGCGCAAAAATTTGTCATGTTTTGTCATGCAAATGAATCAACGGATTCGGTTACGAACAGCGTCCGGCAACGGGATCTCAATGAATAGGTGTAACGACCGTTAATAGTCCGACCTACCCGGGTCAGAAGACAACCGCTTTTCGGAACGAAAAGCCATACCCACCTCCCCGCAGAACGCGGAGCGGAGATCAAGAGGAAAACGGAATAAATGCCGAAGGCCGAGCGAAGCGAGTTATGCCGGATTTGCTCTTGAGCGCAGCAGGAGCGCCGCTTCTGGACTAGTCTCCACTGATCGTGCGAGCAGCTTTCTGATATGTGCAAGACGCTGGATCCATTAGATCGATGCTGAAATCCGCATTCGTTAGCTATTCCGCCGATCGTTAACAGCCGTCAATCGGTGGCCCCCAGACGCTCCGTACCGGGGGGGGCAGAGCGAACAATGCGCCACTGCTGCGGTGTCACTCATGGCCATAAGTAAAGAGACGCTCCAACGGGGGCGGAGTTGTTTCGCCAGCGTCGGCAACGGGGCAAAGATCGACATGGTTCGCGAGATTTGCGCGCGGATATTCTTAGCTCTGCGGCACGATCGCGACTGACCGACGGCTCTAGAGCCGCGCGGCCACGCCTGGTCCCACGTGCAATAACACTCGTCTCCGTGCCTGGCCTCATGTTACTTGGTTATCGTGGTTCGCGCGGTCCGCACTCTTGTCCTGGTTCTGATCGCGGCATCGCCCAACTTGGTTTTTCCGGTCAGCATCCAGGAACCGGCCTCGGCGAAGAACCCGCTTCCGCGCGTGACTCGGATTCCTTGGATCGCAACGAGGCCCGCCATCAGCAATGGTGAATATGCGGACAACATCAACTGATCGAGACGATCGTTGATCTTCTCATCGAGTTCGATGAGACGAAGCCGCAATGATTCGCCCGCTGGCCGTAAAATCCTTTGAGTGAACGGGAGGCGCTTCTTTCGGTCCCTCCAATGGATTAGGCCGAGAACGGCGAAGATAACGCCGGCGAGTAGCGCGGTCTCGACGAGCAGAGACGCCCAAATAATCATTCTTTCTCCGAAAGCAGGTCGCGGGCCTGGATACGTTAGCCGTCGGTAGCGCTTTGCGTGCGCCATTGTCGGTGAAAAACGCAACCCTGAAGGAAAATTACAGCGTGGCGAGCCGGCATCGCGCACAAATTATGCGGTGGCACTCAGCCAAGCACCTTCACACGCGTGGCGAACGTTGTGGACACAGTTTAGACTTCAGAATTGCACGTCCAATTCCCCGCCATTTCAGACAAAAAAGATTTCCCTTACTGGCGTCGCTATCTGACCCGCCTTGTGGGCTGTTAATGGGATGTGATCATCTCGATTTTTTGCACCGGAGTAGGCTTTCGCAGCGAATCTCGCAACTCGAATGCCCGGAACTGAGTGGCACTTCTATGGCGATACTCGCTGGCCTTCGCCAGCTACTTTGATCGAATTTCCACTGACGCATTACGCCTTTCTGGACGTGCGCGGAATGCTTGTGCTTCGTGCAGAAGGGCTCGCCGATTGAAGCGGAGCCATTCGACTGGACTGCTGCCAATCATCCGCTCGGGCAATTGCTTCCCGCGATGAGACTCGGATCGAGCACCAACAGAATCGCCGAGATGCTACAATCGCAGGCGACGTCGAGCGAAGTAATTCCTGGGCCGATCGACGAACAGCCCGCCTACGTGCACGGATACCGTATTTTCCGCAAACGGCCGGATGAAGATAACGTGCAATTCGTCGCAACGTACACCAACGTGTTAAATGCGAGCGGAATTCCTATTGCACGATTCCGAATGGGAGAATTTCAGCCTGCCGACTTGAGTCTGTGTCAGTTCTCATTGCATGCGCCTTTCCGGCTCAAGTCGCTGGCGACGTCGACGATGGACGCTGGCCAGAATGAAATCGGAAAGACAGGATCAACTCGCCGGACTGGCCCTGGATAGTTGACCAAGATTCCCTTGAATGTGCCAGGATCGTTCGAAATTCGATTTTGTGATCGATTGGCGGCCAAGTTGCAGGCCTCACCGGCAGGTTCGGAGCGGCGGCGACGACGTCTGCCAAGACGACTAGCAAGAGCGCCAGTGATGACCGCAACCGGTATGATCAAGCCGAAGCTGAGAAGGAGGAGATCAAGTATCGGGATTTGTCTTAATTGAATTGAGCGACGTTTGTTCATGCCGTTAAAACTCGTCTGGACTTGGCCATTGGCTAAGGCTCTTATTCAATCGCAACAATAGTATTTCGTTATATGCCGAAAGACAAAGCACGGCCCGAGCAAAGCGCAGCGCGAACGGATGCCAACGAGATCAGTGAAGCTGAGATCGATCAGAACCTGATGGGGACATTCCCGGCGAGCGACCCGCCCTCGTGGACACTTGGTGTTGATCGCCTGGAGAAGCCGGCCAGTGAAGACCCGTCGGAGTAGCGTTACTCTCGGTCATCGGCTCACTAAGTCTTGCGCACGAATTGACCTAAGAAATCGCCGACACTGAGGGGTGAATGGTCGCTTAGTCATGGCTGTGTGGCAATCATTTGATTGTGAGGAACATCTTAGTCGCTGGAACTGATGAAGAAACGCGTTGTGCCCGGAGCCCGGCGGCTTGCCTCGAGGGTGCGCTCGCGTAGCGCCGGTGCAGCGCGGGTGTTTCATCGGAATTCTTTGCGGTCCGCATTCCAACATCAGAGCGTAGTGGACCGCAGATGAGCCGCGCTGCTGCGGCGATGAGGAAGTCAACCTGCGTTGCAACGTGAAAGGGTTTCTTATTTAGAAAAGCGCCAATAGGCGGCGCGCTTGCAACGCGGCTGCTTTTCGTTTCCACCTGGCGACCGTTGGCGGCATCGTGCAGGCCACGGATTGCTCGCTTGAGCTCGACGTCGTTCTCCAGGGGATTGCCACCTGGGTCGCTACAGCCCGCCGGCAGCGAAAGCACTGTTGCCAAAACTTCTTCGAAAGGCTGTGCCAGGTCTATTTGAATGCCTCTCATATTATAAGTAGTCTCCTTTGTTTTTAGTTGCGTGGTTCATAGACGTTCCCCCTCCTGACCCGTGTGGCTGCATCACAATTCGGCTCGCCGCCGGCATTGCTGGGGGGATCCAAAGCGGGATGTCCGGTCAAGGGGCACAGGTTCAGCAATCTGGTGTTTGGTATCGGGCGGTCGGAGTTCTTTTAGATATTGGAAATCGAAGGCCCGGAAGGCGGCTTCAATCGTCATCCCCAATCCAACGATTCCTTCTTCTACATTCGAACCCAGCAGCGCGACAAAGGTGGCGCCAGCAAGATACAAATGGGGACGTCTGACCGCCGATGGACTGCCCGGATGCCTGATGAAATAGGAATCCATTTCACGAACGGTTAGCGCAGTCCTGCTGAGCTCGTGCAATCCACTTCGACCATTCGCCGCCGCTTTCATTGTCGCTCTCACAAATCTGCTCGAGGGCGGGCGTTTCCCATGATTTTGTAATGAGGGTGTTGCCGGAACTTCGATCGGTAGCGGGGATAAAGAGATTGGATTGTTCATGTCAGTGCGTTGGTGATTGCTCAGTTTACGGTCGTCCGTCTGAATCACTTAAGACTGTTATTGGATCAGACTGATAACTTTTCACTACGTATCGTCCTTCACGGAATGAAGCAGCATCACCTGCGCGTGATGTCGGGCCACCGCATCCATCTCAGAAATGCTTTGAGCATGCCGAAGGTGGTGAGCGCCCATGCCGCCCAGGCGACGAAAATGCCGCCGCGTGCAATCGGCTCTAGAAAAGGCATGTCCGCGGATTGCGCGTAGGCCCAGGTGGAGGCGGCATACATTCCGAGGGGGAAGACCATCGACCAGTAGCCGGGTTCATAGCGCAATGGGAAGCGTTCGACGAACAAGCGCCAGGCATTGACGAGAAACAAAAGCGGGATCCACCAGCTGGCCGTCACCCAGAAGAGCAGATTGAACGCGGTCAGAAAGTGGGCGAGCGACGCGACATGAGGGCTCGTCGTCGCGATCAGGCGCGCGCCCGCGAGGGTTGTGATCGCCATCGCGCCGCTGTTGATCCAGTAGTTTGGGCTGAGGGCGTCCTTGCGTTCCATCGGGAAAAAAAGCCAGCGAAGGAGGACCAGGCCGATAATCCAAAGATAGAACATCGCGCCGAGCATGTAGAAGGCGAGGCAAACGAAGATGACTTGCTCAGGAACTGGAAACTGATTCGCGACGTAGGTGCCGAGGACGGCGATCGATTGGGTCGAGACGGTGAGGAGAAACCAACTGCCATCGATCCCGCGATCAAGAGCCGGCTTGGGATCGACCATCACGGCGGCGGCGAACCACGCATTGAGGAGAACGACCCAAAGACCGATCGCGAAGAACCAGAGCGCGAGGGCGACCGAGTCCGCCCTAAGCCTGAGATGAAATTCGCTGCCTACCATCGCGGTCGCCGCGACGACAGTCAGGAAGCCGGCTCCGCGGTCGTGACTGGCAAGGTCGGCGAGCATGCGTCGGGGATAACGAAAGAGGCGGCCCAGTTGCAGACCCCAGATGATGACATAAGCGACGAGATTGATCGCAAAAAGCACGCGGGCGATGAGCGAGAAGCCGAGAAATCCGGAAGCGATCGAGACGATGCCGGTCGCCATGACGAGCGCGAAGTAAGCCGGGGAGAAGGTGGCCAGCGAACCGGGCGGCGGGTTGGCAGGTCGATCAATCATGGCGTGCTGGCATTGCGGCAGAAGAGCGATTCGTTAGGCCAACGAGCCGCCTAGCTGGCGAAGAATGACAACGCCTATTTGTGAGGCGGATTGGGTTCTAGCCAGAATAAATCGCAGCCTTAAACTTAAGGCTGGCTTTCGCTCTCATGCATACCAGTCCCTGCGTGTTAGCGGCAGATTCCCGCTGCCGGATTCATCGAGGTTCGTGAGAAGAGTTTGATAAACAGCGAGGCGACCACGCCGGAAACCGTGCGCCGAACCAGCCAGATAAAGACGCCAGATGCGATAGGTTTCTTCCGAGACAAAGGCGAGTGCTTCGTCCCGGCGCGCCTCGAGCCGCCGCAACCAATGACGCAAGGTGAGCGCGTAATGCTCCCGCAAATTTTCCACGTCGCGAATTTCGAATCCGGCCGACTCGGCCGCGCCGAGCATGATGGGGAGGGGCGGGATATCGCCATCAGGGAAAACATAACGGTCGATGAAAGACCCGGCGGTGTTATCGGGGCGCGGGATCACTCCCTCGCCAATGGCATGGTTCAGAAACACGCCCCGCGGTCTGAGGAGCGAGCGGGCGATCGCGAAATAATTCGGCAGTTGCTCGCGACCGACATGTTCCGCCATCCCGACACTGACGGCTGCGTCGTATTTTTCCGCCTCTTTCGAGAGGTCGCGATAGTCGCACACGCGGACCTCGACAGTTTCGTGCAGCTCTTTCGCCCGAATGCGTTCTCTCGCCAGATCAGCCTGGCGCTGGCTCAAAGTAATCCCAGTGCCATGCACGCCGAAATGCTCCGCGGCGTGCAAAATCAGACCGCCCCAGCCGCAACCGAAGTCGAGTAACCGCTGGCCGGGAAGCAGCCGCAGCTTGGCGCAAAGATAATCAAGCTTCTGTTCCTGCGCCTTATCAAGGCTTTCGTCAGGCGACTCGAAATAAGCGCACGAATAAACCATCCGGCGATCGAGCCAAAGCCGGTAAAATTCGTTCGAAAGATCATAGTGAAAAGTAACCGCCTCACGATCCCGTTCGGGCAAGTGACGCGCGCCGGTTAGATGTGGCAGAACTCCACTTGGCTGGCGTGGTCCTCCGTGCGGCAGCCCCAACAATAGACCTGCCAGCTTGAGTTTTTCTTTCCAATCGCCGAGGCGAACGAGTAACCCGTCAGCCAAGTCAAAGACCATATCGATGTCCCCTTCGATATCGAAGTCATTATAAATGTAAGCCTCCGCCACCCCCGCTTCGGTCCCGGCCGAAAACATTTTGGCGAGCGCGCCGGGATGCTGCAAGACCAACGTTGCCGGCCGCGGCGCGTCATCGGGCCATACCTTGCCATTCCAAAGTCGTACGCCAACGGTATCCGAACTCTGGTCAAAAATCTCATCGAGCAAACGGAATGTCCGAAGCTCAACATCTTTGCGCCTCCGTTCGCGCGCGCTTCTTTCCGCGGAGCTTTGGCGTGGCAACACTTCCATCAGAGACATTTGTATTATTTCCTCTATTGTCTGGGCGCGTTCCCTTCCGGCATGATGGATTCTCGTCCTATGGTTACTTCATAACAGCTCGCAGCCGCGGTTTGGAGAAAGGAACCGACCGGCCGCGGGCGTCCGGCAAGGTCACCAAAAACTTGCTCAGGGTTGGGCTTTGTGAACGATGAAGAAACCGGGTTGTTCATGTCGGTGCGTTGGTGATTGCTCAGTTTACGTTCGAGCGCCTGAAGCAACGAAGACTGTTATTAGATCAGACTGATAGCTCTTTTCTATGTATCGTCCTCCCCGGAATGAATTATCATCACCTGCGCGTGGTAGGGGCCACTCCACGACCAGCTTCAGCACCGCCATGGGCGAAGGCGGACACGTGGCCAGGAAGGGCGGGTGGTTGCTCCTGTTCCATGGCCGCCCCACCTGACCTGTCATGCCATCCTAACGAATCAATACTGGCCGATTCGCCTCGGACATGGTGGCACTCCACAGACCCAGGACGAAAACAATAATGCCCAGGATGATGTCGTTGGTACCGGCCCGCCCGGCGTAACCCAGGAAGAACGACCGATGATCAACCAAATCCCCCAGAGGGCATTCAGCCGACTGAGCCAAAGGGTCCGAAAGCTGGGGACAAACGCGCGAATCAGGGCAAAGACCGCAATGACAATGCCAAGGACAATGTCGTTGATGCGCGCTGTGCTATTCTCATAGAGCAGCATAAAGGGCGCGAGGATGAGCCAAATTCCGGCGATGACATTCAGACCACTGATCCAAACCGAAGTCATGGTGGTCGTTTGAGCATTTTTTGTTTTTGTATTCATTTTTTCATTTCCTTTCCATTATATTTGTGCCGCGTCCCTTTCCCTGGCGTCTAAGAACGCATCTTTTGCGGAATTCACGTAAACCGTGGATTCGTCGAAGCTGACTTTTGAAATTTTGTCCGTTGGTATTCGGATTGTCTTCCCCGCAAACCAGTGTCCGGTCTCGACGACGATTTGGGGGATTTTCCACGTTCTGCCGTCGATCAAAAAATCCGCGAGATGACCGACGAGTCCATCCGTGGCCTGGACCTCGTAGCCCTTCATGAAGCGGGTACTGCGAAGGTGGGAATCCGCGCCTCCATGCCTGGCATCGTGGGCCAAGGGTGGCGGAGGCGCCGTCACCGGATATTCGGCCAAACCCCACAAGGGCCATGCTTCCGCATAGTAGGGATACCCGTAGTGGCGGTGATATTCTTCTTCATATTGGCGGGACAACGGCTTGTGCTCGTCGGTCGAAGGACCCTTTTCGATTTGTTCCCGGCTCAGGTTGACCAGAAGCACCTTCCCTTTTGGATAAAGGTGGCCAAGAGCGTGCGGAGAAATGAGGACAAGGCGCCCAGGCAGCCATCCACCAGTGTCAGCGACCACATAACGCACCGCCCAATCATTCTTATCATCGAGATAGAAATCCCTCACGTGCCCGATTTCGCCATCGGTCGCGCGCAATTTCTCGCCGTAGCGTTCTTGGATGCTGTGTAAGATACTTAATCCTTCCATCTTGCTAAACGAGGCTCTGCGTTAATGGGGGGCTCGCCATCGATTGGCGAGAAACCCGACCTGGATTCCAGCAAGCGCCTGCGCGCGGATTGAAGCCGCTTCACCATTTCCGCGCCCATTCGCTTGAACAGCTCAAAGCCGAGCGATGGATCCGTCTCGCAATGCTCGCGCAATACGGTTGCGTAGAAAAAGATCGCGCTTGTTTCCCATGAAGCGCGGGCGGTAAATTGCCATTCATACGGCGGAAACAGCCACGACCAACCCAGCACTCCGCCAGGTCCAATGCTCCCGGCCACGATTCTCCGCTCGCCTGATTTGGTCGCAGCCAGGAGTTCCACCGCGCCTTCCTCAATGAGGTAGAACCGATTTGCTGTTTCGCCCTGGCGAAAGATGGTCTGGCCTTCGTTAAAATGAGTTCGGCACGCGCAAGAAGCGAGGATCTCAACGTGGCGATGGCTCATGCCTTGAAGAAAGGGAGTTGCGGCAATACCACTTTCCAGATCGCCTGAGTTCATAGGTTCTTATTTTCGTGTGACACTGGATCGGGCTGCAACGAAGCCAATCCGGGATGGACCACGATGGGCACGTCGGACTCGATGGTGCTGGCG
>JBOHXL010000069.1:0-2038 GCA_050736975.1 Chthoniobacterales bacterium | reverse complement strand
GCGTCGTAGTCGCCCGCGTCCGCTTCGGCAAGCGTCAGATCCACATCCACCATTTTTGATTTGTCGTGATGTTTCATCCCTTGAATTTCGTTATCTTTAGGAGAAATGAGTATGGTTTTCGCTCCAGCTTCTTCCAGGGCGGCGCGGGGCTGCGTCAATTCGGCTTCCTCGAAGCCATCCGTCGCCAAGATGGCGATCTTGAGTCCAGGCAATTGGGTTTCTGGCATACGTTGCTCCCTGATGTTGGTCCACGTCTTAACGAAGGTGAAGCAGGGTGTTCTGCTAGTCCATCGGTGACTCGCTGTAAGAAACAAAGCGAAGCGTAGTAGGGAAGCTGAGCCTAGATTGGCCATAAAGCGTGCGCGCCGCAGTGAAAGGACAAGGCGCCTGAAGGCGGTCGCTACGAAGGCAAGACCCACCGCGCAGAATAGTCGGGCCGTTGACATGCGAGACACGCTGCCGTAAGGTACGCGCAATTTCCAAATTATAGTGCGAGCCCGTTCCAAAAGGAGGAGCCATGCGCGCATCGTCACGATCCGAACGAATATTGCTTGCTTCCGTTTCCCTCTTCGTCTTCTCAAGCATCCTGGCTCTTAGTGCTTTTTCGAAAGAAAGGCCAAAGTCGTCTCAATCCACGCAGCAGAAACCAAAGATGAAGGCGATTTGGGAGCCGGTGAACTACACCGAGGATGTGAACCTCACCGATGTGCATTTCTCAACACCTGAAACGGGCTGGGTGACGGGCAACGCGGGCACTATCCTTTACACCGGTGACGGCGGCAAGTCGTGGAAAGCCCAACTGGGGGGCGATCCGAAAGCCGCGGACCGTCCGATCGTTCAGCTTCGTTTCGTGGATGCGATGGATGGCTTTGCCGCGCAGAGCACGAGCGGCGGCGATCACAAATTGCTCGCCACGACAAATGGCCAGGATTGGGAGCAGCCTGGAACCGTGGCGCAACACCGCACGGACTATGAGTTCGTCAGCCCCACGGACGGCTTCCAGGCGTCCGGTGCGCGAATTCTTCACACGACGGACGCGGGCAGATCCTGGCAGACGGCGTATACCTGCGCCGTCAAGACGGAAATTCAAGGGCTGACCCGTGATGTGACCTGCGAGTTCGAGAAACTTGCCTTCCCCTCGGCGAGCGTCGGCTACGCGGTCAGCCGCCGAATCGGAAATGAAGCAGGATCGGTGCTCGCAAAAACGGAAGACGGCGGCGCGACCTGGAAAGCATGGGTCATCGTGCCGGGCGAGGACGCCAAAGAGGCGGGCCTGGCTTTCACCGACGCCAACACGGGCGTCCTTCGCATGCTCGACGGAAAAATCTACCGCACGGCGGACGGCGGGAAGACCTGGACCGGCGCAATCGGGCAGGCGGATGGAAGGTTCGCTGCACAGTTTGCCGACGCGGAAGTGGGCTGGATCATCGGCTACCGAACCATGACCTACACAACAAACGGCGGCCGGAAGTGGACATCGCGTTCGATCGCGTTTCCGGCTGCGGTAAATGCATTTTGCATCGTCGGACGCGATCACGGCTACGTGGTCGGCGATCACGGCATGGTCTATCGGTACCGCGTCGTGCCGGTCACGTACAGCTCGAAAGGGATGCTGGACGCACCGATGATGCCAGGGAAGTAGCCGCGAAATCTCTCGGAGACCCTTGAAATTTTCTATTTTGGTTGGATCCTCCGAATGCCGAGGATCTAACTTATTGTTTCGAGGAAACTGGTGCCGTGCGGAATCGAGGCTCCGAAATTTTCGGCCACGGTTTGGCCCATATCGGCTAGCGTCGAGCGAATGCCGAGGTTCGCGCCACCGCGCGCGCCGGGGCTACACGCGAGGATGGGAACATATTCCCGCGAATGGTCCGTGGTTGGATTCACGGGATCGGGATCGCAACCATGATCGGCAGTGATCAGCAGCAGATCGGAAGCGCGAAGAGAAGAAACGAAGGGGCCAAGCAGCGAGTCAAATTCTTCGAGCGAGCGCGCGACGCCTTCAACATCTTTGCGATGCCCGTACAACATATCGAAA
>JBOHXL010000068.1:0-26028 GCA_050736975.1 Chthoniobacterales bacterium | reverse complement strand
CCTCTTGTAGTCGTAAATGCGCACGTCACGCGCGATCAGGCCGCGGAAAGGGTCGAGTGTCAGGCGGCGGACGGACGCTTCGACGCCGCGCTTGTGCAGCTCGTCGACGACTTTCTCCCGCCAGTTGCGGCTGAACCCTTTTTTTGCCAGATACCAGCCCCCGGCCGTCATCCCGCCCAGCACGAGGATGATCGTCAGGCGCAGAAACGTCAGCAAAAGCCGGACGCGCACGGGACGGCGGACGCGACCGCGGTGCAACCGCCGCCGCGGCGGTTGGCTGAGAGTCGTTGACGGCATGCTGATTCCTACGGGCAAGGCGGAGGATTTCAAGGAGACGCGAATCGCGGTTCGCCGATTCGTGAATGATGAATCGGGTGGAGAAATCTTGGCGGAAACGCGCGAGCCGATGTAACGATTCAGGTTTCGCGATTCACGATCCTCGATCGCTTCCGCGCATTCACCATGGTCATTTCCGATCTTCCGGCAGTCAACGCCTCGCTCAACGCCAGCAGCACGGCTTTCATTTCGTTAGGCTGGTGGTTTATCCGGCGCGGGTTTTGGCGGCAACACATCGCCTGCATGATCACCGCGATTGTCTCGTCCTCGTTCTTCCTCGTAGGCTACATCGTGTATCACGTGCACGCAGGCGAGAAATCATCCGGTTATCACGGCCTGATTGCATGGTTCTACTTTCCGATGCTCATCTCCCACGTCCTGCTCGCTTTTGCCACCCTGCCACTGGTCATCGCAACACTCATCCCGGTCTTCCGCCGTCGCTGGGACCGCCACCGCCGGATCGCGCGATGGACTATGCCGATCTGGCTTTACGTCTCGGTCACCGGGGTACTCGTTTATCTGATGCTTTATCAATGGTTCCCACCGGCCAGTCTTGCACAGGGGCGGTAGTTGATGTTTCATCAATCACGCCCGCCGATCGCGGGAACTTTATGGTGACAATCGCGACCTATAACGAGCCGGCCAAGGCGAAACGCTTGAAGGACAAATTCAATGCCGCCGGGTTAAAAGCCGACCTGCGTAACGAGGCCAACTTGCAGACCTACGCTTTCATGTCGAAACCGAAAGCGAATGCCCACGTCATGGTTGAGGAGAAGGACTTCCAGCGCGCGCACAACCTTGTGGTGGAATGGGAGGCAGCCGATCCCGATATTGCCGCCCTGCGTTGCCCGCAGTGCAATTCGACCCGAATCCAATATCCGCAGCTGACGCGCAAGTTTCTCATGCCGGGGCTGGCGGCGATTCTCCTCGCCCTGAAAATTTTCCCGAAGGAGTATTACTGCGAAGATTGCCATTTCACCTGGACGGATGAAGTGGAACGCCCGCGTTACCGTTTTTGGAACACCTTTTTTTCCGGCTCCGATTCCAAAGGTTGAATTTCTCCGCGAAGCAGCCGCGCTGGAAACGGAACCGAACCCGGGTGCCCGCTCGTTAGGCTGGAAGCTTCTCTTGCGATGAAGTGGATCTTTGCCTTCCTGCTCGCGGTCGCGGTCTTTGGTGGCGCCACGTTCTTCAGTTACAAGATTTTTATCCGGCCGGAATTGGTCATGGAGGCCGAGAAACAAGCCGGGGCTAAGCCGTTCCCGACGCCGGACGTCAGCCTGCCGGAGTTCAAGCAGGCGCTGAAACTAAAAGAGGAAGGCAAACTAACCGAGGCGCGAGCGGCGTTTACCGCGTTTATCCAGAAATATCCCAGCGGTCTGCATGTCGGGGAAGCTCAGGACCTTCTGGGCGACATCAATACCAGCATCCTCCTCTCGGATTATCCGGCGCCGGAAAAGGAGGAGTACATCGTGCGCAGCGGCGATGTGCTGGCGCGGATCGCGGCCAAGAACAAGACGACCCCGGAGTTGATCATGCGGACCAACAACCTGAGCGGAACCATGCTGCGAATCGGGCAAAAGCTTCTCATCTCGCGCCCCGACTTTTCCATCCTCATCCAGCGCAAGGCGAAATGGCTTTATCTACTCGACCACGGGCAATTCTTTAAACGTTATCGGCTGCACGACGAAAAATTGCCCGCCAATCCACCGGCGAAAATCGTCACCCGCGTGTGGGAAGTTATGGCTTGGAAAAACGGCAGGCGCGTCGGTATCGGCAGCCGGGATTTCCTCAACAGCACCCGGTGGATTCGACTCGCCACTCCCGGCTATGTCCTTTATTCCGAGCCCGACGCGTCCCATGAAATCCTGGATGTTCCACCGCCCGAGCAAGGTATCGGTATGACGGCGACCGACGTCGAGGAGCTGAGCAGTCTTGTAAACACAAAAACGGCTGTCACCATTGTTGAGTGAATGATGATGCGATAAAGGGTTGAAGCGCTCCGCCTTTGCCTTGCTTCAACCCTGCAACGCCCGCAAACATGGATTCGCAACCGCTCGATTTCGAAAAACCGGTGCTCGAGTTGCAGCGCCGGCTTCAGGAACTCAAGTCGCATTCCGATAAGCACGAGATCGATTTCGACTCCGAAGTGGAGTCGATGGAGCTGAAGATCCGCGAGACGCGACGACAGATTTACGAGAACCTGACCGCCTGGCAGCGGGTCCAGATTGCCCGGCATGTACAACGGCCGTTCGCCCTCGATTACATCGCGCGCTGTTTCACCGAGTGGGTGGAATTGCATGGCGACCGCGTCTTCGGTGACGACAAGGCCATGCCATGCGGTCTGGCCAAACTCGGCGCACATCGCTGCGTTGTGATCGCCCAGCAAAAAGGCCGCGACACAAAGGAAAATGTGAGACGCAACTTCGGTTGCGCTTATCCGGAAGGTTATCGCAAGGCGCTCCGCGTCATGCGTCTGGGCGAGAAATTCAATTTGCCCGTTATCGCGCTCATCGACACGCCCGGCGCCTATCCCGGCATCGGGTCGGAAGAACGCCACATCGCGGAGGCGATCGCGGTCAACTTGCGCGAAATGATGACGCTGCGTGTCCCGATCATCGCCTGCGTGATTGGCGAAGGCGGGTCCGGCGGCGCCCTTGGGATCGGCGTGGCTGATCGTGTCCTGATTCTCGAGAACGCCTATTATTCCGTCATTAGCCCCGAGGCCTGCTCCGCAATCTTGTGGAAGGACCGCAAGCACGCTCCGGAAGCCGCCGAGGCCCTTAAGCTGACGGCGGAAGATCTGATGCGGCTCGGCGTCGTCGATGAAGTCGTCCCCGAGCCGGAGGGCGGCGCGCATCGCGACCATGATCTCGCGGCCGCCAACCTGGGCCGGGCGCTGCGCCGTAGTCTGAAGCGCGCGCTCGAGACACCGATCGACGCGCTCCTGGCGGAGCGCTACGCAAAATTCCGCAAGCTGGGCAATTTCGCCGAGCCAAAGACAAAAAACGGCGCCTAACGCCTAACGATATTTCGATCGCTGCCGACCGGCGCTTCCGCTGCTTCAGACCGGCGGCACCGGGGGATACAAAAAATGCAGGGCATCCCCGACCCGCGCGGCCCAGGCAGCCTCGTTGTGTCCGGCGCCTTCCGCTTCGAGATATTCGAAATCAACCGATAATTGCCAGCCTTTCCCGATTAATCGATCACGCACCTTTCGGAGCCGTTCCCAACCGATCTCGTCGGTTCCCGTATCCAGCCAGATCTTGAGCGGAAGTTTGAACTCGAGTGCTTCGATCATGCGCAAGATGACTTCGTCATCCCACCACACGGCCGGGGACATCACCATGAGCCGGCGGAAGAAATGCGGGAACCAAAGCCCGAGCACGAGCGTGACCAGCCCGCCCATGGATGAGCCTCCCAATCCTGTGAATTCCGCTTCCCGCTTCGTCCGATATTTCCGGTCGATGTAGGGTTTCAGTTCCTCGATCAGAAAGCGGCCGTATTCCTTCGCCAACCCGAGACTGCGTTTTTCTTCCAGCGCGCTTTCGAAAATCGCGCCGGGAGTGGGGGTGTATTCGTGAATACGATTCTCACCGGAGTTGGCCACCGCCACCACGATGAGGGGCTCAATCCGGTATCTCGCGATCAGGCGTTGCACGGTTTCGTCTACGCCCCACTCGACCCCGCCGAAGGAAGTCGCGGCGTCGAAAACATTCTGGCCGTCGTGGAAATAAAGCACCGGAAATCGTCGCCGGGAGAACCGCCCATACCCGCGGGGAAGATAAACCAGCACGTCACGCCGGTTGCCCAGAATGCGCGACTCAAACTGCGGATGGAATTTGATGTTCCCTGTGAGCGTATGCTTTTTTTCCATCGGCGCGCTTGTATCGGCGAGGAGAATCCTCCGCGCAACCACCAGGCGGAGAATCGTCAATTATGAATCGTTATATCGGACAGGCGTCGAAAATCATCTTCCACGTCTATCGCCTTAACGATCGAACGATTTAGCGCTACCCGATTTTCTCATCGCCGAGCGCTGCTTTAACTGGGCCTCGCGAATGAACCAACGCTATTTCCTGTGGTGGACGCGGCAATGACAAGGGTATTCAGCATGGGCGGCCGTATCAGCTTTCCGCGCTTTGACCGGCGGTCGCAGCAACCATCATGTCAGCACGTAGCGGCCGCTCTTTTTTGTCCCAATCCGGCGCACCAAGCCAGCCTTGATCAACGGACGCAGTAAATCGAGCGCGCCCTGTTTCGAGATACCGACCCCAGCCCAAATTTCGCGCGGTGTCATCGCCTTGTGCTCGCGCAGGAGATGGAGCAACTGCTCCTGCTTTGGGCGCAGGACTAGTTTCGCTTTGCCAGCGTGCGCCGTCAGTTTTTGAACCCGGGTCCAGACGCGCTCCAGGGTCGCCCGCAAGCCGGCCGCACTGTACTCGAGCCAACTCGTGAGATCACCGTTTTCCCGCGGCACTTTTTCCAGCGCCGCGTAATAGCGCGGCCGGTCCTCCCAATAAAATTCGTCGATCGAGAAGATGTGATGATTGTCGAACCCGCGCCGGTATAATTCCCACAGGCTGAGCATGCGACCGGCACGCCCATTGCCATCCGCAAACGGATGGATGGTTTCAAACTGGTGATGCACGATCGCCGAGCTCAGGATCGGGGAGAACGCAGGCGCGGCCTTGTTCCACCACGCGAGCAGGTCTGACACCAGCGGCTTCAACCGCTCCGGAGACGGCGGGATGTAATCGCCTACCCGCACCCGAATCGTTCGATATCTTCCTGCCTCTCCCTGGTCCATCACCTGGTCCGCCATGATGTGATGCAGCTTGAGCACCTCGGCATGGGTAATCACCTTTAGCCGAGCGTTTTTCTCCACGAAACGCAAGCCAGCGAAATAATTTGCCACCTCTCGTCGCGAGCGCTGGCTGGTAGCCGGGACATCCCGCCCCTCCTCAATCGCGCGCACCTGCTCGAGCGTCAGCGGGTTGCCCTCGATCGCGGTCGAGGAATGGGCATTGCGGATGCGAGAATCTTTTTGCAGAGCGGGAATCCATGGCACCTGCACCGCTGCGGCCAGAATGCGCTCGCGCAAGGCGGCCACCTGCTCGACGTGGGCGAGCAGACTGGGTGTGATGGTGAAGACCGGGTTGAAACTCATTCCGATAAGTCAATCGTAAGTCCAGTTATTGGTCAAGCGCCGCCGCGTTCGACCGGATACCATCGGGCAGGCCCGCGCCGAAGTCCCTGGTTGAACAAGGTCAAGCGTAAGTCAAGTAATCTGTCAAGCCGCTTTTGCCTGTCCGAAAACGATCAAGCCCGCGATTGCCACTTCCCCGCGCCAATGCCACACTGTCGCCCTTCCATTCTTCCTTATGAAAAAAATCGGCATTCTCTACGGACAGGAAAACACCTTCCCGCCCGCTTTTGTAGAGCGGGTCAATCAGAAAACCGGCGGTCACGGCATCCTGGCCGAGCCGGTGCGGATCGACAAAGTGCCCCAGGGCGAAGCGTGCGGCTACGATGTCGTGATCGACCGCATTTCGCAGGACGTGCCCTTCTATCGCGCCTGGCTGAAGAACGAAGCGCTCACCGGCTGTGCGGTGGTCAACAACCCGTTTTGGTGGAGCGCCGACGAGAAATTTTTTAATAACGCGCTCGCCACCAGGATCGGCGTGCCCGTGCCGAAGACGGTTCTTCTGCCTTCTCACGATCTGCCCACCGACACGAGCAACGAGTCCTTTCGCAACCTCGCCTACCCGCTCGACTGGGAGTCGATTTTCGCTTACATCGGCTGGCCGGCTTTCTTCAAACCGTTCGCCGGCGGTGGTTGGAAGAACGTCTATCGTCTGCATAACCCGGAGGAATTTTTCCGCGCCTACGGTGAGACCGGCCAGCTCGTCATGATGCTGCAGGAGGAAGTCCAATTTCAGATGTATTTCCGCTGTTACTCAATCGATCAACGCAAGGTGCTGGTCATGAACTATGAGCCGCGTCATCCTTATCACCTGCGCTACCGGACCGATTGGAATGCGCCGCGCGACATCCTCGAGAAAGTCGAGCAAGGCGTCCTGACGCTGAACCAATATCTCGGCTACGACCTGAATACGGTGGAGTTTGCAATCCGCGACGGCGTTCCGCTGGCGATCGACTTTTGCAATCCCGCGCCGGATGCGGAAAAGAGCAGTGTCGGGGAGGAGAATTTCAACTGGGTAGTGGAGGCCGTTTCCGACATGGCGATCCGTAAGGCGCAGGAACACGTGCCCGGACGCGACAACCTGAGCTGGGGAAAATATGTTCAGGCCGCGGTCAATCGGCGTTCGTTAGGGGAACTTTCATAGGGCGCCCGGCCGACCATAACTCCGGGGAACGCCGGACGCTGGTCGGCAACGATGTGAGGCTGCGGACGGGAAAATAATCTTTACAACGAGCCGTACTTCCCAGTACAAGCGGCTTCGTGAATACGCTCTCCGAAACAACTCTCCGGACTGTCTGGTTTCTAGGCGCCTTCTTCTGCTTCCCCTTCTTCGAGTTATTTGCGCGAGGGTGAGTTCCCAAGCGCAAACGCCGACACTTCTTCCTCTCCACGAGTACGACGACAGCTATCCTTTCGCACAGCGCATCAGTGAGCGTGTCATATCGTTCCTTGATGCCAATCTCAAATGATATTCTAACCAAGCCTGCTGAAGTCCAAGAGTTATGAAAAGAGCAAGGAATGAACATCGTGGCCGCTTGGGGACCGTCGCGATGAGTTTGCTGGTGGCGAGTATGGCACTAGCTACCGGCTCAGTTTTTGCCGGCAGCGCGACGTGGAGTATGAGCCCGACGAGCGGAGACTGGAATACAGCAGCCAACTGGGTGCCAGCCACGGTCCCTAACGGGCCATCCGACATAGCGACCTTCAGTGCTTCGAATCGAGCGACGGTGAGCCTGTCGGCGGGCGTCGAGATCGACAGCATCGTTTTCGGGACGGGCGCGAGTGCTTTCACGATCGCGGCGCAGAACAGTTCTACCACCCTGACATTGAGCGGCACCGGCGTCGTTAATGATTCGGGGATTACGCAGGCGTTCGTAGTCGGGTCCGACCCGTCGGGCGATCAGAATTTCCTTATCTTTCGAAACAGCGCGACAGCTGGTGCTCTGACCAGTTATGCGGTTGATCCCGGGCAGGTGGCACGGCTCGTCGGCGGTGAAATACTTTTCTTTGAGTCATCCCAAGCGGGCAGCGCCTCGTTCGTCATCAATGCCGCGAGAGTGAGAGACGCGATCGGTGGCATCGCCCTGTTTATGGACACCGCGAGCGCAGCCACCGGGGTTTTCACGGTGAATGGGGGGACTTCTGGTAGCGGCGGCGAAGTGGATTTCGACGGGAGCGCAAGTGCCGGCAGTGCCACCTTTACGGTCGCCGGAGCTGGCGGCGTCAACGCTACCGGCGGCGTAGTTATTTTTTCAGAAAACTCGACCGCGGCCACCGGGACCTTCGTTACAAATGGGCCTTCGAACGGCGGATTGGTCGGTGGTTTGGTGAATTTCGAAGGGTCCGCTACCGCTGGTGACGCGGTTCTCATTGCCAATCCCGGCAGCGGCTTTCAATTCGAAGACTCGAGCGATGGCGGAAGCGCCAGAGTTGAAGCATTTGGTAGCGGAGGTTTCAATATTGCCTCAAATCACACTCTCCCCGGAGCTACAGTCGGTTCGGTCGAAGGAAATGGCGTGATACAGGTCGGGGCATCCAATCTATCCATCGGGAGCAATTCCCTTAGCACGACCTTCTCTGGCTTGATTGCGGATGCTCCCCCGGGCGGCTCGATTTCAAAAATAGGAAATGCTACGTTGACCTTAACCGGCGCTAATATTTACACCGGCGGGACCACGGTCAGTAGCGGCACTTTGGTCGTGAGCAATAAGACCGGCTCTGCCACGGGCACGGGCGCGGTTTCGGTGAACACGGGCACGTTGGGCGGGAGCGGCACCGTCTCTGGCGCGGTGACCATCGGCCAAGGCGGTTTTGTCGCTCCGGCGCACGGGACCAAGGCGCAAGCCACCCTCACTATCCAAAGCGGGCTCACCTTCAACGCCGGTTCGACCTACACCTACACATTCAAGGCGAAAAAGAAGAAGGCTAAGACGGACAAGGTGGTGGCGAGCGGGGTGACGATCAACAGCGGCGCTACCTTCAACTTCAGCGGCACAGCCCAAGGAGTCTTGAAGCAGGGCCTGGTCCTGACCTTGATCAGCGACACTGCAGCGACGCCAATCGCCGGCACTTTCAGCAACCTGCCCAACGGCGCGATCCTGACGGTGAACGGGAACAATTTCCAAGCCAACTACGAAGGCGGTGACGGTAACGATCTTACGCTAACCGTCGTACCGTAGCTGTAGCCGCTTCGCTGTGCGAAGCGTGGGAGAGAGGCCGGAACTGCTAGCTTGCGATCAGCCGACAAAGAACCTGGGTCAGCGTCCCCGGCTGCAACTCGAGGAGGCGCCCGCTGCTCACGGGGCTTTTCGCAACGCTGGACGCGCAGAACAAAACTCTTCGACCGCGCTGCGCTCTTCGGCTTAACTTGCTCGACCCATGAGCATCGAAGTGAAAATCCCGCCAGTCGGCGAATCGATCGAGAGTGGCGTCGTCTCCGTCTGGCATAAGAAATCGGGCGAATACGTCGAAGCGGGCGAGGCGCTCCTGACCCTCGAGACCGACAAAGTCTCGAGCGAGATCACCGCCGAAAAAGCCGGCCTGCTCGAGACGAAAGTGGATGAAGGCCAGGAAGTGAAAATCGGCCAGGTGGTGGCGGTGATCGATGACCAGGCAACGGCGCCGGCCAAAGCCAAAGCGGGCTCGACCAAAGAACCGGCGACGGTGGCGAACTCCGACGACAAGCGGCCGCCTAACGCCAAGGTCCTCTCGCCCGCCGTAAAAAGGATGACGACCGAGGAAAAACTCGATCCCGCGAAAATCGCCGCCACCGGCAAGGGTGGCCGCCTAACGAAAAGCGATGTGGTGGCCCATCTCAAGGCCGAACCGCAACCGGCCGTCGACGACCAGGAAAAGCCGCGTCATCGCAAGGAAGCCGGCGCTGAAGCTAGAACCAGCGGCGAGGAGCGTTTTACCCGCAAGAAGATGTCGCCGCTTCGTCGCAAGATCGCGGCCCAGATGGTCCTGGCGCAGCAGACCGCCGCCATTCTCACGACCTTCAACGAATGCGATATGAGTGAGGTGATAGCCCTGCGCAAAAAAGTGCAGGAAAAATTCCAGGCGGATCACGGAGTCAAACTCGGCTTCATGTCGTTCTTCATCAAAGCGGCGGTCGAGGCGCTCAAAGCGGTTCCCGCGATTAACAGCCGGATCGAGGGCGACGATTTCATTACCAATCATTATTACGACATCGGGGTCGCGGTCGGGACGGAACGCGGCCTCGTCGTGCCGGTTGTGCGCGATGCGGACAGGAAAAGTTTCGCTGATCTGGAGCGCGCCATTGCCGATTTCGCGACCCGGGCGCGCGAGGGAAAAATCAAGATCGAGGATTTGCAGGGCGGCACTTTCACCATCTCCAATGGCGGCGTCTATGGATCGCTCATGGGCACCCCGATTCTCAACCCGCCGCAGAGCGGTATTCTCGGGATGCACGCCATCCAGCAGCGACCGGTCGCAATCAAAGGCGAAGTCGTCATCAGGCCGATGATGTATCTCGCGCTCAGCTACGATCACCGCGCCGTCGACGGCAAGGAAGCCGTCACTTTTCTCGTTAAGGTAAAGGAAGCGATCGAGAACCCGACTGCGTTGTTGCTCGAACTTTAGCCATCGTTAGGCAATCTGATGAGCTCAGGACGTATTCCCGGAATATTAATCCTGGTGCTCGCGCTCGGCATCGGATCGGTTGCGGGTGAGCAGCAGAACCATGCGGGGCATGCGCTGGGCAAAGTCAACTTCCCGATCTCATGCTCGCCGGAAGCGCAGGTCGAATTCAACCGCGCCGTCGCGCTTCTCCATCACATGACTTATCCGCAGGCGCGGCAGGCGTTCGAGCGCGTGGCGCAAATTGATCCCCGATGTGCGATGGCGCATTGGGGCGTTGCGATGACGTTGTTCCAGCCGCTCTGGCCGACGCGCCCAAGCCCGAAAGATCTTGAGCGCGGCTGGGCGGAAGTGGAGCAGGCGAAAAAGCTCAACCCCGCGACTGAGCGCGAACGCCTCTTCGTCGCGGCGACGGAAGCGTTCTTCCTTGAGCCGCAGGGGAAGGACTACTGGCTGCGCATCCGCCGCTGGGAAGCGGCGATGGAAAAAGTTTACCGCGCTTTCCCAAACGACCACGAGGCGATGGCCTTTTACGCGCTCGCTCATCTCGCGGTGGCGCCGTCCGATTCCATCTCACGCGCCAACTCCGATGTCGCGGCCGAGATTCTCCTTCGTCTCTACAAGGAAAACCCGGACCACCCGGGCGCGATGCATTACCTCGTGCACGCGAACGATGTTCCGGGCCGCGAACGCGAGTCGCTCGAGATCACGCACAAATACGAACTGATCGCGCCCGATAATCCGCATGCGCTCCACATGCCGACGCACATTTACACCCGGCTGGGCGACTGGGATGGAGTCGTTAGGGGAAATCTGCGCGCGGCCGAGGCTGCCTTACGGTATCCGGCGGGCGAGCATGGCGAGTTCGTCTGGGACGAGTTTCCGCACGCGATCGAGTATCTGATTTACGCCTATCTTCAGCAGGGCGCGGACGATAAGGCGGCGGCGCAGTTGAAACGGTTGCGCGAGACGCCCCATCTCGAGCCGAGTTTCAAAACCGCTTTTCACATCGCTTCAACCCAATCGCGTTACGCGTTGGAGCGGCGCGACTGGGCAGCGGCGGCCGCGATCGTGTCGCGCGAGCCGGCCAGCCTGGACTGGGACCGCTTTGCCTGGCCGGAGGCGGTCACGCGCTTCGCACGTGGCCTGGGCGCAATGCACATTGGGAAACCCGAGGAAGCGAAAGCCGCGGTTGCGCGTTTACAGGAACTCGAAACGAAAATGAATGCGGCGGGCGAAAATTTGTTCGCGCGCAACATTCGTGTCCTGCGCCTGGAATTGAGCGGCTGGATCGCGCACGCCGAGGGCAACGATGAGATGAGCGTGGCGAAATTGCGCGAAGCGGCCGAGTTGGAAGCCTCCACGCCGAAACACCCCGTCACTCCAGGTCCAACCTTGCCGGCCCACGAACAACTGGGCGATCTGCTTCTGGAACTGCGGCGCCCGACCGATGCGCTCACCGCTTACAAGCGTTCCCTCAGTTTTTATCCGCGCCGGTTCAACAGCCTGCTCGGCGCCGCCCGCGCTGCCCGCGCTGCCAACGACAAACCGACTGCGCTCCAGTTCTACAAGCAACTGCTGGAAGTGGCTCCGCACACCGAGCGTCATTCAGAGCTGGAGGAGGCCAGGCGCTTCGTGGCCGACGCCGCCTGAAACACGTTTGCCTTTCGCACCGGACGGCGTGAACAAAGGACGCATGGAAAAGTTCGACGTCATCATCATTGGTTCCGGCCCGGGCGGCTATGTCGCCGCCATTCGTTCCGCGCAGCTCGGACTCAAAACCGCCATCATCGAAAAAGATCCCGACCTGGGCGGCACCTGCCTGAACATCGGCTGCATCCCGAGCAAGGCGCTTCTCGCTTCGAGCGACCATTTCGTTTTCGCGAAGAAGGAAGCCGCCCAGCACGGCATCGTGCTCGACAAAGTCAGCCTCGATCTCGCGACCATGCTCGCGCGCAAAGACAAGGTCGTGAAAACCCTCACTGGCGGGGTGCGCGCGCTGATGAAGGGCAACAAAGTCACGACTTTTGCCGGCCTTGGCACCATCACCGAGCCCGGCAAAGTGCGGGTTCAGCCTAACGAAGGCGAAGCAACTGAGATTACCGCCGAACACATCGTCATCGCCACCGGCAGCGTGCCGATCGATCTGCCAGGCATGTCGTTTGACCGAGAGACTGTTGTCAGCAGCACCGAGGCGCTTTGTTTCGAGAAACCGCCGGAGAAATTTCTCGTTATCGGCGCGGGCGCGATCGGCCTCGAGCTCGGCTCGGTCTGGAACCGTCTCGGCTCCGAGGTCACGGTCTTGGAATTTCTCCCGCGCATCGCCCTCGGCTTCGACCTCGAGATCTCGAATCTTCTCCAGCGCGCTCTCACCACCCAGGGGATGAAATTTCACCTCGAAACAAGGGTCGGGTCCGTCAAAGTCACGGACGGTCGGGCCGTCGCGACCGCGACCAAAGGCGGCGAAGAACTCAATTTTGAAGCCGACAAAGTCCTCGTCTCCGTCGGCCGGCGCGCCTTCGCCGAAGGTGTCGGCGCCGATAAGATCGGTGTCGCACTCGACGAACGCGGCCGGATCAAAGTTGATCAAAGATTCCGCACCAATATCCCCGGCATTTACGCGATCGGCGACGTCATCGCCGGCCCGATGCTGGCGCACAAAGCCGAGGAAGAGGGCATCGCTTGCGTCGAGTTGATCGCGGGCAAAGCGGGCCACGTGAACTACGACGTCATCCCAAGCATCATTTACACGAACCCGGAGCTGGCCGGGGTTGGCCTGACGGAAGACCAGGCGAAAGAAAAAGGCCTCACGGTGCGCATCGGCAAATTTCCCTTTCGCGCCAATGGCCGCGCGCTGGCCAACGCCGATGTCGAGGGCGTGGTCAAGTTCGTCGCCGATGCCGAGACCGATCGCATTCTCGGCGCCTCGATTCTTTCCCACGCCGCCTCCGAGTTAA
Organism: Chthoniobacterales bacterium; assembly: GCA_050736975.1. Classification (GTDB taxonomy): domain Bacteria; phylum Verrucomicrobiota; class Verrucomicrobiia; order Chthoniobacterales; family UBA10450; genus Palsa-1392. Next base: position 12,930 of record JBOHXL010000068.1, on the reverse strand, counting down.
TCGCCGAGATCGTCGCGGTGATGGAATTCGGCGGGAGCAGCGAAGACCTCGGCCGCACCGTCCATGCCCATCCGACCTTGAGTGAAGCAGTCAAGGAAGCCGCCCTCGCAGTCGAGAAGCGCGCCATCCATATCGGCAATCGGTGAGCAATGTGGGAAGGGTCTTTGTGCCCCAAAGCGGTGGTTGCAACCCGCCAGCTGGCCGGTGCACAAAGGCCCCTCCCACATCAGACCAGCCCCAGCGCCTTACGGCTGTCGCGCGCGAACTTAAAACCGCCTAACGAATTGCCTTGTGGAAAATCTTTGGTGAGCCCAAGAAACTGGAATTTTGTTCCGAGAAATTCCGGGTGAAGCAGCGTCTGCAAGGCGCGGCTTTCTTTCGCGCCGGCGGCCGCAAGCGCGGGATGAGTCGAAAGCAGACCGGTGAGGAAACGATGCTGGTCGGTAAAACCGGCGATGCGCAAACCGCACTCTTTCGCGCGCTCAGCCGTGCTTGTCCATTCGACATGCGTGGTGATGTCACTCGCGCCGACGCGGTCCAAAGGCGACGGCAGCACGCGATGTTCGGCATAAGATTGCAGCGTCCCGGTGCGACGGCTGGCCGCGTAGTAATCTGGCCGCGCTAATCCATAATCGGCGATCAGCACCACACCGCGGCGCAACTTCCCCGCCAGCACCTCGATCCAGTCGAGCGCGGCGAGGTTCACTTCCGTTTCGTAGCCTTCCGCCGGCGCAGGCGGAATTGTCGCAAGCCGCTCGAGCAACCGCGGATCCGAAACCGGGCGGTCGACAAACGTGAAACCACGAGAGGTGCGCTCGACTAATCGTTCGTGCCAGCGTCGCTCCGCTTCGTCGCCCGCGGCCTTGAGCAGATGCACCGGCATGGCATCGAGCAGCTCGTTGGAAAAGTGGACGCCGCAAAACGGTTCCATGGTTTCGAGCGACTCCGCCCATTCCGTTCGCCCGGCAAACGGTCTTAGCGCGGCCTGCTGGCGTTGCCGCAAGACAGCGAACGGCTCAACGATCCGATAGCGCACCTGCGCGAAAAATTCCGGGGTCTGTTCGCGCAGCGCCGCCAGGACATCGGTCGCGAATTCCCCATGATGCGCACCCTGTTCGACGAGCACAAAGTCGTCCGGCCGGCCCAGCGTTTCCCAGATCTCCGCGAACTGTCCCGCCATCAAGCGGCCGAAGAGGGGTCCGACACTTACGCTGGTGAAATAATCGCCCCGCCGCCCGATGGCGCATCGGCCCGAGCTGTAATAGCCATGCTCGGGATGATAGAGCGCCAGCTCCATGAAACGCGTGAAGGGGATCGGGCCGTCACGCTGGATCTGTTCGCGAAGGGAGCGAATGAGCGGTTGGTCGGGCATGGGTGAAACGTTAAATCGTTAAAAATGTTAAAACGTTAAAGCGGAAAGCGCGAACCCCCGAGGTGCCTTCCGTTTTAACAATTTAACAATTTTACCGTTTCACCCTTCCCCACCGCAACGCGCTTGGCTTTTGCCAAAGTTTGCCGCTAAATTGCGCGCGATCTCGATTCCTTGGGTCTTCGCCCGCTTCGCCGCATGCCTGTTGATTATTACACGCCGACCAAGTTTTCCCGGGCCGAACGCGCTTGGTACGCGCGTCCCTGGTTCTATCTCCCGGCCATCCTCTTTCTCGTCCTCCTCCTCGCAGGTCTGCTCGCCTTCCTGCCGATCGCAGCCTCGCTCAACCAACAGGCCGCCGGCTTCGATCTTTCGCATCTCAAACAAATGGAATCGGCCAGCGTGATCGTCGATCGCAACAACAAGATCTTTGGCCAAATCTACGTCGAGAATCGCCAGACCGTTCCCTACGACCAGCTTCCGCTCAATCTCGTGAACGCGGCCATCGCGACCGAGGACAACAAATTTTATCAGCACCACGGCTACGATTTGCTGGGAATCATCCGCGCCGCGTTCAAGAACACCGTCGCCGGTCACGTCCGGCAGGGCGCGAGCACGATCACGCAGCAACTGGCGCGCAACAGTTTCGATCTCAAGGGCAAAACCTTCCGGCGCAAGTTGCTCGAGATGTTTGTCGCCCGCCGGATCGAAGACCATTTCTCGAAGCAGGAAATCATGGAGCTCTACCTCAACCGAATTTATTTCGGGGGCGGGCTCTACGGCGCGGAAGCGGCCGCGCGCGGTTATTTCGACAAGCCGGCGCGCGAGATGACGCTGGCGGAGTGCGCTACGCTGGCCGGCCTGATCAAGAGCCCTAACAAACTTTCACCCTGGACAGACCGGGCGGCATCACGCGAAGCGCGCAATTTTGTCCTCAATCGGATGCGCGAACTGGGCTTCATCGACGAGGCGCAATGCCAGAGCGCCCAGGCGGAGGAGCTGGTGGTCGGTAACCGGCAGAATGCGCGCGGACAAAATTACGCGATCGATTACATCCGCCAGCAGGTCATCGCCGCCGTCGGCTGGGATCGGGCGATGAGCGATGGATTTCGGATTCACACCACGATTGATGCCGACCTGCAAAACGTGGCCGAAAAATCTCTTCGCGCGCAGCTCGACGCGGCCGAGCAGATGCCCGGATACCATCATCAGACCTACGCCCAATACGTCGCGCTTTTAAAAGGGGAGCGCGGAACCAAATCGCCCACCGAAAAAGCAGTGACACCCCCGGTGCCGGAGTATCTGCAGGGCGCAGTCATAGCGCTTGATAACAAGACCGGCGGCATCCTCGCGCTCATCGGTGGGCGCGATTTTGAGCATAACGAATACGATCGCGCCTTGCAGGCCCGCCGGCCGCCCGGCACGGCGATGCTGCCCTTCGTTTACGCCGCCGCCTTTGAGAAGGGACTTTTCCCCGGCTCGCTCGTGGAAGATTCCGCGCTCGATAACCGCACCGTGATGATTGGCGGCACGACTGGCATTCTGGGCGAGTGGGGACCGGAGGACGCCAACAATCGTTACGAAGGCCAGATCACCGCGCGCGAAGCGCTCGCCAAATCGAAGAATGGCGCGGCCGTGCGCATCGGCACGACCGCTGGACTAGACACCGTGGCAAACCTCGTGCGCGGGGCCGGGGTAGAGAGCAAATTGCGGCCTTATCCCGCCACTTTCCTTGGCAGCAGCGAGATCACGCTTGCGGAGCTGGCGCTCGCCTACACCATTTTCCCTAACGAGGGCTGGCGTCCCACGTCCCCGCACATTCTCGACCGGATCGAAGACAAGGAGGGCCATGTCGTCTGGCAGACAGAAGACGGCCGCTCGCGTCGGCCCGTTCTAAAACCGGAGATCGCCTACGAGGTGACCTCCTGCCTGACGGACGCGCTGACCGATGGGACCGGACACCTGGCTTACGATCGCTATGGCTTGAAAAAATTTCCCGCCGCCGGCAAGACCGGCACGGCCTACGATTTCACCGATGCGCTCTTCGCCGGCTATGATTCACAACTGACCTGCGCCGTCTGGGCGGGCTTTGACAAACCGCAGAAAATCTATCGCGGCGCCTTCGGCAGCATCATCGCCTTGCCCGTCTGGGTGGACATCATGAATGCTTCGATCGGCAAGTACCCGCCCCGCGAATTTCCCATCCCACCCGACTTGCACAAAGTAGAGATCTGCTCGAAGTCCGGTCTGCTCGCGACCGACAAGTGCTACGAAAATGTGCGGAGTGCGAACGGCAGTATCGTTAGGCGGCGCACCAGCTACGTCGAATTCGCGACCGACGAGCAAATGCCGGCTGATCGGTGCGATGTGCATGGCGACTCGGTCCGGACGCAGTTGGTCAAGAAATTCGAAAGCAGTGAGTGGCCGCGCGCCGCGCTCGCGATTGATACCAACCAGGTCGCGCCCGTTGTGATGCAAGGTCCGACCCTGATCGCGGGTCAAGATCCCTACGATGCCATCGGCTCGACCTTTAAGCCGAAAACGCTGGCAAAACAGGACGCGATCCCTGGATTCGATCCGGGAAAGCCCGTGAAACGTGCCATTCCGGTCGCCCCGATTGCCAATGGACAGGCGGAAGTGCGCCGAGCCGAGCCGGTCCGGCCAATCGATGAAGCCGGGAAGGAGCCCCTTCTTCAGAATCAACCACCGGCGCCGCTTGATTTCAGTGACGACCACTGAGCGCGGCGAGGCGGGTGGCTTTCGACTCACGGTCCTTAATCCCGGCGGCCGCGATCCGGAACAGGATTTCTCGTCGGGGCCAGGCGCGCCTGACGACGGCGCTCATTCGCCGGTCAACTTCCACGGTTACGCCGCCTGCACTCGCGGCGTTTTTCACCGCCAGGTGCGGCGGGCATTGAGCGAAGGCCTGCCGGTGCTCCTCCTCTTGCGGGGCGACTTTAAGGAAACAGAACGCGCGCTCGTCCAGCTCCTGCAACATGGCTTGAAAGTTGTCGTTTCGCTGAAGGAGACCGGCTTGCACCAGATCGAAAAACAACTGTGCGATCCGCGCCGCGCCGCGCGCTTCCGCGCGATCGTGCAGTCGGCCAATGGCTGCCTGGCGGCGACACCGGAGGCGCTGACGTTTTATGGTCGCGGTGAATTCATCCCCACGCCTTATCCGCTGGACGATCCGCGCTGGGATTTCTCGCGTTCGTTAGGCGAGCGGAGCGGGATTTTCGTCGGCACCCGTGAATGGAACGTTCCGTCGCGCCATCACCTCGCCGCCCTCGTCCTCGCACTCGAACTGGGCGAGCCGGTAACAGTCTTCGACCAAGACCCCCGGCGTTGCCGCAGGATATTAGGCGCGCTCGGCCTCCCCATGGATTCGCTCCGCGTGCTCGAGAAACGCCTGTCTTACCGCGATTACCTGGCGGAGATGGCGCGGCATAAAGTCGTTTTGCAAGCGGACCGCAGCGCGGTCCCCGGCCAGGTGGCGGGCGATGCGCTGCTCTGCCGTCTGCCGTGTGTGGGCGGCGACGGAGCGATCGATCGCCTCGCCTTTCCAACTACCTGTGGTCACGGCCGATCGTTAGGCGAACTGCGCGAGCTGGCGAGCCAGTTATTGCGCGATCCTGGATTTTATTCCGCGACGGTGGACGCCTCGCAGGCGGAAGCGCGGAAACAAGTCAGCTACGCTGTCGTCGCTAGGCAACTGGATTCGTTGTTCAAAGGCCTCGCGGCCGCCGCCTAACGAATTCAAACGATTGCGGCGAGCGACCCTTCCCCTGTTGTCATCCCGATCCGCCGCAAGACGGAGAGGGACCCCCATCTGAAAGCCGCGTTCTCGGATGATAAGGAAACGCTCATCGCAACTTTGGCGCCCTCTCCGCGCTTGGCCGGATCGGGATGACAAATCATGCCAGCGCTTCGAAGTAGAAATTCTCCAGCGCGCGGGCTTGCGCGCGTTGCTCGAATTTTGCGGCTACGGCATCCGCGCCGGCTTGCGCCAAGCGCGCCAGCGCTTCGGGTTGGCGGGTCCAATCGAGCAGTGCTTCGGCCAGCGCCGGATGATCGCGCTCGGCGACCAAAACACCGCTCACTCCTGATTTGATCGCTTCCGGGATACCGCCATGGCGGGTGGCGAAAACTGGCAGCCCGCTCGCCATCGCTTCGAGCATCGCGTTGGGCACGCCCTCCTGGTTGCCGTCAGCGCCGAGCTCGCTGGGATGCAGAAAGATGTGCGACTGATAAAACTGCTCACGCAATTGGGCCTGGGAAAGAAAACCGACAAAGCGAACTCGATCTTCCACCCCCAGTTCGCACGCCAGGTTCTGCAACTCACTCCGCATCGGTCCCTCGCCCGCGATCGTGAAGATCGCGTCCGGATGCAAGGCCCTGAAGGCTACGAAGGCGCGCAGGCTGGTTTGGAAGCCTTTCTTCTTGATCAACCGGCCGGCCTGCAAGAATTTCCAGACCCCGTCGTTAGGCCAAACGCGCGTTTGAAAGGCAATCTCTGCGAGCGGAATGCCGGTGCGGTGCACGCGGATCTTCGCTGTCGGGCAACCAAGTTCCGCCACCGCGCGCGCCAGCGATTGCGAACGGACCAGCACCAGCCGCGCGGCCGCCAGCATTTCCCGCGTCGCCGCGCGGTAATGCGGTTTCTCGAGCTCGACCAGCACGTCCGCGCCATGAAATGAGACCACGGTCGGTTGTCGCCAATGCAGGATGAGCGGGAGGAGATGGACCGCAATATGTCCGAAATAGACGTGGAGCAGTTGCGCCTCATTCCGCTCCAGGATGCGCCGGATCTGACGCATCTCGCGATGCGAGATTTGCCACGGCGTCTTCCGCAAAGTGCGAAACCAAAAGCGTCGCAGGAAATGCGTGGCTGGTTTTCCCACAACGAAGACTGGATCGAAGGGAAACCGGGCCGCTTCCTCACGCTTCTGCGCGATGACCACCGGGTGCACGCGCTCGAGCGCCGTGATCTGCCGGTAAATGTGCAACATTTCCGGCTTGAGAAACGTCGCGCAATAACAGGCAACGACGGGCGGAGAGCGCTCAGGCACGCCTAACGTTCAACGTTCGCGCGCGCCATTCAACTCACTCGCGCAACGAACAACCTCAAAAAGTCCAGCCAAGAAGCACGATGCCCTTTGGTTTGCCTGGATCCTTCGAATCGTGCATCGCATGCTCCTGGCCATTGCCGTAGCGCGCCGGGGCGGCCGGATTGATCATTTGCACGGCGTTGCGGTTTTTGATCGCCACCTGGATGACGCCTGTCGTCGGCACCAGTGGCACCGCCTGCGGGGACCTTGGCTTTGGCTGTTTAGTCTCGACATGCCCCTTCGCGGTCGTCGTCGCCGTCGTGGTGGTCAATTCGCCCTGACCCTGCCCAAACGCTACGCTGGTCGCGGTCGCCAGCAGGATGCTGAGAATTATCTTTTTCATAATGTCCTTCCGAAGGCCTGGCCGGGCACGTGCAATGTCTTGCCCGCGCTCCGGCCTCACCCCATCATTATAATTCAATGGATTACGTTGAAAAGGCCGCGCGTGTAATTGATTTGGAAATCTGCGAACTCCAGCGCCTGCGCCAACGACTCGGTCAAAACTTCGTCCGCGCCGTCGAACTGATCAAAGAAACGGTCGAAGCCCGCGGCAAAGTGCTTGTTCTTGGCGTTGGAAAATCCGGTCACATCGGCGAGAAAATCGCCTCGACCCTGACCAGCACGGGCTCGCCCGCCGTCGTCCTCAATTCGCTTAACGCGCTTCATGGCGACCTTGGAATGGTCGCGGACGGCGATCTTGTTCTCGCACTCAGCTACAGCGGCGAGACGGAGGAGTTGCTCCGCATTTTGCCCGCAATCGCGCGTTTCCAAGTGAGCGTGATCGCGTTTTGCGGGGCGGCAAACTCGACGCTCGCGCAAAATTGCGATGTCTTCCTCGATGTCAACGTTGAGCAGGAAGCGTGTCCGCTAAACCTCGCGCCCACCTCGAGCACGACCGTCATGCTGGCGCTCGGCGATGCGCTCGCCATGGTCTTGCTCGAGGCGCGCGGGTTTCAAAAAGAGGACTTTGCGAAATTTCATCCCGGCGGAATGGTCGGGCGCAGCCTCCTTCTGCGCGTGCACCAGATCATGCGCCCGCGCAGCGCGCTTGCGCTCGTTAGGCCAACGACCAACATCCGCGCCGTCCTCGAAGCCATGACGTCGGTCCGGGCCGGCGCGGCGGTCGTGGCGGGCGAAGACGAGCAACTGCTTGGGATTTTCACCCATGGCGATTTCGTTCGACATTTCCAAACCGATTCGCATGTCGGGGAGCGCCTCGTGGCCGACCTGATGACGCTCAATCCGGTCGTGGTGCAGCAGGACAAACTTGCGGTCGAAGTGCTCAACCTGCTCGAGCGCCACCGCATTGATGACCTCGTGGTCGTGGATGACCGCGGCGTGCCGGTCGGGATCGTCGATTCGCAGGACCTGACGAAGCTGAAGTTGCTTTAGGAAATCGGGCGATGTAAAAGACGGCGCTTCAACGCTTCAACGCTTTAACCTTTCACTAAACCCGACATCCCATGGCCGCCGCAAACGATCTTCGCAAAGGAATGGCAATCAAATACAATGGCAACACCGCCATTGTGCTCGACGTGCATCATCGCACGCCGGGAAACCTGCGCGCCTTTGTCCAGGCGATCATTCGTTACATCAACACCGGCAAGAGCGCCGATGTTCGCTTCGGCTCGACCGACAAGGTGGAGCTGGTCGACATCGCGCGGACAACGCTTGAGTTCAGCTACAAGGACGGCACCGGATACCATTTCATGGATCCGCAGACCTACGAAACCATCACCTTGCAGGAAAGCCTGCTGGCGGACGCGAAGGATTACCTGGTTGAGAATCTGCCGGTAGAAGTGCTCTTCACGGAAGGCCGTCCGGTGCAGGTGGAATTGCCTTCCTCAGTGCAGTTAAAAGTGGTGGAAGCGCCCGAGGGTTTGCGTGGCGATACCGCGAGCAACGTGACCAAGCCCGCCGTCTTGGAAACGGGCAAAACGGTCAACGTGCCGCTCTTTATCAACGAAGGCGAAACGGTGAAGATCGACACCCGCACCGGGGCCTACATGGGGCGCGCCTGAATGCATCGTTGAATCGTGAATCGTTAAATCGTTACGTCGGTCAAAATCGTGAAAACGGTTCAACGCGGGCACGACGCCTAACGATGTAACGGTTCACGATTCACGATTCCACGCCTTTGATGCCCGTGCGGCCAACGAAAGGAAAACCCAAACGCAGCCGCCGATCTGATACGGGTCGCCGGTTAAGAGCATCAGCCTCTGCCATGCCAGCAACGCGGAGGCGCTCACCGAGATCGGCTCCGCTCATGGTGCCGACGAAATGGGTCAAATTCATCGTCGCCCTTTTCCTTCTTCCGGTCTGCGCCATTCTCAGCCAGACCTTTTTCACCTCCTTCGCCCGCGCCACGGTCGCGGAACGCCTTTGGGCCGGAGAAGGCTTCTGGTTCTTCTCGTTAGGCGCGGTGCTTTGGCTGATCGCATTCTTCGGTCTGCCCCGGCCGATTGTCCTTTACGTCTTCGGCCACGAACTAACCCACGCCCTCTGGGTTTGGATGATGGGCGGGCGCGTCAGCCGCTTTAAGGTGGGACGCGAAGGCGGACACATCCTGACCGACAAGAACAATTTCCTGATCGCGCTCGCGCCCTATTTTTTTCCGCTCTACAGCATTCTTGTCCTCGCCCTCTACGGCGGACTCAGTCTGTTCATGGACATGCAACCCTACGGCCGGCTGCTCTACGCGCTTGTCGGGGTGACGTGGGCCTTCCACCTCAGCTTCACCTGCTGGATGATTCCGAAAAACCAGAGCGACCTGAGCGATAACGGCACCGTTTTTTCGCTCGTCGTCATTTACCTGATCAATCTGCTTCTACTCAGCGCGATGCTCATCATCGCTTCGCCGCATATTACCTTCGCGAGTTTCGGGGTGGATATCGTGCGCAACATCGCGAACTTTTCGCATGCCGTCGTAGCGCTCTGCGAACGTTTCAGCCGCGGGGCGCAACTGTAGACGCTTCGCCATCACATCAGCCCGCGAACGCCCACCCACGCGCGTCCGAGAGGGAGGCGCCCATAACGGCCGCGAAGGGCAAGCGCGCGAAAGCGCGCGCGAGCGGAAGCGAGACGATCTCGCCCTCGACCGTTTCTCCGGTAAACAAATCCGCGCCACCGGCGAACCCTTTCGGCAACTGCACCGTGGTATCGCGCCAGGCGTTACCGATGGGGGGTAAGCCAACCCGCGTCGTCAAGCGCGGTGCCAGCACGATAAGCGACCTGCCTTCCCACTCGCGCGCAAAGGCAATGCAGCAATCGGCGAATTCACCCGTCAGCCTGAGGGGCAGGTAACTGCCGGAGTCAAACAGTTCCGAATTTTCCCGCCGGAAAGTAAGGAGGCGCTGCGTGAGCAACAATTTGATACGTCCATCGCTCCACTTGCCTAACAAATCCTCCGGCGTCGCTCCGGTCAGGCCGTTGAGCATCTTTTTCCGCTTCGAGTAATCCACTGGTCGGCGGTTATCCGGATCGACCAGGCTGAAATCCCAGATTTCGTTGCCCTGGTAGATATCCGGCACACCGGGCGCCGTCAGTTTCAGGAGCGTTTGGGCGAGCGAGTTGATCGCTCCGGCGCGCGCCACCTCTTCTGCGAAGGGGATGAAGCCGTCGAGAAAGCGATTCTTCGGCCCGGGATCGAGGATTTTCGCGATGAAATCCGCCATGGCCGAATCCCAGGCTTCGTTAGGCTGGACCCAGCTGGTGTTGAGCTTTGCCTCCTTCATCGCCTTGGCCATGTATTGCTGGATCCGCGTTACGTAATCGGCCCGCGCCTCTTCGCTCAGATCGCGGAACGATTCGAGCGGCCACGTCCCGACCAGGGTCTGATAAAGGAGATATTCCTCATTCCCGTCCGGCGCCTCAATTTCGTCGATCCGGCGTTTCCAGCGGCGGTTCAGGGTGCGCCAGCGGCCTAACGAGTGCCGCCAGCTCTCCGGCATCTCCGAAATTACCGCCATCCGCGCCCGAACATCTTCACTTCGTTTGCTGTCGTGCGTGGAAGTGGCAAGCAGGGTCGCCGGCCAGTGCTCCCGTCGCTCGGCATTGCGGCGATGGAACTCCTCGACTCGCATCCCGAAACGCTGCGGCTCGCCGCCGACCTCATTGAGCGCCGCGAGCCGGTTGTAGATGTAGAAGACAGTGTCCTCGAGCCCCTTGGCCATGATCGGCCCTGTCGTCTGCTGAAATTTCAGGACGAAATGCACATGCTCGGCGCGCGCTTCCTCATCCCGGTTTTCCGGGAATCGGAAAAGCAGAATGTCGCGCAGAAAATTGAAAACCGATTCTTCGAGCGCCGGGTTGCGCCTTTTTGCAGCGGCGACCGCGCGTTCGATCACGGCACGATCGGCCTCGCTGATCGGCCGGTCGGGTGCGAGATAGGTTCGATAAACGGGAAAGCAGGCGATCGTTTCGCCCACTGCCAGGGTCAGGGCATCGAGAGTGAAATCGCGGTACCAACGATTCTTCTCCGATAAGCGGTCGAACATCGCGCCGAGCACATTGACGTCGTTGGCGAGCGAGAGACGCATGACGAGCCGCTTCTTCGCATAAACGAGGTGACCGAAATTCAGGTTGTGCCCGATGAACTTGTGAAAGGCGGTTGTGATTGTGCGCTCGGCTGCTGAATCGACCAGCACGCCAATCGCATCGTTCATGAAATCGTAGCCGGTCGTGCCGTGCACCGGCCAATCGCGCCGGAGCTGCTCGTTGCCGCTGAGAATCTTCTCGACCACAAGGTAGATGGCCTTTTCAGGGGGGTTTGCTTCCACGCCTTCGCGATGCGCGGAAGCGCCTTTCTCCAGCGCCTCGCCCGCCCGGCGCTGCAGCTTTTCGAAGTACTCGTCAGGCAAATAAAGTCCGTCCGGATGATCGATGCGCAGGCCGGTGACCGCCCCGGCCGCGACTAACTCAAGGAGGAGGCGGTGCGCTTCGTCAAAGACTTCTGGCACTTCCACCCGAATGGCGGCCAGATCGTTAACGTCGAAGAAGCGACGGTAGTTAATTTCCTCGGCCGCGACGCGCCAGAAAGCGAGGCGATAGGCCTGTTCGCTCAGGAGGGCGTCGAGGGCGTCGAAGCTGCGCGGCTCGCCCGGTGTGCCATTGATGATCGTGAGAGCTTTTTCAATCGCCCGCTGCACGAGCGGCGCTTCCTGACCACGGCGCTCGAGGCGCCGTTTGATGATTTCCTTCTCCCGGTTCCGTTCCGCGATCCGCTCCGGGTCGCGTTCCGTTCTGCGCGGCAGATATTCAAGCGCGGTCAGGATGCTTTGCAGTTCAGCGTAGAAATCCTCCCCCTTGCATCCTTCCAGTTCGTCGAGCGCAATCTGGAGCACGTGCCGGTAGGTGCCGGGCGCGATCGGAAATTCATGCTCGAAGTAGCGGAGAAAAAAGCGACCGCTCTCGTAATCAACCTTGAGTTCGCCACGTTCGAGAACGCGTCCGTATTGGTCGCCCAGGATCGGGATCAATACCTTATCGCGCAGATCGGATTTGAGTGGCTGCCAATCGATATCGAAATGGCCGGCGTACTCCGAGCTGGGCCCGTTCTCGAGCACGTCGGACCACCAGAGATTTTGCGGCTCGCCGATGCCCATGTGATTCGGGACAAAGTCGACCACCTGCCCCATTCCACGCGCGTGCAGTTCCCGAATCCAGGCGTCGTAATCTTCCCGCGAACCGATCGCGGCATTGAGTTTGTTGTGATCGGTAATGTCGTAGCCGTGCAGACTGTCGGGGCGCGCCTGGAAATAGGGCGAGGCGTAGCAGTCGCTGATCCCAAGGGCATGCAGATAGGGCACGAGTTCGCGCGCCTGGGCAAAGGTAAAGTCGCGGTTGAACTGGAGGCGATAGGTGGAGCTGGGAATGCGCGGGTACGGCGTGCTCACGGGAGACCGAGCTTAGACAGGATTTACAGGATGAACAGGATTCGAAATCCGAACCTGAATTCCGCTTCTACATTTTTTCGGGCACTTTGATTCCCATGAAGTCCAAACCCATTCGCAAAACGCGGGACGTTATTTCGCAAAGCGCCAACCGTGTCGCACGCGCAGGTTCATCGGCTTTCAACACCGGGCAGGCTTCGTAGAAAGCGTGGAAGGCGTTGGCCAGCTCGAAGAGATAATTGGCGAGCAGATTCGGGCGAAAATCATTCAGCACTTGCGGCACCGTCTCGGCGAACTGCACGAGGCGTTTGGCCAGGATGAGTTCGGTCGGCGCGGCCAAAATAAGCTCCTCAGGCGCGCGAAAATCCTCGCCCGCCTTGCGAAAGATCGAGCGAATCCGGACATAGGCGTTTTGCAGGTAGGGCGAGGTGTTACCCTGTAACGCGAGCATCCGGTCCCAGGAAAAAACGTAATCGGTCATCCGATACTGCACCAGATCGGCATACTTGACCGAGCCGATACCAATGGTGCGCGCGATGTCGGTCTTTTCCTGGTCGGTTAA
>JBOHXL010000067.1:0-16111 GCA_050736975.1 Chthoniobacterales bacterium | reverse complement strand
GATCAAGCTCGCACCGAGCGCCAGACCGATGAGACTGCGCACCGCCAGATCGTGGCCAATCATCCGGCCGGCGACGGTGTAGAAAATTCCAACTGCGAGGAGGGCCAGGCCGACGACCAGCAATCCCGTGACCGCGCCACCGTTAAAAGCGATCCGGAGGGCAGCGGCGCGCGATTTCGTCGCCGCCTGGGTGGTGCGTACGTTCGCCAGAACGGCGATCCGCATTCCGATAAAGCCGGCGGCGAGCGAGCAGGCGGCGCCGATGAGGAAGCCAACGGCGGTCGCGTGGTCCTTGAAAATGAAGAGCAGGATAAAGATGACTGCGGCGATGGAGCTGATTGTCATGACCTGGCGGTTAAGGTAGGCCTTTGCGCCCTCCTGTATCGCGCCGGCGATCTCCTGCATGCGCTGATTGCCGGGCGAGGCTTTGATGACCGCGAAGATCAGGATGAAGGCAAAGACCAGGCCAATCACCGCACAGACCATGGAAAGCGGAACCCCGGAGGTGAGAAAGGATAGAGCGAAGAGAGTCATAGATACGTCCTGGAAACAGGAAGGCAGGACATTAGAGGGATTTGTCCTGGTCGCAACCGCAATATGGGAACGGTCCGGGCGCCCTTCTCGTCGCAGCTATCGGGGCAGAAAAGACGCTGTCCCTGTTCATCCTACAACTCGAAAACAGCGCGCACCCGGCGTAGAAACGTGGCCCGATACTCCCGCTTCTTTGTTTCCTCGACCACGCCTTGCTGGGCGTCTTTAAGCAGGCCTTCGGTTTCCATTTTGCGCGTGGCAAGGAGTTCGCTGAGCTGGGCCACGCATTCGGGCGCCTCACGCAGGACTGCGGCCATCGCTGGCTTGGAGATCTCGATCACTTCGCAGTCCTCTTCGGCGCGCACGGTCGCGGTCCTTTTCTCCCCGGTCATCAACGACATTTCGCCAAAGCAGTCGCCCATTCGTAGCGAACCGATCTGAACCATGGCCCCGTTCAGTGAGATCGAAACCCCCGCCGCGCCCTGGAGCAGGACAAACATCGAGGCGCCTTCCGCTCCCTGCTCGATGATTCGCTCCCCGCGTCCGAAGTGCACCCGGTGCGAACCGCCAATCAGATGGTCGAGCTGGTCGCTCGTCAGGCAATTGAAGAGTGCGTCGCCTTCGAGGATCGCCTTGGTCTGTTCGTGCTCCTGTTGTGGCGTGCCCAGTTGGCGACGGTTGATCTCGAGGGTTCGAATGGGGAACGGGATTGTGATCTTCCGCCGGCGGAAGATGTACCAGGCGTTGGTGTAAATGGCGTCGCGCGTTTCGAAATAGCCGCTGTGCGTCGACATCGTGAACTTGATCTGGTAAATGATGGCCGACTCGCCGTACTCGCTCACGAAGACTTGCGGCGGGGGATGTTTTTCTACCCCCGGCGCCTGAATCGCGGCTTGGAGGAGCGCTTCCTTCACGCGGTTGGGCGGCGCCCCATACTCCGCGCCCATGTACAAACGCATGTAATGAGCGCGGGATGGGTAACTGAGATTCACAATTGTCTGCTTGACCATCTCGTTGTTCGGAATGTGCAAGGTGATCGCATCATTCGTGCGCAGGCGGGTCGCGCCCCAGCGGATTTCCATCACTTCGCCATAGTTGTCGCCGACCTTGAGCCAGTCGCCGACTTTGTAGGGTCGTTGAATTTGCAATGAGAGACCGGCGATGACGCTGCTGAGAAGGTTCTGGGCGGCGAAGCCAAGAATGATCGCGAGCACGCCCGAGCCTGCGAGCAGTCCTGTCAGTTGCGTCTCGGCGTGATAACCCACGCTGAGCACGATCATAAGGGTGATGAGAAAGATCAGGGTTGCGACGAGATCGCGGAGTAACTTCGGGACCGCGATCCCGCGCCGCTCGAAGTAAGCGTTCCAGATGTAGCGGTCGACGAAGGCGACGAGGATCGTCGTGCTGAGGAGGATGAGGAGGGCCCCGAGATGATTGCGCCAGTGCGGATCGAGCCCGTAGACCCAGGCCGCGGCGTAGCCGCTGAGCGCGAGGGCGAAGAGCTGGAAGAAAATTCCGAAGGGAACCCCGGCGCGGCGCTTGAGCAGGCGCCCGAGCGAAAGCGTGATCAGGAAGGTCGCAATGAAAACCGCGATCGTGGTGACCGCTCGTTGGGCATCAGCCAGGGCCAGCATTTGTTAGGCGGTTAGAATAGCAGAGCGCGCTGCGGGGGGAAAGCCCGCTGCACAGGCGTCGTCTTGGTAAACGCGCTCAAGCATTCCCGGGGCCAGACTAACGATGATGGGTCGGCCTCTATCGTGGGGGCCAGATGACCAGGCTCAACCAGCCGGCGAGAAAGCAGAGCCCGCCGATTGGGGTGATAAAGCCGAGGAATTTTACATTCGTCAGGGCGAGCAGGTAAAGACTGCCACTGAACAGGACGATCCCGGCCAGCAAAAGGCTGCACGCGGCGCGACTCACGCCCGGAATGGTGGCGAGAACGAGGAGCGCGAGCGCATGCAGAAAGTGATAGAGCACCGCCTTGTTCCAGACATCGGTCATGGCATGGGCGGCCAGCGCTTCCTTCAAGGCATGCGCGCCGAAAGCACCCAGCGCCACCGCCAGAAAACAGCCCGCGGCCGCGACGCGAAAGAGTATCACGTTCACCACTCGACAGTGGTTCGCCCTCTACCAGTTCGCAACCGGCCGCTAAGGTTGCTCGTTTTGCTGCCGCGACTTCCGCACCTGATCCGCAACGTCGTGCGCGCGATCGAGCGAGTGCTTTGCCCAATCATGCTCATAGACCGGTCGGGGCGTTGCCGGCACGGCGATTTTCGTCCCCGGCGCGGGGCCGGTTGCGGCATCATTATTGCCGCTTCGCTGCCAGATGAAGAGCGCGGTTACCGTCAGCACCAGGACAAGAAACGTTTTCATGCCTTTGAAAAGAGCAGTCATCGCGCCACTCGCGCAAGCTCCCCCAGAAGGGAAAAGCGAAGGGAAGAATTCATTCGCCTAACCGGACGGCAGCGAGATAGTGAAAGGCTTGCCGGAGCTTCGGATTCGAGAAGCGGGCTTCAAAAATTGAATATTCCCTATGCCCTCCTTCGATATCGTATCCGAAGTCGACCGACAGGAGATCGACAACGCGCTTAACCAGGCGCGGAAAGAACTCGCCACGCGCTTCGATTTCAAGGGCACGGTGGCCGGGATCGAATGGGAGAAGGACAAGATCATTTTGACGGCTCAGGATGCGTCTCGCCTGCGCGGGTTGCGTGAGATTGTGATCGGCAAATTGTCGAAGCGCGGCGTCGATCTGCGGAACATCGATCAACCGGAGCCGACGATTTCTTCCATTGGGCACGCCCGACAGGAGCTGAAGATTCAGCAGGGGCTGGAAGGCGACAAAGCGAAGGAAATCATCCTCGCGATCAAAAACGGCGGCTTCAAGGTGCAGAACCAGCTGCAAGACCGGCAGATTCGCGTTACCGGAAAAAAGCGCGACGAGTTGCAGGAAGTGATCGCTTTTGTGAAGAGCAAGGACTTCGGCGTCGCGACCTACTTTAAAAATTTTCGCGACTGAAATCCTCGCTGCATCCCTCCGTCAACCGCCCTGCACCGGCGGCATGATCGCGACCTGGTCGTCAGGCTGGATCACGTGATCGCGGTCCACGAAATCCACTCCGACGCCGACGAGAATGCTGGCCTCCCATTTCTCGAGCTTCGGAAAACGCTCGTAGATTTGTGCCAGAAGGTCGGCGACGGTGGAGCGATCAGGAAGGTCGACCGCCAGCTCGTCGGCGCCCGCGATCTCCTTCAGCTGGGAGAAGAATTGCACTGTGATCCGCATCGTTCGCCGGCCGTTTGTCAGGCCTCGTTGGCCTGAATGATGCTTTCTTTCCGCAGGACGCCGATGCACGGCAGGTTGCGATACCGCTCCATGTAATCGAGCCCGTAACCGACCACGAATTCGTCCCCGATCTCAAAGCCAACGTAATCCACTTCCACCGAGCGGCGGCGCGGTTTCAATTTGCGCAGAAGGACGCAAATTTTCACGCTCATCGGGTGCTGCGTTAGCAGTTTGTCGCGGATCGCGGCCAGCGTCACGCCGCTGTCGAGAATGTCGTCGAGGATAAGAATATTCCGGCCCGCCACGTCCGGGAGCGCGATTTGTTTGAAGACGATTTCGCCTGCGCTCTTCGTGCCGCCGTGATAACTGGCCACGCCCAGACAATCCAGTTTCAGCGGCAGCGGGATACGCCGGAGCAGATCGGCCAGGAGAATAATGCTGCCGTTCAGGACGGCGATCACGGTCAGCTCGCGATTGCGATATTCGGTCGAGATCTCCGCAGCGAGTTCATCGAGTCTGCGCAGGATGGTGGACTCGTCAAAGAGAACGCGCTCGAGATCTTCCTCCATCAATCAGAATGGGCCACAGATTGCCCGGATTTTCACAGATTAGTTCAGAGACGCGCGAGCGCGGCGGTGATTTCCCGGGTGAGCTTTGGGTCGGCCTTGAGCGAGGCGCCACGTTGTCATAACTGACGCGCGGGTTCCTTCTCGCCGGCGTGTCTGGCTGCTTCGCCCGCATTCAGATAGAGAAGTTGTTGATCAGCCGGCTTCAGTTTCGCTGGGTCCTTCTCCACCATGCCGACCAGTTCGTCCAATTGTTCGCGCGCGATCCGGCGTCGTCTGAGGAAAATGGGGAGCGCTTCGTTTGTGATCGCGCGAGTTAGCGCGACCCTCGCGTCCCCGGGCGTGGCGGCGACCGCTTCATCCATGAGTGCAATTCCCTTGTGCAAGGCATCGAGCTTGGCCTTGCCGAAACCAAGATCGCGGCTGCGCAAGGTGTAAGCGCTGCCCAGATAGACCCGCGCCAATTGGTCGTTGGGCAAATCGAGCAAGCGTTTCTCCAGCACAGCAATGCAATCCGTCACTGCCTGCGAGTCACCAGCCAATCCGCGGGCGTAAAGTGCGGCCACGGTCGGATCGCGCGGTGCGGCGCGCGAGAGCGGTCCGACCCCGGTAGCGCCGAAGAGGAGCAAAGCGAGCACAGGCCGGTTCATTTGAAACAATGGACAAAGCGGCCGGCAAAAACAAACTTGGGGTCGCCGCGGCGGCGGCACTCCGATGCTATTCCGAAACAAATGGCGCAACCCGAGCCACAACATCATTGCCTTCACCACGCACAAGGCGGGTTCGATGGTGCTGCATCGCGTCCTGAAGGACATCTGCGAGCTGAATCGCATCCGCTATTACTCGCCTAACGAAAACAAAACACAGCTCCCCTTCGACCAGATTTTTTCCGGTTATGATTTCATCGCGAAAAGGCGCGGCTGTTTTGGTCCGATTCGCTTTTACGTGCCGACGCGGGCGCTCGAGACGGCCAGCATCATCCTGCATCTGCGCGATCCGCGCGATGTCCTGGTCTCAATGTTTTACTCCTACTGCTTCATGCATGAGGGCGAGATCGAACGGCACACCGGCTACCGCAAGGCGGTGGCGGAGGCAGGGATTGATCGTTTCGTGCTCGATATGGTGGGCGAGCCGTTTTACGCTTATCGGGGCGATTACGGGATCGGTTCGCGCTACAAGAGACATGTCGGCACCGTCCTTGATCGCTACCAGCGTTATCTGGACGAGCTGTCGGGTCGGCCAAACACGATGATTGTTTCCTACGAGGAGATGGTCCTGGCTTTTCCCTCCTGGCTGGAAAGAATTGTCAGCGCTTTCGATTTGCCCAACCCGGAAGAAACTTCCGCCGTCGTCGCAGCGCGTCGTGCCAACAGTGTCGCCGCTCAAGGCGAGGAAGACGTCTGGTCGCACAAGCGCAAGGTGACGCCGGGCGATCATCGCGAAAAGCTGCAGACGGAAACGATCCGGGAGCTTGACGAGATTTTTGCGCCGGTTCTGGAACGCCTTGGCTACTTCGGGACGGCCTACAGGAAGAGCGGGATCCCGCTGCCGGCATTCTAGCCCGCTTTCTCGGATGCAGCCGACACGGCGGCCGCTACGCCATTTGGAACCTGCGATTCGCGACCGGCCCCTCGGCCCACTCCGCGATCGTGCGCGTGAGGAGATCGAGACGCCGAGTCCGCGCGGCGAGGTCGGATGTTAGCTGCCGTTCCACTTGCAGACGCAGATCCGGGCGCGGGCCGACCCGCGCAAAATCCCACGCCTCTTCGCTCTCTGCCTCGAGCAGGCTTTTTTCCAAGGCCCGCAAAGAGCGCTCCAATTCCGTCCGGACGGCACGCATTTGCGAGAGAGATTGGTCGGCCGTGCGGTTCGCCTCGAGATCGCTCAGGGCGAGCAGAATTTCCATCCGCGCCACATCGCTCGCGGCGTAGGCCTCCTGTACTTCGTGCCAGAGCGCGGAAACGGCCGCGCTTCCGTCCGCCCGCAGATCCGGGTGCAATCGCCTGACGAGTCGCCGATAAAGCTCCTTTACTCGCGCATCGATTGCGACGATCGCTCCCTCGGCGTCGCACTCGTCCTCGATTCTCTGTCGGCTGGGGCGCGGAAGATCAGTGCGAGGCGCGACCGACACTTCCGGCCCGGCGCGGAACATGTGCGACTTGAACGCTTCGAAGGTCGTCGAGTAGGCCTCGTCATCCATTTTGTCGGGATTGGTGCCGAGGGATCGCTTCACCCAGTCCTGGAAGAGCGCTTCTTTTTCGAAGTCGCTCAGTTTGTGCGCTGCGCCGCGTGCGCTGCGAGACGCCGCTGATTCTTCTTCCTCGTCCACCTCCGCTGGATTCGCGCGCCGAAACATCACGCGCTGGTAGGCGCTGTGCGCATCTTGGAAACCGCGGCGCATTTCCATTTCCACCTCATGCACGAGCGCCTGCTGATCGAGGATTTGCATCTCCACCTCGCGCGCCCTGCTCAGGAGCGCGCCAAATTCGCGTGCTCGCCAGCGAACGAAAGCCGGTTTGTCCTTGCGCTCGAAGCGGTGCCATCCGGCACGAGCGCGATTGAGGCGCGCGATCGCATCCGAACACGCCGTCGCTGCTTCTTCGCGTAACGGTTCCTGATCGATGGGCACAATCGCGGCCGTCTGCTGATTCCGCTCCGCTCCCGCTTTTCTTTTTTGCACCATTGGCCCTCGCGACATCGGGCGAACTTACGCGCGGGATCGGAAGGCGAAAGAGGAGGACGAGTGCGAACTAATCGCGCAGACGCCGCTTCAATTCCCAAACGCGCAGAGCGGCGAGGAGCAATCGCCGGGTCCGTTCCAGCCGGCTCACCGAGTCGGGAGGGCGCGTTTCCTCCGGGAGAGAAAGCGCCTCTCCCTCCGGATGAACACGCTTCCGCGACGCCTTGGCGGAATGCTTGGTCGCAGACTTCTTCTTTAGCTTGGCGCCTCCGGCGCTCGGGTCGACTTTCGCCATGTTTGACCAAATGGGTTTAGCATCTCTCGCGCCACAGCCGGCGATGACAGGTCGAAGGCCTTTCGTCCGGTTCCAAGTCGTTGCGGGAGAACGTGGTTGCCTTTGCCTAACGAGGCGGCAAATGGATTGTCGCCATCATGCAGCGCGCGCTGCCGCCGGCCAGCTCGATCGTGGGCAAGGAAAGCGGAAGGAGCCGGGCAAATCGCTCGACCGTGGCCTGTTGTGCCGCGGTGAGATGGGCCGCCGCGCGGGCCGACAGGACCAGTATTTTGCCTTCGTCGTTATCCAGTTCGAGCGCATTGCCGGCGAAGTTTTCGATCTGGCGGCGACTGAGTTCGACGAGGGTTTTACCGGTCGCTTCCAGCGCGGTGCGGACCTTCGCTCGTTGCTCGCGGTCATCGATCACTTCGAGTCCAACGAGAGCAAACTGCGTCCCGAGACACATCATGACGTTGGTATGGTAGATCGGACGGCCATCGGTGACGGAGCTTTCGAAGGTGAGCGGCTCATATTTGAAATCCGAGCAGAATCTCTCCAGCGGCTCGCGATCGGCTCGCCGGGAGAGCGAGACGTAGGCAAGGCGCTGGTCGTGATCGAGCACCAGGCTGCCGGTGCCTTCGAGGTAAAGGCCGCGCTTTTCGTAGAACGAGTAATCCACGATTTCCGTCACCCGATAGAATTGGCGCAGGCCTTCAATGAGATCGAGGCGGCGTTCGGCGCGGCGCGACGGGGTATACATCGGGTAAAGAACGACCCGGCCATCGTCATGGGTCGAAAACCAGTTGTTCGGAAAAACCGCATCCGGCTTCGAAGGATCAGGCGTGTCCTCGAAGACGTGCACAAGGATTCCCGCGCCGGATAACGCTTCCACCGCGTGATCAAATTCGCCTCGCGCTTCCTTCGCCACTTCAGGGGAAACGGCGCCATCCACCTTTTGTTGAAAGGCGTTGTCGAGCGCCGTCTCCGGATTGGGATAGAACCGCCTCGGCCTGATCATGACGACGGCGTTCGTGCTCTGCTCGCCCATATTCTTCCCTCTGCCGTGCGCTGAAAGGAAAAGCAAGCTGCGGCGCGGCGCCGGAACGTCCAATAATGATGTGCGGAAACGCGGCCTGACGACGGCGTCGTCTCTCCTCGCGACCGCTCCGATCGGGATCGCGATCGCGCTCAATCGCTACATCGTGGCGATTGGCGTCACTCTGCTCGGTCTTTTCATTCTCTACACCCTGCGCCGGCTGGAAGACCGCTTGATTCCGGCCGGGGAATCCTCGGACGAGAGCAAAGGATCCTAGGCGTCGGGGGATGATTGCGGTCGCCATCGGTCGTGCTTAGCGTGACCGGCGCGATGCGGGTTCACTCCGATAATTTTACCGTCTCGACCAGCGGCAAGGGCACCTACGAAATCACATCGGAGGTGGCATCGGCGGTCGCGGCCAGCGCGGTGCGATCCGGGACGGTTACCGTCTTCGTCCGGCACACAAGTTGCAGCCTTATCATGATGGAAAATGCCGACCCGACTGCGCGGCGCGACCTCGAAGAATTTTTCGAACGGCTCGTGCCGGAGAACACGCCTTATTTTGAACACACTGCGGAAGGCGGCGACGATAGCACCTCGCACATCCGCTCCGTTCTCACCCGCGCGAGCGAAGTAATCCCGATCGCCGACGGTCAAATGCAGCTCGGTGCCTGGCAGGGGATCTTTCTTTTCGAACACCGGCGCGCTCCGCATCGGCGGCAGGTCGCGCTTAGTGTCGTCGGAAGGTAGGCATTCCGCCTGACCTCGGGCTCTCGACACGCCATCACTGACTCGTTAATCTCGGTCGTTGAAAACTCTGCCGGCCACCAGCAATCGTTACCAGGCGCTCCGTCAGCACTGGGCGATCCCGGGTGTCGATCAGACCATGATCGAGGAACGCGCCGCGACTTTCACTAAGCGCAGCATCAAGGCTTCCGCCAAGCTCGCGGGCTTAAAACTTGCCGTCTCCATGATGGACCTGACTACGCTGGAGGGAAAAGACACGCCGGGCGAGGTCGCATTCCTTTGCCGCAAAGCGATACAACCGGCCGATCCACGCTACGAGGTGCCGTCGTGCGCGGCGATCTGCGTTTATCCAAGTCTGGTCTACGCGGCGAAGCGTTTTCTCGGCACATCTGGAGTAAAAGTCGCTTCGGTTGCGACCGCCTTTCCCGCCGGCCTGATGCCGCTCGATTTGAAGTTGGAGGAAGTCCGACGCGCCTCCGGCGATGGCGCGGATGAAATCGACATGGTGATTGATCGCGGTGCTTTCCTGGCGGGCGAATACAATCGCGTCTTCGACGAGATCGCCGCGACCAGGGAAGCCTGCGGCAATGCGTATCTCAAAGTCATCCTCGAAACCGGCGAATTGCAGACCTGCGACAACATCCGGTTGGGGAGCGAGATCGCGATGCGCGCCGGAGGCGATTTCATCAAAACCTCGACCGGCAAGATCGCATCCGCTGCGACGATCCCGGTGACGCTCGTCATGCTGGAGGCAATCCGGGATTACTTCTACGAAACCGGGATGCGCATCGGGATGAAACCGGCTGGCGGGATTCGCACCGCGAAGCAGGCACTGGCTTATCTCGTGATGCTAAAGGAAACGCTCGGCGACGACTGGCTCACGCCCGATCTCTTCCGGTTCGGCGCCAGCACGCTGCTCAACGACATCCTGATGCAGATCATCAAGACGATCGACGGCAACTACCAGAGCGCGGATTATTTTTCCGCGCCCTGACGATGTTTGCGCGGGGCAGCGAGAACGTGTGCAAATGGCACCCCTCCCGCGTTTCGCAGAGCGAAGCATCTCGAGCTCGAGTGAGAAATGGTGGGAGGAGATGATCATTCGTTTCGTCAGGTAAATCGGTGAGCGGCGAAACGCTGCACCCCAGAATCTAGCCCCAACTTTCTGCAAGCGGCGGCGCGCGCCGCCGCGTTCCACCTGCGCGACGAACTTTTCCTCGTCCTCGACGTGGGTGCGCAGCTGCTGCATGACGGGAAAACAGCGCGTAAATTTCCGGCTTTGTGCGCGCTTCTGTTATTTTGATTTGCATCGCTTTATCCTTCTTGCTGCGATTCTGTTTGTATGGCAGCCGCCCGGCAAGCCGTCGATAATCTTCTCCGTGCCGCCGACATCCGGATCAACGGCCCCCGCGGCTGGGATATCCAGGTGCACGACGAACGCTTTTTTCCGCGCGTCCTCGCCGGTGGCACGCTCGGCTTCGGCGAATCTTACATGGATGGCTGGTGGGATTGCCAGGCGCTCGACGAAATCTGCTGCCGGGCCATCCGGGCCCGACTCGAGGAGCACTTCACCTACAGCCTGCGAAATCTTTTCGCGCTCGCGACTTCGCTTCTCATCAATCGCCAGACGCGCCGTCGCTCCCGCCGGGTGGGCGAGACTCATTACGATCTGGGGAACGATTTCTTTCAGGCCATGCTTGACCCCTGGATGCAGTACTCCTGCGCTGTTTTCCTCCCGGGCGACGATCTCGCGGCGGCGCAGCGCCGGAAGTTGGAGTTGATTTGCCAACGACTTCAGCTCCGCCCCGGGTTGCGGCTTCTCGATATCGGCTGTGGCTGGGGCGGCCTCGCGAAATATGCGGCGGAGAAGCATGGTTGCTCGGTCGTCGGCCTCACCATTTCCAGGGAGCAACAGGAGTTCGCGGCGCACTGGTGTCGCGGTCTCGATGTCGAGATTCAGCTCCGCGATTACCGCGAGGTTCGGGGCAGGTTCAACTGCGCGGTTAGCGTCGGAATGGTTGAGCACGTCGGCTTCAAGAATTATCGCGTCTATCTGCAGGCTGTGGCTGATTCGTTAGGTAAGAATGGCCGCTTTCTCTGTCAGGGAATCGGCAACCCGGTTTCCAGCTTTCAGCTCGATCCCTGGATTCGCCGCTATATCTTCCCCAGCTCCGTTCTCCCATCGCTTTCCGGCCTGACGAAAGCGGCGGAGGGACTTTTTCTCGTAGAAGACGCCCGCAATCTCGGGCCGCACTACGACCCGACGCTGATGGCCTGGGAGGAAAATTTTCGCCACGCCTGGCCGCGTTTCGCGGAACGCTTCGACGAACGCTTTCGGCGGATGTGGCGCTTTTATCTCCTGAGTTGTGCCGGCGCCTTTCGCGCGCGCAGCCTGCAGGTCTACAGCATTCTTTTCTGCCGGGAAGGAAGTGCCTTTCGCGATCAGATCGCTGGGTCGGATTTATCGGAGAACGTCGTGCCCGACGAACCGATCGCGGCGAGATAGCGCGCGATCGACCGGCGCATAATGTCGTGCGCGTTCATCGGGATCACCCGCTCCCACCATGCCCCATAAACGCGGTCGAAGCGCAGCGGGGAAACCTTTTCCGCGATCCGTTGCACAGCGAGGGCCGGGAGCGGCGTGAGATTCGGATAGCTGAACATGAAGCTCACCATCCCGTCGGGCGTCACTTGCAGGATGTCGCCGGTGAGAAGCGCGCCCCGTCCATCGGCGCCTTCGCGCCAATGCAAAACCGTGCCGCCGGGGAAATGCCCGCCGCAGCGAACCAGTGTGACGCCGGGCGCGATTTCTTTTTTTTCTCCGTCCCAAAAATGGATCGCAGTATCCGGCCGCATGACCCATTCACGATCGGCGGCGTGCAAATGGATCGGCGCATCGTTGAACGCGCGGCTCCATTCCACCACCGTGGTGTAATAATGCGGATGCGAGATGGCGATCCCGCGCAACTCGCCTAACGATCGGATCAACTCAGCCGTCGCGTCATCGAGCAGGGTAATGCAATCCCAGAGAAAATTGCCGGCCGCGGTGCGCAAAAGCAGGGCGCGCTGTCCGATTGCAAACTCCGGGACCGTTCCGATCCCGAGCAAGCCTGGCTCGTACTCCTGCCAGGCGTTGCGATGCCGCATGCGCAGCTCTTCCAAGGTCGTCCACTGCTGACCGGAGGGCGGGACGAATTGCCGTGCATCCTGACAGATCGCGCATTGCGCCGGCGGTTTCTCCGTCGCGGCAAACTGCGTCCCGCAGGTCGCGCAAACAAAGTTGGTCATCCGTCAGGCTGGAGCCTCGGGCGTGTCACTTGCAGCGACCTGCGTCGAGCGCGCCCCGCCGCCCCGCCGCTTTTGCCCCAGATCCTCGAGCAACTCGATTTGGATCTGCTGGATCTCGAAGAGTCGATTGTATTGCTTGCGCAAGAGGTGGTCGAGCTTCTCGTGCAGGTGCCGGATTTCCAGCTCGGCTTTCAGGTTCACCTTGTAATCGTTCTCGGCCCGGGCCCGATCGCGCGCCTCGGTGCGGTTTTGGCTCATCATGATGACCGGCGCCTGCAAGGCCGCGAGGCACGACAGGATCAGGTTCATCAGGATGAAGGGATAAGGATCAAAGGCGCGGAGCGCGAGCACGATCGTGTTGATGACGATCCAGACGACGAGCACCACCCCAAACATGATGATGAAGGTCCAACTGCCACCGAACGACGCGATCCGATCGGAAAGACGTTCCCCGAAGGTTAGTTCCCGTTCGAAGTCCTTCCCGATATTTTCGGAGAGAATCTCGTGCTGTTGCAGGCTGTCGATCACCTCCTGGTCGAGCGCGGTCAACTCGCCGATCTCGTCCTCCAGTACCTCCTTGACATAATCACGCCGGAACTGGCCGAGATCGTTCAGGCAAATAAAACCCTTGGGATCGAACTGCGGGGCGCGTTTCTGGATAAATTCGAAGAGCGAGGGCCGGAGCAACTCGCCCGGCGTACCGGCGTTAGGCGACGTCGCTTTGTGACAGATCTGGCACTGCTGCTTGGAATTTTCCGGCACGCCGGAGAATGAAGCCAAATTCGGGGCGCTTGTCGACTTCCGTCTTGAAGCGCGTCCGGGTGACCCTAAGCTGAGCCATGCGCCCTCCCGGCGATGGAATTCAGCCTGACGATGCGCGTTCTCGCGATTGATGCTTCCCTGCGCAATACCGGCGTGGCGGTAATCGATGCCAAAGGCGGCGTCAAATTTCAGGCGCTCTATTTCGGCGTCATTCACAATCCCGTCGCGCTTCCGATGTCTTCCTGCCTGGTCGCGATCCGCGATCGGCTGGCGGAATTGATCCACGCGCATGAGCCCGATTGCTGTGCGCTTGAGTCGGTCATTTTCGTGCAGAGCTACAAGACCGCGATCATACTCGGGGCGGCGCGCGGCTCGGCCATCATGGCGGCGGCGGAGCACGGGTTGCCCGTCTTCGAATACGCGCCGAAGCGGATCAAGCAGGCGACGGTGGGAAACGGATCCGCCGACAAGGGCCAGGTCGCCTTCATGGTGCGGGCGTTGTTAGGCTTGGTCGAAACGCCGGGCGCGGACGCGGCCGACGCGCTCGCCATTGGCCTCACCCACCTGCGCGCGCAGGAAGCCGCCCGTCTCGGGTTGCCGGGTGGCATGCGCATATGACGACGACTTTGCGTACACCGTGGTTGGGCCGCATTTCTTTCGCCGACGCACTCGATCTACAGGAAAAAATCGTGCGCCAGAAACGTGCGAAACCAGAGGCACCGGATGAGTTGCTGCTTCTCGAGCACGATCCCGTCTACACCATCGGTCGTACGCCCGATCAATCGAGCCTGCGCCGCGTCGTGCATCTGCCGCATCCGCTTTACGAGATCAACCGCGGCGGGCAGGCGACCTATCACGGGCCGGGGCAATTGGTTGGCTACTTCCTCCTCGACCTTCGCCGTCACGGACAGGATTTGCATCGTTATTTGCGCTGGATCGAGGCGCTGCTCATCGAGTTGCTGGAAGGCTACGAAATCAAGGCCGCCGCGCGCCAGGGGTTGACGGGCGTCTGGGTCGAGAAGCGCAAAATCGCCTCCATCGGCGTTGGAGTGCGGCACTGGATCACGATGCACGGCTTCGCTCTCAACGTGCACGACGACCTCGCGCCTTTCGACGCCATCACCCCCTGCGGGATCGCAAACGTGACCATGACCTCAATCGAAAAGGAGACCGGTGCTTTTCTTCAAATAGAACGTGTCGCGTCAGAGACAGCGGAGTTGGCGAAAGAGCGTATCGCGCATCTTCCAGGGAGCGCACGCGTCTCGCGTGCTGGTTTCGGCGCCCCGCCGAAACAATCTCTGGCGACACCGTAAACCCCAGAGACTTCCGTGCCGAACACGACAACGCGGCCAAAAATTCCGCGTCGGCGAGGCGCCAAACGCCGTCCCGCGAGGCGCGTGCGCTCCCGCTGACCGCTTCCCGCTCGACAGGAACGTCCGTTGTCTTTTAGTGAAAGCATGGCCATCCCGCTCGAAGACAATTTCACTGACATCCTTGGCAAGGCGCAGCGCGGTCTCGGGATTTCCGACAGTCAGCTCTCCGCAAAATCGGGCGCCAGTGCCGAGGCAATCCGGCAATTGCGCGAGGGGAAATTCGACCGCGCGACGGCCGAACGAGTCGCTCCGGCGCTGCAACTCAATGCCTCGGCCTTGGCCGATCTCGCGCAGCAAAAATTCCAGCCTGGCGAAATCCAACTTGATGGCCTGGCCCAGTTCAACACGCCTTACCACGACATGCAGGTCAACGCCTACCTGGTCTGGGATCCGGCCAGCGGGCAGGCAGTCGCTTTCGACAGCGGGGCGGATTGCGCGACGATGCTCGACCACGCAAAACGGAGCGGCCTCACGATCAGGCTTATCCTTCTCACCCACGCGCACCCTGATCATGTGGCCGACTTGCGCCGCCTCGCGCGCGAGACCGGCGCACCGGTTTTCCTCTCGTCGCGCGAGAATGAGCCGGAGGCGGAACCGATCGAGGAAGGAAAGACGTTCCAACTCGGCGGCCTGCGGATCGAATCACGCCTCACCTGGGGCCATTCGCCCGGCGGCATGACCTTCGTCGTGACGGGACTGGCGCGACCGGTCGCGATCGTGGGCGATTCCCTCTTCGCCGGATCGATGGGCGGCGGCAATGTTTCCTATTCTGACGCGGTCAGAAATAACCTGGAAAAGATTCTCACGCTGCCGAACGACACCGTGCTTTGTCCGGGGCACGGCCCGTTAACCACGGTCGGCGAGGAAAAAAAACACAACCCGTTTTTTGCGAGGTAAGCGCGACCTTCCAGCTTGCGAGTTTGGCTGGTTGCAAGCTGGAAGCTTGCGCTACCCTCTTGTCATGAACATCGCCTTTGTTGGAGTCGGCCGGATGGGCGCGAACATGGCTCGCCGCCTCGAGGACCAGGCTTTTCATATCACGGCGCTTTACGATCTTGACCGCCCCGCTGCTACCGCACTTGCCCAGGAGCTCGGCAGCTTCGCCAGTCAGTCGTTAGGCGAAGTGACTGCGGCGGCGGAGGTGATCATCACGGTCGTTTCCGACGACACTGCGATGCGGCAAATCTTCGCCGGGCCGGATGACAACCTGCTGGTTAACGCGCAAGGCAGATTGTTCATCAACTGCGCCACGATTTCTCCCACGGTGCATCTCGAGGTCGAGGGTCTGGCGCAGAAGGTCGGCGCGCAAACGCTCGAAGCCTGCATGGCCTCGAGCATCACTCAGGCGCGTGACGGCTCGCTCTACCTCATGTGCGGCGGCGAAAAATCAGCCTTCGATCGCGCGCGGCCGATCTTACAGGCACTCGGCAAAACGATTCGTTACATCGGTAAATCGGGCCAGGCCGCGAAGGTGAAAGCGCTCGTCAACATGGTGATGAACATCAATACCGCCGGGCTCGCCGAAGGGCTCGGCTTAGGCGACGCGCTCGGGCTCGACCTCACGATGT
>JBOHXL010000066.1:0-5193 GCA_050736975.1 Chthoniobacterales bacterium | reverse complement strand
GCGCAGGTCGATGCCCTGCTCGCGCCGGAACTCGTCGGCCAGGTAGTCGATCACGCGTTTGTCGAAGTCCTCGCCGCCAAGGAAGGTGTCGCCGTTGGTCGATTTCACCTCGAACACGCCGTCGCCGATCTCGAGCACCGAGATATCGAAGGTACCGCCGCCCAGGTCATAGACAGCGATCTTTTCGTCCTTCTTCTTATCGAGACCGTAAGCCAGCGAAGCCGCGGTTGGTTCGTTGATGATGCGAAGCACTTCGAGGCCGGCGATCTTGCCGGCATCCTTGGTCGCGTTGCGCTGCGAGTCGTTAAAATAAGCCGGCACGGTAATGACCGCCTGGGCGATCTTTTCGCCGAGCTTTGCTTCTGCATCCGCCTTCAACTTCGAAAGAATCATGGCGGAGATTTCCGGCGGGCTGAATGTCTTCTTTTCGCCGTTTACTTCTACTTGCACATGTGCGTCGCCGTTTGCCGCCTTCACGACCTTGTAGGGGACGCGATGTTCTTCCTCGCGCACTTCGTCAAACTTGCGCCCCATGAAACGCTTGATCGAGAAGATCGTGTTCGCGGGGTTGGTGACGGCCTGGCGTTTTGCCGCCTGGCCGACGAGGCGTTCACCATTCTTGGCGAACGCAACGATCGAAGGCGTCGTGCGGGCGCCCTCGCTATTCTCCAAAACTACCGGGTCACCGCCCTCCATGACGGACATGCAGGAGTTGGTGGTACCCAGGTCGATACCTAAAACTTTGGCCATTGTTGTATGAAAATCCTTTCGACGCCATCTCTAGCACCGATCGTTCCAATCCCGTCGATTAATTCCTAAGCATTTGATAATGAATATTTAACCGAATCCAACAATGCCCGGCGACCTCCTGCCAACGTGCCACTCTGTCGCAATTTACCGAGGATCACGAGCGCTCCCAGCGACATCATGGCGCCCGGGCGAATGGTATAAGGATTGCTCAAAACGGCGTGGTGCAAAGCGAGGCTGGATCTGCAACCTCCGACGATGGAAAGGGTGATGTCCTTTTCCAGTGCGAGCATTGTGGCGCCTCGTTGGTAGTCGACGCGGTCGCCGCGGGGATGACCCTAAAGTGTCAGAGGTGTGGGGCGCCGACAACCGTTCCGCACGCGTATCCTTCCGGTTCCGAGTCTACGCCTGAGCGACTGGCGGAACTAAGACGCCATCTCAAGGAGAACGAATCGCAGCGGACCGAGGTCAAGGGTTATATCAACCAACTGAGCATCCAGCTTCATCGGTGGCAGCTGCGCCTCCAGGCCTTGGACGAGCGAAACAACGAACTGACGAGTGGGATGGCGGCCTGCGGCAAGGACGAGAGCAAGTCACCGCCAGGTTAGTTCCGGTTCGTGACCCGGCGAGAAGCGCTGTGCCGGCCGGCCGCGTTTCCCGAGCTGGTTCCGCTGGGGAGCGAGCCGAAGGAATGACGAAGCTCAAGCGCTTTCGCGCGACGAACCTGCCGAGGCTTTAAATCGAATCCCGCCGCGGCCGAATGAGCGCCAATCAGCACGGCTCGTGCGGCTTCCCAAATTCACGCAGTTGTTACATCGCCGCCACGAAACTGTAACAATTGCTCTTTAGCCTCTCCAACGTTTTGGACAAGATCCAGACGGCAGCACGGTCGCGAGATTGTGCTGCGCCTAACCAAATCGCGGCGTCCCCGCAAAAAAGGAGAATCAATGTTTGCCAAGAAATTCACATTAGTCGTGGCCGTCGCCAGCATGGCGCTCGGTCCTCTCACTGTTCGCGCTGAAGACAACGACGCGCTCTTGAATCTGCTCGTCAAGAAACACATCATCACTGAAAAAGAAGCCGGGGAAGTTCGCACTGAACTGGCCAAAACCACGGCGAAAGAAGCAGAAGCACCCGCGGTGCCGATGAGCTCGGCAAGTTCGGCGACCAAGCTCAAGCTTTCTACGCCCTTGACCGAGCTGGAGATTTACGGTGACGCGCGCGTTCGCTATGAGGTGCGGAGCGGCGAAACTGCCAGCCCGGACACGATCAACTCACACGGTGATACCTACCAGCGCAACCGGGCGCGATATCGTTTGCGGCTCGGCCTGCGGGGAACCCTGGTCGATGACTGGTTCTTCGGCGTCCGTTTGGAGACTTCGACCAATCCGCGGTCAACTAACGTCACTTTTGGCGACGATACCGCCACGGGCCCCGGGCCTTTCGCCAAGAACAGCGACAGTATCGGCGTAGGTCAGGCCTATCTCGGATATAAAGGCATCCGCAATCTAACCCTGACTGCCGGCAAGATGGCGAATCCGTTCATTACCACATCGATGGTTTGGGATCCGGATATCAACCCTGAAGGTCTGGCCGAGCAATACAAATACACGATCAAATTCGCCGGAAGCACCTCAGCCGCCCCGACGACAATGGACAAGGATGGTAAAGGGATCGTTCCGCAAACCGAAACGGTTGCCGGCCCGACCCTCGATCTGTTTGCCAACTTCGGACAGTTTGTCTACGACGACACCAATCCGGAAAACCCAATCGGCCCATCTCCAAATGGGGTGCCAAAGACGGACGCCTTTCTGCTCGGCTGGCAGGTTGGCGCGCGCTATAACTGGAACAAAAATATGTATGTGCAGGTTGCGCCGACGCTCTACAACTACACAGGCACGGGCGACACCTTCTACACTCATTTTGTCGGCGATCCGACTTTTATCGACGGTAACGGGAACAAGGTCACACCTAACCAGACCGGCGTGAACAGTCTCCTTGTCATCGAGCTGCCGGCCGAGTTTGGCTTTAAGCTCAGCAAACTCCCGGCTCGAATCTTTGGTGACTTCGCGGTCAACGCGGATGGCGGTGCTCGCGCGCGCGCGGCCGGCCATCCTGACCAGACGGACCAAAAGTTTGCCTACCAGATTGGCGCCGGTATTGGGAGCACCAAGCATCGGGGCGACTTTTCGGTCACCGCCTTCTGGCAACATGCAGAACAGTTTTCGCTTGATCCTAACCTGGTCGATTCCGACATCTTTGACAGCCGCGTAAACATCGAAGGCGTCTTCGTCCAACTCGGGTATGCGCTCTCCGATGCCGTGACTGCCAATTTCACCTACGCCCACGGGTGGCAGATCAACAGTAGTCTCGGCACCGGCGGTGTAGGAGACCTCGGAATCAATCCGGTGAATAATTACAACCTCTTTCAGACCGATCTGAGCTTTAAGTTTTGATTGGTGTGAGACGGATGATGTCTTTCGAGTGAACGTTGGTTAGGTTTATGGCAGCCCGCCGGATAGATTCCGGCGGGCTTTCCATTTTTTGGAGAAGGTAGGGTTGAAAAGTGTGCGACTGCTGGGACTGAAGCAACCAGTCACGAGCACTGCTTCGGCATTGCCCCGATTCAGGCTCACCGATTTGAAAAAATCCGAGCAGGAGACGGACAACGGCCCAAAAGACTTCGCCGGGCCGCGTCGTTTCCATCGCCCATTTTCTGGGCTAGGCCGTCTGGACGCAGGCTTCTTCGCACCACTCCTCGACTTTTTGGCGAATCTCATCGCGAATCACCCGCACTCCTTGTAGTTTCTCTTCACCGGTGCCAGTGAGCGCCGAAGGATCGGGAAAAGGCCAGTGGAGCTGCTTCGCGTAGCCGGGAAAGATCGGGCATTTTTCCGCGCTGGCCGCGTCGCAGACCGTGATGACATAGCCAAAGAGCTGTCCCGACTTGAAAACGTCGAAAACCCGTTGCGTCCCCTTTTGCGAAATATCGACTCCTACCTCGGCCATCGCGTCAACCGCGAGCGGATTCAAGGTTCCCGGCTCAAGGCCGGCGCTTTGGGCTTCGAAGAAATCGCCACAGGTATAGTTGAGCCACGCCTCGGCCATCTGGCTGCGCGCACTGTTATGGATGCAGATAAAGAGGACTTTTGTTTTCATGGGTTGTTGCTGGCAAGTTACGTCTAAGATTCACGAACAAGGTAAGGCTGGGGCGGGAGGAAGTAGGTCCGCCGCAACCAGAGCGCGACGTGGACCAGAAGGATGAGCGCCGGCACCTCCACCAAAGGGCCAATTACAGCGGCAAAGGCCGCGCCTGAGCCAATGCCGAAGACCGCCACCGCGACGGCAATGGCTAACTCGAAATTATTCGAGCCTGCAGTGAAGGCCAGCGTCGCGGAGCGTTCATAATCAGTGCCCAGCCACCGGCTCATGAAAAAGCTGAGGAAAAACATGACCGCGAAGTAAATGACCAGCGGCAAGGCGATACGAAGGACATCGAGCGGAAGGCGGACAATCTCACCGCCTTGAAGCGAGAACATAACGACGATGGTAAAGAGCAGCGCGATCAGCGTGAGCGGTGAGATGCGCGGGATGAATGCGCGCTCGTACCAGGCCTTGCCCTTGGCCCGCACCAGCAGAAAGCGCGTCGCGATCCCGGCAAGAAAGGGCAGACCGAGGTAAACAAAAACGCTCGCGGCGACGCTGCCCATTGTCAGCTTGCTCAAGTCCATCGCCCCAAAGTGGAGGCCTACCGCGGGTGGAAGCACCTTCAGAAAAAAGACGGCGAAGACCGCATAGAAAAGCACTTGGAAAACGGCGTTGAACGCGACCAACCCCGCGCAGTATTCCGAGTTGCCTTTGGCGAGATGATTCCAGACGATCACCATCGCGATGCAACGAGCGAGACCGATCAAGATCAGACCCGTCATGTATTCGGGCTTGTCGCGCAAGAAAGTAACCGCCAGTGCGAACATCAGCAGGGGACCGATCACCCAGTTCTGCACGAAAGAGAGCGCCAGCACCTTCTTGTCCCGGAACACATCGCCCATCTCCTCGTATTTCACCTTCGCCAAGGGCGGATACATCATGACGATGAGCCCGATCGCGATCGGGATGGAGGTCGTGCCCACGCTCAAGCTCGTGATCGCACGCGTGATGCCGGGAGCAAAGTTACCGACCGCCACGCCTCCGAGCATGGCGAGAAAAATCCAGAGGGTCAGATAGCGATCGAGAAAAGAGAGATTCTTCATTGTCGACGCGCGCGACTCGAGAAGCGGAGAAGATGTCATCGCAAAAAACGTTGCTGGATGGGCGGTGATCTAGTGCACTGTATCATTGATAACGTGAGTATGTGTGATAAGGTGTTGGATGAAAAGATTGAGACTGACGGTGGCTCCGCCCGAACGCTTGGAACTCAAACGACGCGCGGCTTCGCGCAGAGGCAGA
>JBOHXL010000065.1:0-3211 GCA_050736975.1 Chthoniobacterales bacterium | reverse complement strand
TCTGCCTCTGCGCGAAGCCGCGCGTCGTTTGAGTTCCAAGCGTTCGGGCGGAGCCACCGTCAGTCTCAATCTTTTCATCCAACACCTTATCACACATACTCACGTTATCAATGATACAGTGCACTAGGTTCGCGGTTTTGCCTTTCCGATGTGTGGTTCGATGGCGCCGACGAACGCGAGAATCACCCACGCCAGAACGACACTGAGGAGCGCGAGTCCGACTCGGCCCAGACCTGCGGCGGCGGCCGCGGCCGTCATCCAGATGCCCGATGCAGTGGTCAATCCTTCGATCTTGTGTTCGGCGCGCTCTTTCAGAATTGCGCCCGCCCCGATAAAACCAATACCGGTTGCGAGACCCTGGATCACTCGCGACAAGTCGCTCATCGACATCATGGCACGCTCGCCCTCCAGAACGAAAAGCGCGCTACCCATGGCGACCAGCATATGGGTCCGTAAGCCTGCGGATTTTCCCGCCCGCTGGCGCTGCAATCCGACGACCGCGCCTACCACCATGGCAGCGACCAGCCGGATGATCACGCGTTGAAGCTGAGTCCAATCTGGAATCCCGCCGGTCAACTCTTCGAGAAACGTATTCATGGTGCGTGTTTGTTAACCGTCCAACTGTGACCAAGAGTGCGCCGGTGTGAAATAACCCTACTCGACGATCACGGTGCCCTTCATGTCGGGATGAAACGTGCACGTATAAGGAAAGTCACCGGCTTCCGTGAATGTATGCCGCCAGGACTGGTCGGACGCAATCGAGCCTGAATCAAAAAGTGGAATCGCGGTCGCGGTGTGGGGAGTGATATCATCGTTTTTCCACTCGACCGTGTCGCCCCTGTGTATCTCAAGTTTCGACGGGTCGAATTTCATATTCTTCATGACTACATGCATGACCGCTGGCGCATTGACGTTTGCGACCGTGCTTTGGACGTCGCTGGCAGAAGCAGCGCCCGGTTGAGCGGCTTGCAGAGTCGCCTGGGATGGAGGCGGGTTGCCACTCTCCACACTCGTGGCCACAAAGTGGGTGCCGTTACGCGCCGACCAAAATCCTGCAAAGAAGAAGGCTAACCCAAAAACAACCAGCACCCAGAGCGAGAAGGGCTTGATCGTGACGCGCCAGTCGCCTTCCTCGCGGTCGATAGCAGCGTGCAGACTTTGCACATCCGACTCATCGCCGTAATCGACGCCCTGGCGCTCGCGCTGCAAGGTGGGATGGCTCATTCGGAGAAGCCCGCGTACCCGGAGTCCGCTCCCAGGGAACGAACTCCGGATGCGGGTTAAGGCTTTCGCTGTGGTCTCGCTTTATTTGTTGAACGATTTCTGGAGCTGCCTGGCGTGCTCCAGATGGGATTCGAAGATCGGCTTGCCGGTTTCCAGAAGAGCCTTCAGGTCCGCGTTCTTGGCATTGGGGATCAAGGTCTTGTCGAGAACGCCGATGACCGCTTCATGGTAGCTGACTTCGTTGTCGATGTAGGCCTTATCGAACTCAGCGCCGTGCATCTTCTTCAGCGTCGCCAATTCCTTATGGCCATTCGATTCCAAGCTCTTGCTCGTTTCGCTCGCTTCCGGCGTCAGACTGATTTTTTTGGCGAGGGCGGCCGCCTTTTCGTTCACCGCGGTGTGATCGCGAATCATCGTTTCAGCGAAAGCCTTCACTTCCGCGTTCTTCGTTTTTTCCACGGCCAACTTGCCGTAATCGACGTCGACCGTATCGGCCGTGAGCACGATCTGCGCGATCTGGGCATCATTCGGGACGGCGGTCGCGGCGCCGCTTTGGGCGTGGACAGTGGTGAGAGCCGCCAAGGCGGCTGAGGTAACTAGGAGAGCGATTGATTTTAACATGTTGTGTTTTCTTCTTTTGATGGTTGTGGCCCCGCGCGGTCGCGTTCGCGCGATGCTCGACGAGGCCGGTGATTCTGGAGAACAACACACCATATTCGTCTATTAGTCAATAAACTTCTTGATTTATTTACACAGCCTCAAATTTGCCTTGAATCGTGCATCGGAAACTTCGCCCGAGATAGTGAGCGAGGTTTTCTCATTTACAGAGTCTCCGTTCCCCCGCTTTCGCTCACCAACCTTGACGCAGATCAAACTTCCGGCGCGATTGCGGTTGCCAGCAACACAAGACGGCGGAGCGTAGTCGCTCCGAATTCTCATGAATGTGCTTTGCGACCTCGAAACACCCCAGGATGTGAGGAAGCTCGTCGACGCCTTCTACGACAAGGTGAATCGTGATGAGCTGCTCGCGCCAATTTTTAACGAGACGGCCAACGTCGATTGGACCGAGCACCTGCCGAAAATGTATCGTTTCTGGGAGTCGATGCTTTTCCGGACGGGCAACTACTCGGGCGCGCCCTTTCCTAAACATGCCGTCCTTCCTGTGGAGCAGGCGCATTTCGAGCGATGGCTGACGCTTTTTGTAGAAACGGTCGACGAAAACTTTGCCGGTGAGAAAAGCGAGCAAGCGAAGAACAGCGCTGTTTGCATCGCCGACACTTTCGCCCACCGCATGGGCGTCTTAACCGATCCGGCAGCTCTCGGACGGACTCGGTGGCCGGATTGAGCGCGGCGGCGAACCGTTGCCCGACCGCTTGCCTCTTAACGAGGAGTTGCAAAGCCATGGCGAAACGATGGAACATCGCCCGCGGCCGGATCCGGTCCATGCCGGCCATGCGGCGGAAATGATTCCTTAGTCGGGAAACCTCAATCTTCGATTTCAGGAAGATAGCACGGTGGGCTGGCGCATTTGATCGGCTGATCTTTCTCTTTGGCGGCGAGCGTTACTGCTTTCGGCGCCGCCACCTTGTCACGCGACGTCCGATTCTCAGCATCGCTTCGGCGGCGGGTCTTTTCCGCCTTAAACGGGCGCTTTTCCATCCGAATCAAATTCTGCGCGCGGGTGAACCGAAAGTCCACGGCTCTTCCCGCTTTATTCTTTCGGGAGAGCGTGCCGAACGATCAGCGCGTAAGTCGCTATCGCTATCGCAGTCAAAAAGACAACCAGGTAATCCATTTGTCCCTCACTTTCTGTCGTAACGTTCTTCCCGATGGGACCCGTTTCCAACCGCGATTGCCGTCGGGTCTTGACCTAGTGGCCTGTATCACTTGAAGCGTGAGTAGTGTTGATCCGACGTGAGGTATCGTGCCACGACCATTTAAAGGCTTTGGGGGATTTGTTGTAGTGGCGGATGTAGCGCATGAGTTT
>JBOHXL010000064.1:0-64086 GCA_050736975.1 Chthoniobacterales bacterium | reverse complement strand
GCCACGGAGGTTGACGGCAAGGGCGAAAAAGCGGCCGCCAAGAAGCCCTAGGCCTAATCCATCTGACGTCGCTGAGCTCGCGAAAGCGTCAGTCTCGTCATCGCCAGCCGTGAAGCGATCCCTGTGGACGCTTCGCTCTGCGAAGCGCGAGCCTGATGTCGTCTGACGCGAAAGCTACGGGAGCAGCCATCCCGACACCCGCGCCTACCACAGGGAGGCGTCTACGTCGGCATCTTCGCCGTCGCCTCTTCCCACTCCGCCGTCAGCCGCTTTAGCTCTTCCGTGACCGCGGCCAGTTCGCGATTGATTGTCACCGCCCGACCGCCCGCCTGGTAAACGGCGGGATCCTCCAACTCGACGGCCAACTCCTTCTCTTGACCCTCGAGGGTCGCAATGTGCATCTCCAGTTCACGAACGCGCTGCTCGTGCTCGCGACGTGCCTTGGCCAGCGCCTTGCGCGCCTCTGCTTCGGCCCGTTTTTGTTCCTTCTGCTCCCGCAATCCCGGCTTGTTGTAGCAGGGGGCGCTGACTACGGTCCCCTCACCGCGATCCACCACAGGTTGCGCGTTCGTTAGGCCGTTCCCGGAAGTGAGAGCGGCCCGCTCCGAAGTCGCCTTCGATTTATCGAGATAATACTGATAATCTCCCGCGTAGGGAGTCAGCTGGCCGGCGTCGATCCGGAGTACGCTGCTTGCGATGGCGCGGATAAAATGCACATCGTGGCTGATGAAAATGAGGGTGCCTTCGTATTGTTGCAAAGCGCCGATCAATGCGTCGATCGAGCCCACGTCGAGATGCGTCGTCGGCTCGTCCATCAGCAGAAGGTTTGGCGGATGGAGCAGCAGTTTGACGAGGGCGAGTCGTGATTTTTCACCGCCGCTCAAGACGCCCACCGTCTTGAAAACATCGTCGCCGCGAAAAAGAAATGAGCCCAGAACCGTGCGGGCGGTTTGTTCCGGAACCGGATCGGCGGCATCGAGCACGCTTTGGAGAACGGTTTGCCTGATGTTGAGCATCTCGACGCGATGCTGCGAAAAATAGTCGCCCCTGACATTGTGTCCGAGCTCGCGCTTCCCTCTTTGCACCGGCAACACGCCCGCGAGTAATTTTAGGAGGGTCGATTTGCCCGCGCCATTCGGCCCGACCAGCACGGTGCGCTGCCCGTGCTCGGCCGCGAAATTTAAAAGGTCATAGACGACCAGTGAGTCGTAGGCGTGGTGCACATCTTTCAGGGTAACCACTCGCAGCCCGCTGCGCGCTGGCTGCGGGAAGCGAAATTTGATCGTCTTCGCCTGCGCGGTCGGCACGGCGATTTTCTCCATGCGATCAATCTGCTTGAGCTTGCTTTGCGCCTGCGAGGCCTTGGTTGCCTTAGCGCGAAAGCGATCGGCGAATTGCTGAAGCGCGGCGATTTCTTTCTGCTGGTTCTTGTAGGCGGCGAGCTGCTGTTCTTCGCGGGCGGCCTTTTGTTCGACATAGCTGTCCCAGTTTCCGCGATAACGCACCAGCTTCGACTGCGCGATCTCAACGATGCTGCCGACGAGCGCGTTCAGAAATTCGCGGTCGTGCGAAATCATCAGGATCGCGCCCGGATAATTTCTCAAATATTCCTGAAACCAGACTAACGACTCGAGATCGAGATGGTTGGTCGGCTCATCGAGCAAAAGCAAATCCGGCTCCATCACGAGGAGCCGCGCCAGATAGGCGCGCATAATCCAGCCGCCGCTCAGGGCATTTGCCGGACGATTGAAATCACTCTCGCGAAAGGCGAGACCAGCGAGGATACGTTTGGCTTTGGGCTCGATCTCCCAATCGTGTTCATCCTCCAATGCCGGGTGCGACTTGCCGCAGGCGAGTTCGAGAACCGATTCTTCGCCGGCCGCCGCCGTTTCCTGCGGCAGGTAGCCCAGTGTGGCGTTCTTTTCGAGCGAGATTTTTCCCGAGTCCGGCGAAGCGTCGTTCAAGATAAGGGAGAAGAGCGTTGACTTGCCGGCGCCGTTAGGGCCGACCAGGCCGATGCGATCACCACGGTTCACCTGGAGCGATACATCCTGAAAGAGGATGCGCCCGGCAAAGGACTTGGAAACTTGTGAGACGGTCAACATCGGAAAATGACGGGAGCTGTTCGTGCGACGAAATGGAACGCGAACGCCTTGGCTTCGTCATGCCCGAGTGAAGGTGCCGGCGGAGGGGATCGAACCCACACACCCTTGCGAGTACTGGATTTTGAGTCCAGCGCGTCTGCCAGTTCCGCCACGCCGGCTTTTCGAGCGGGGTCAGAAGCTACGGAGTTCGTCGAGGGCTTGCAAGCCACGCGGCGGGCCGAGGATTTCGCGCAGCATGATCGCCTGCCGGAGGCTGCCTCGGGCACGGAGGATTGCGCGCAATGAACCCGCCGTCGACGCCGAAACAGGGGCGACCTGACGTGTTTCACTCGCAACCGGCCCGGGCCGGACCATCCGCCCTGGCATCGCCGCACTCGCAACCGGGGCGGGCGGCGCGATGACCACTGGTGAAGGCGGCGCAGCCGTCGGGGGCTGCAGCGGTGGAGCGGGCACTTCCTTCGGCGTGGTGACAAGCGGCGGAAGAGGCTGCACCCAACTCCGCCTGGCCTTGGCCGGCGGCTTGGGTTGGGCCGGCGTGATCACCTGGCGAGGAACCGTCGGCCGCGGACGCACCGGAGGAGGAGGCGCACTCCCGGGAGGGACACCGAGCGCCTCGAGAAACCGGCGCACCCGTTCCTCATCGCTCTGGGCGGACGGAGGTTCCGGTCGTTCGTTAGGCGACGGCAACTCCGGCTTCTCCGCGTCGCTCGTCCCCTGCTTGGTAAGCCACTTAAAGAGAAGAGCGAGCCCGGCCAGGACGAAGAAGATGACGGTGTCGTTCATGCTGGTATTAAACCGTGATCCGTTAAATTGCCAAAACGTGAATCGGGAAAGGCGGCGGCATCTGGCTATTCACGGTTCACGATTCAGACTTCGTCAGGGAGTTTCCGCCGGCGGTTTCTCGGCCGCGCCGATCGATTCACGCATCGTCGTGTCGGCCTGCACGTTTTTCATCCGCACATAATCCATGATGCCGAAGTTGCCGGATCGGAAAGCGTCGGCCATCGCTTGCGGGACGAGCGATTCCGCCTCGACCACCTTGGCCCGCATCTCCTGCGTTCTGGCTCGCATTTCCTGCTCGACCGCGACGGCCGCGGCCCGACGCACCTCGGCTTTGGCCTGGGCAACCCGCTTGTCCGCATCGGCTTGCTCGGTTTGCAGTTTCGCGCCGATGTTGTCGCCGATATCAACGTCCGCGATATCGATCGAAAGAATCTCGAAGGCCGTCCCGCTATCGAGGCCTTTGTGCAGGACGAGCTTGGAAATTCGATCCGGATTTTCGAGCACGTCCTTGTAGGTGTCAGCCGAACCGATCGAGGTCACGATCCCCTCCCCAACTCGTGCAATGATCGTTTCCTCGGTCGCACCGCCAACGAAGCGATCGAGGTGAGAACGGACCGTGACGCGTGCCTTGACCTTCACGCCGATGCCGTCCTTGGCCACGCCGTCGATCGTGGTTCGGCCCATCGCCGTACTCGGCACGTCGATGATTTTCGGATTGATGCTCGTGCGCACGGCTTCGAGCACGGTTTTGCCGGTGCCTTTGGTCGCGAGGTCAATCGCGCAGGCGCGGTTGAAGTCGAGGGAGATGCCGGCCTTGTCCGCGGCGATGAG
Organism: Chthoniobacterales bacterium; assembly: GCA_050736975.1. Taxonomy (GTDB): domain Bacteria; phylum Verrucomicrobiota; class Verrucomicrobiia; order Chthoniobacterales; family UBA10450; genus Palsa-1392. The sequence continues at coordinate 60,367 of JBOHXL010000064.1, read as the reverse complement.
GGCGAGGATGACGTGGTTGACGTCGCCCCCGGCGAGATAATGCGCTTCGAGCGGATCACTCGGGATATCGATGCCGGCTTTGACCGCGGTGATGCGGTTATCAACGATTAAGCCGACCGGCACTTTGCGCAGACGCATGCCGACCATTTTGCCGATGCTGACCGGCGCATTGGCGATGCGCGCGCGGAGCCAGAGTCCGAAAAAGTTAAAGAGCACAATCGCGAGGACGAGGGCGACAACTGCCAGAGCGGCCACGCCGATGAGATAGAGAGATTGCATGACGGCAATTTACGAGAGCGCTTGGAACGCGGAAAGCGCTAATTGCGGTCTGGGGAGCGCGCGCCGGAGTTGTCGACGCGACCCGCTCAGGAAAAACCGAAAACGGGATGCGGCAGGTAAGGCTCTTCGAGCGCCCTGAGTTCGTTAGGCGAAAGCTCGACCGCGAGCGCGGCCACCGCATCGTCGAGATGATGTGGCCTGGTTGCGCCGATGATTGGCGCGGTCACGACCGGGTTGCTCAACAACCAGGCAAGCGCGATCTGTGCCGGCGGTAACTTCTTCGCCGCAGCAAGTTGGTTCAAACGGTCGACCACCGCGTGATCCGAGCTCTCGGTCTGCCGATAGAGTTTTTGGCCATATTCGTCGCGCGCGGCTCTTCCGCCGCCCGGATCGCCCCACGGGCGCGCCAGTCGCCCGCGCGCGAGCGGGCTCCACGGGATCACTCCAATTCCCTGCGACGCGCAGAGTGGCAACATCTCCCGCTCCTCCTCGCGGTAGAGCAAATTGTAGTGCGGCTGCATCGAGATGAAGCGCGCCCAACCGTGCTGCCCGGCTACGTGGAGGGTGTGGGACATTTGCCAGGCGAACATCGATGACGCGCCGAGGTAACGCGCTTTGCCCGCCTGCACCACGTCATGCAGCGCGGCGAGGGTTTCCTCGATCGGCACTTCGTAATCCCAGCGATGGATTTGATAAAGATCGACGTAATCCATTCCCAGCCGCTGCAAGCTGGCGCCGATCGCCGTCATAATCGCCTTGCGCGAAAGCCCGCCTGTATTTGGCCGGTCGCGCCAGGGGAAGAAAACTTTCGTCGCGACTACCAGCTCATCGCGCTGGCCCATCTCGCGCAAGGCGCGTCCGACAATCTCTTCGCTCGTCCCGTCGGAATAAGCGTTTGCGGTGTCGAAAAAGTTGATCCCCAGGTCAAGGGCGCGCGCGATGAAGGGGCGACTTTGTTCTTCATCCAAACTCCAGGGATGGCTGCCGCGCGCCGGCACGCCGTAGGTCATGCAACCAAGGCAGAGACGCGAAACCTTGAGGCCGGATTTTCCGAGTCGGACGTATTCCATGTGATAGGTATTATCGATTTGCCACTCCTGCACAACGGAACTCCGCCCGGACTGGGAGCCGGCGATTTATTCCTCGGGCAGCAGGTAGTAGCCGCCGGCGTTCTTATCGCTTTCCAATTTCAACAGGCGACGCTTTTGCGCCTCGAGAAGCAGGTCGCTGAAACTCCGGAATCCATAAGCGCGCTCGTTGAAGCCGGGATGCTGGCGCTTGATCGCCTGCTTCACCCGCGAGCCGTGGACGGGGTAATCTTCGCCGCGCTCCGCCCGCAAGGCGTCGAGCGTGTTGCTGAGAAGATCGAGCGCCTCCTCGATCGGCGGCCCCTGGTTTTTGACCCGGGGCGTTTTTACCGGACCCGGCGCGGGCGCGCTTTGGCGCTTTCGCGTCGTTTCCGTGCGCACCAGATCGTCGTAGTAAATGAATTCGTCGCAGTTGGTGATGAAAAGGTCGGAGGTGGATTGCTTCACCCCGACTCCGATTACGGTCTTGTCGTTCTCGCGCAACGTGCTCACGAGCGGCGAAAAGTCCGAGTCGCCGCTAATGATGACAAAAGTGTCGACGTGACTTTTCGTGTAACAGAGATCGAGCGCATCGACTACCATCCGGATGTCGGCGGAGTTTTTGCCCGATTGCCTGACGTGCGGGATCTCGATCATCTCGAAGGCTGCTTCGTGCAACCCGCGCTTGAAAGCCTTGTAGCGCTCGAAATCGCAGTAGGCCTTTTTCACCACGATGTGTCCCTTTAGGAGCAGGCGCTCGGTGACCTTACGCACGTCGAAGGGCGGAAACTGCGCGTCGTGCGCGCCGAGGGCGATATTTTCCAAATCGAGAAAGACGGCCATCGTGGCCTCAGCGTCGGACGTGCTCATTGCTCAGACGATGTAAGCATGATCGAGTTCGCGAAACAGGAAAAACTTCGTACCTTTGATAGTATGAAAATGGAGAACGCAAATGTTTTGCGTTGCCCGCCGGCCGCGTATGGAGCAGCGCTGCTGGTTGCCGGCCTGGCATCGCTTTCTGCATGCCATCGATCGAACCCCGCCGCTGAGAGTTCCACACCATCCGAACAACAAGTCCGAGCTGAGCACGCGGCGCAGGCGCCGGAAGAAACGCAGCGGCAATGGAACTACCTCAACCGGATTCGCCAGTCCGTCGCGCTCTACACGTCGATCGCTCGCACCCTGTTGGACGACCAAAATCACATCGGCATCGTCCTTTTTTCCAGCGTGACACCAGAGAAAATCCCGGACCTGATGCGCCAGGTGATGACGAGGATGGCGCAGGAATTTCCGAGGACAGACCTGACGCTGGACGTCTATCAAAGCGCGGCTCCACCCAAAAAACTCGGTACGGCAAGCCTCAACGGCCAAACCGGCGAGGTGACCTACACGCCGACGAAGTGAGGCGAAGGCTCGCTGCTCTCGCCGCTTCGCGCGACGATTAGTCCACACCCCAGATCATGGCGACGGAAGTCGTCAGGCTACCACCCATGTTGAAGGTGAGAAATCGCTTTGCGCCTTTGATCTGACGCGCGCCTGCCTGTTCGGTGAGATGTTGATTCGCTTCAACAACTTGTCGAACGCCGGTCGCGCCGACGGGATGACCATCGCCGATTAGGCCGCCGCCGGCATTCACCGGGATCTCGAAATCGATCTTGCCGCTCGCTTTCTCGCCTCGGACCTGCGGGAGCGTGGTTGCACCGCTCTTGGCCAGCTCCGCGCCTTTGCCCGACTCGGCCAAACCAAGAATCTCGTAGGCCACGATTTCGGTAATGGAGAAGCAATCGTGTACTTCCACGCCGTGCAGGTCGCGGGCCTTTAGGTTCGCCATCCCGAACGCGTTGGCCGCCGCCTTACGCGCAGTGCTGAAAGTGGGCGCATCCTTTTTCTCCAGCGCCAGATAATCGGTCGTGTGACCATAACCAAGCAGCCGCGGGAGTTTGGATTTATCGCGCCCGATGCGGTCGAGATATTTCCCCGAAACCAAAACCAGGCCGGCCGCGCCATCGGTGATCTGCGAACAGTCGGTCAGGCGCAAGGGATCGGCGACGCAGGGATTATTTTCCGAAACCTGCGAGGCGTCGCCAAGAGTGAGACTTGCTTCGCGCATTTGCGCCAGCGGGTTGAGTCGCGCATGGGCGTAGTTCTTGAAGGCGACGGCGGCTAGATCGTCCGCACTGGCGCCGTACTTATCGATATAAATTTGCGCAATGCGTCCGAACAACTTCGGGAACATGAAGTCGCCGTAGATCGGCCGTTCGACATCGAAATCCGCTGCAGCCCCGAGGACGTCGCCGCCGTCTCGTGATGACATCGTTTTCTGCTGCTCCGCGCCAACAACGAGGACCGCGCCATGAAATCCGCCCATAATCCAGGTTGCTCCGAGCAGGACGGAGAGAGCGCCCGAGGCACAGGCCGCCTCAGTGTGCATGGTCGGAATACCGTGAAGCTTCTCGTCGATTTCGGGGATAAACGCCCCGAGATGCAATTGCTTGGTGAACTGGCCGGCATTGAAGTTTCCCACTGCCGCCGCCTGGATTTCCGCCGGGTCGATCTTCGCGTCGTCGAGTGCTTTGCGGCCCGCTTCCTTGATCACGTCGCGCAACGCTTTGCCCTCCTTTTTGAGGTTGCGTTTAAAGTCGGTTCGGCCGGCGCCGAGAATGTAAACTGGTTCGTTCATGGCGGCGCGAACCTAAGCCACGCGCACCACGATGTCATCCCGGCGCAGCGCCCAAACAATCCCGCACCGTGCGACTGTGGCAATGTGGGAGGGGCCTTTGTGCCCCGATCCGTTGCGCGACCCAAGGGGTATCGGGGCACAAAGGCCCCTCCCACATTATCCGGCTTTGAAAATTGGCCGGGATCGTGGAAATAGCCGCATGGCACGACTGCACGAATATCAGGGCAAAGAGATTCTCGCCGCCAACGGGTTCAAGATTCCGCGCGGCCGGCCTGCCAAGACTGCCGATCAAGCCATTGTCGCGGCCAGGGAACTCAAGGGCGAGGTCGTGATCAAGATCCAGGCTTGGACCACGGGGCGGGCCGGCATCGGCGGCGTCGCGTTCGCGAAGGAGCCGGAGGAAGCCCGCGCCCACGCCAGGCGGATGCTCGCGATGAAAGTGGGGCAGTTCCCCGTGGAGACAGTGCTGGTGGAAGAGAAGGTTGCGATCGAAAGAGAATTCTTTCTTTCCTTCGCGATCGACGACGCGGCTCGCGCGCCCATCATCATTTTCTCGCCCGGCGGCGGAACGGGAATCGAAGAACGCGCGGCCTCGACCCGGCGCATCGCCTGCGAGGTGAAGAGCGGACCGCTCGACGCCCAGGTAAAGGAAGCGGCCGGATCGTGCGGGCTCTCACCCGAGCAAGCAGTGCAGCTCGGCGATTCGATTCGGAAATTGTTTGCCGCCGCGCGCAGCGCGGAAGCGCGCTCGCTTGAAATCAACCCGCTGGTTCTGACGAAGGAGGGCGAGTTCGTCGCGGCCGATTGCCGCCTAACGATTGATGATTACGCGGTCGCGCGCCATCCGGAATTGAAGATCGAGATCGCGCGCGAGTTTGATCACCCACCGACCGAGCTGGAACGCCTCGCCTACGCCGTCGAGCAGAATGATCATCGCGGGACTTTTTATTTCGCGCAGCTCGCCACTTCGGCGCCCGCCGAATCGAAAGGGCTGGTCGGTTTTCATGGCGCCGGCGGCGGCGGTTCGATGATGTCGATGGACGCGATCGTGAACGCCGGATTCACCATCGCCAATTTCACCGACACGAGCGGCAATCCCTCGGCATCGAAGGTCTATCGCGCCAGCCGGATCATTCTCGCGCAGCCGGATCTTGTGGGCTATTTCGGCTCGGGCTCGGGCGTGGCGAGTCAGGAACAATATTGGTCGGCCTACGGCCTGGCCAAGGCCTTCTGGGAACTCGATCTCGATATCCCGGCGGTCATTCGCCTGGGCGGCAACGCCGAGGATCGCGCGGTCGATATCTTGCGGCGGATCTCGAGGCTCTTGCACGCGCCGGTCGAGGGTTATCGCAAAACCGATTCGCCTGCGACGGTCGCGGAACGTTTCGCCAAACTGGTTGCCGGCAACACCGACACGAAATGGAAACCGCGCCCGCCGCGGGTCCCGGAGTTCGTTAGGGGAACGTCCGCCCTCGATCTTCCGGTCAAAGGCGGAAGAGTCTGGATCGACAAAACGAAGTGGGCGACGATTCGCCTCGCGGTTGAAACGCACTCCGGCGGATTGATCGCAGGTCGCGATGGCGCGCCAATGGCGGCTTTGCCTGACGAAGAGTTCGCGACCAAGGATTCCGAGCTGCTCGCCTGTGACGTCGAGTGCCGGATCGCTGGAATCGAGGGCTTTCACCTCGAACTCGATATTCCCGGGTTGGACGACCTAATCGCGGGCTAGGATGGCACTGCGCGCCGGGAGCGAGCCTGGACGCGCAAGGGTCGTCCCTCAGGAGGAACATGCTTCCGCATGTCCAAGATCCGAACCCGCGACGGGAATCAATTCAAGGCTAACGACCCGTGGTGAGCGCAAAGAGCTCGCTGAAGTCTCTCGCGGTTTCCATGGTCATGATGAACTTCTGTGCCTTTTGGCAATTCTCCTTACCGATGACATCACCCCCAAGCGCGGTGAATTTGACCGCGATTTCCTCCTCCGTCATCGGGTCGCGCGGATCGCCTTTCGGAACGTCGACTCGGGTCGCGTATGACTTGCCGTCATTGGTCGTGATCGTCACCCGGCTGGGCTGGAACTTGGGAAAGAGCGCTTCGAACTCCTCGTTAGGCACCACTTTCACCTTGTCCATGATCGGGATCAGCGCCTTGTCCAGCACCCGCTCTTCCTTGAACTGCAACGGCGTGACCATGCCGTCGACCAGGCCCGCCGCCATGCAGTAGGGCAGCGAATGGTCGGCCGTTTCCTTCGAATCGGGACGATACTTGTGCGGATCGCCCAGGATGTCGGCGGCGCGCGCGATCACTTCGACTTTGATTTCCTTCACGTCGTCCGCCTTGATCTTGTGTTCCTTGACCGTCTTCATCATGGCGGTGAGGGGCGCGTGACTGAGCGCTTCGATCGGGAAACTCTTCATTCCGCAATCGAGAATGCGGTAGTGCGACTGCGGCGAATTCGGCAGGTCGGCGATGAGCGCTTCACCATCGAAGGTCGCCGGCGCACCCTTGTATTGCACGTGACGGAAGACGGCGAAGAGGCCTTCTTTGCCATCGATGATGTGCTCGGGGCCGGAGAATCCGCCGCGCGCTAACAACGCGCTCTCCGCGCCCATCCGGCCCGCCCACGGGTCGACCGTGTTCTTCATGTTGGTCAGTTTGCCAGCAGTGACCGCGCCCGGGCAAAAGGTGCGCGCGGCGCTGATGCCCATCGCGGAAACCATTTGCGCGGGATTGAGATTCAAAACTCGGCCGGCTGCGATGGGGGCCGCGAACGCGCTCAAGGTCGCATGATGCCAGCCGTATTCGCGCACGCCGGGACGTCCCACCTCGCAGAGTCGCATCTCGATTTCATAGGCGATGATGGTGGCGAGAATCAGATCCTTCCCGCTCCGCACCTCGCTTTCGCAGAGCGCGAGCGGCGCGGCGATGAGATCGCTCGGATGACACGGATCGGCCTTCCAATAAATGTCGTTGTAATCCATCGCCCGCATCATGTGGCCATTGAGAAACGACGCGTCGACCGGGTTGGTCTTGAAACCGGAAACGAAGGTTGTAGCGCCACCGTTGCCGCTACCTCCGCCCATGGCGCGGTAATGCTTGAGCAGGATCTTGGCATCATCTTGCTGACTGCCGCCGAGCGCGCACCCGATGGAATCGAACCAGAATAATTTCGCCGCTTGAATTGCCTCCGGCGAGAGATCCTCGTATTTCAGGGCGCAAGCCCATTCCGCAATGGAGTAGGAGAGTAGCTTCTTCGATTCAGTTGGTTGAGTTGACATGATGTTTTCGATTTGGTTCATGACCTTGACCGGGGCGTACAGAATTTCAAGCCGTCCGCGGCGGATAGCTAATTAATGAAGGCCGTCCGACTCGTGCAGATCGGCCAACCGCTGGAAGAGGCCGAAGTTGCGCTTCCACAGATCGGGGCGTCCGAAGTGCTGGTCCGGGTCGCGGCCTGCGGAATTTGCCACTCCGACGCGCACTATCGCGCGGGTATTTCTTCGATCGATCGTTTGCCGTTGACACTCGGGCACGAAGTCGCAGGGCGTGTGGAGACGGCTGGCGAAGAAGTCACCCACGTTTCACCAAACGACCGCGTCTACGTGCACTACCTCGTCAGCTGCGGTCGCTGTGATTTCTGCCTCCGCGGTCACGAGCAATTCTGCGTCAAAGGGCAAATGATCGGGAAACATCGCGACGGCGGCTATGCCGAGTTCATCAAAGTCTCCGGTCGAAATGTCATGCTGCTTCCGGACGAGATTCCATTTGAGCAGGGCGCGATCATGATGTGCTCCTCGGCGACGGCCCTTCATGCTTTGCACAAGGCCTGTGTTCGGAGCGGTGACTCTGTCGCGGTTTTTGGTTTCGGCGGCTTGGGATTTTCAGCTCTCCAATTAGCCAAAGCCTTCGGATGCCAGGAGGTCTACGTCGTTGATATCAACCCTGCCAAACTCGCCGCCATCGCAGCTTTCGGAGGCATTCCGATCGATGCGGCCGCGAGCGATCCCGTCGAGCAGATTCGAGAAGCAACCAGCGGCAAAGGAGTGGACGTCTCGATCGAACTGGTCGGCTCAGCCGTGACCATGGGACAGGTGGTCCGGTGCCTGGGGATTTTCGGCCGCGCCGCGCTCGTCGGCCTGACCCCGGAGTCAATGTCCGTTCTTCCCTATACCGAGATCATCAACAAGGAAGCCGAGATTATCGGAGTTTCCGATCATCTGGCGGCGGAGCTGCCGCTGCTGATGGAACTCGCGGGCAGTGGGTCACTCCGCTTCCCGACAGACACGCTGCGTTCTGTGGATCTTGACGCTGCGCAGATCAACGCGGCGCTGGACGGGGTTGAGAATTCAACCGATCACATCCGAACCGTGATTAAGCCACGACATTGAATTTCGGATCAGAAAAGCGCTTCCCGCAAAAACAAAAAACCAAAAAAATAATTTGCATTGCCCTGTGCCGGACGAGCGAAGCACTATCTCCGTTAAATCTACGTCCGGGGGTTCATCATGAAAATCACTCATCACACCAGAAGTTCAGTATCTGCCGTCGTGGTCGTCGCTTGCCTTGGCCTGTTGCCGTTGAGCGTAGCCAATGCGCAGAGGGCGATATCAAAGGAGCAGGCCGCGATTGAGAAAGCGCTGCGCGATCTCGACCCTCAATGGTCCGCGGCCGCCGCGGCCCGGGACGTGAGCAAGACCGTGTCGTATTACTCAAAGGACGCCATTGTGCTGCCGCCAAATGCGCCCGCGGCGAAGACGAAGAAAGCGATTCACGCCCAGTGGAAGAAGGATCTCGAAAGCATGGTCAGCGGAAGTTGGACGGCGACCCGGGCGGAGGTCACGAAGTCTGGCGACATGGCCTACGTCAGCGGGACCTATGACTGGTCCGCGAAAGACGCTGGCGGCAAGACCGTGAAGGATCACGGCAAGTATCTCGAGGTTTGGGAAAAGCAAGCCGACGGGAGCTGGAAATGCGGCGCCGACTGTTGGAATTCCGACCTTCCGGCGTCCTAAAGACAATGGCCGTCGCGCTGCGCTAGCAACGCCTCCCGGCCGCGAGTGAAGCCGTCTTAAAACACCGCCGCTTCAGGCGCGGCGTTTCTCAACTGGCGTAGTCGGCAACCGCCTTAGCCACCTCGAGCGTGGAAGCGTTGCCGCCCATATCATAGGTGCGCACTTTGCCTTCGGCGATCACCTTCGCAATCGCGTCCTCGAGCCGCGTGGCTTTGTCGGTCTCCTTCAACCAATCGAGCATCAGCTTCGAAGTCAGGAGCATCGCGATCGGGTTGACCTTGTATTGGCCGACATATTTCGGCGCGGAGCCGTGGGTTGGCTCGAAGACGGCATAGTTGTCGCCGAGGTTAGCGCTCGGCGCGAAACCAAGCCCGCCGACGAGGCCGGCGCAAAGATCGCTCACGATGTCGCCGAACATGTTTTCCGCCACGAGCACAGAGTAATCCTGCGGGTTCTTGAACATCCACATGCAGATCGCGTCGATGTTGGCTTCATCGGCCTGGATGTCGGGATAGCCTTTCGCCACGTCGTTAAAGCAACGCATCATGAGGCCGCCGGTCTCGCGCAGGACGTTGGGCTTCTCGATCAGAGTCACGCGTTTGCGGTCGGTGTTCTTGGCATATTCGAAAGCTTCCTTGCAAATGCTGGTGCAGCCCTGCTTGCTCATGATACGGGTGGAAAGCGCGATATTTTCCAACCCCGCCTTCTCCTTCCACTTCTTCATCTTCGGATTCGTGCAGAGCGCGGTGTAAACCGACTCCGGCAACGGGAAAAACTCGACCCCGCCATACATGCCTTCGGTGTTTTCACGGAAAACGACTTGGTCGATCGGCACATCCTCGCCGCCGGGATTGGTGATCTTGTTGCCGCGGAAATTGAGCGGATTGCCGGGATAACTTTTACACGGCCGCACGTTGGTATGCAGATTGAACATCTGCCGCAGGCCAACGATCGGCGAAAAATAGACCAACCCCTTGTCCTGCAGTTCGGGCGCCAGCTCCTTCTTCGCCTTGTCCTGCGGCTTGCTCGTGATCGCGCCGAAGAGCCCGCAGGTCGTTTCCTTAAGCGCGTCGACCGTGCGCTCAGGCAGGGCGTTGCCTTCCTTGCACCAGAACTCCCAGCCGATGTCGCAGCGGACATACTCGGCATCGAGTTGAAGACGATCGAGAACGATCCGCGCCGCCTCCATGACGTCGTGGCCGACGCCGTCTCCGGGCATCCACGCGATTTTGTATTTGGACATATGGCCGCGAGTCTATCGGTGGGCGTCGCGGCTCGCAAGTCGCAGGCGAATGCCTGATTCCCGAGGAATCGAGAGAGCGAAGGGGCCGATCGATCGCCCCGCCTACTTCCCTCGGTGGAAGGGGTCAATCACCCGCACGGGACCGTAGTCGCGCCCGTGTGCGAGATCTTCGGAGTAAACGATGCCAGCGCCGAGTCGGTGGGCGGCCGCAATGATGGCTGCATCCCAATAAGAGATGCGATGCTCACGTTTCAACGCGATTGCTTCGAGCACCAGTTCGGCGTCAATCGGGATCACGGGAAGACGGACGAGTTGCGCAATGACTTGGAGGGCGTGCGATTCGGAAAGAGGCACGACAATTTTGCGCGTCGCGACAACGTAAAATTCAGCCAGCACCTGTGCCGAGGTGCCAAAATCCACCCGGCTGAGCAGCGCCCGTGCCTTCTCCCGATTCTCCCTTTCGGAGGGATGCGACGAGACTGAATAGACAATTACGTTCGTGTCGATGAACGCCTCAACGGGCATGAAGTTCCTCTCGGGTCCAATCGATTTTGCCGACCCTGGCTTTCATCGCCGGCAGCAACTTAAGGAGATCGTGGCGCGTTTTCGCTCTTTTCTTTTTTTCGCCGGCGAGCTCGTGTAGATAGCGCCGAACCAGCCCGTTCACCGTCGTATCCTGCTCCAGGGCAATTCGGCGAACTTCCTTCAATACCGAATCCTCGACGGAGAGCGTGATGTTTCTGGTCATGGGAACACAGTAACTGTGTTACTGCGTAACACAATCCCACCGGGCAAGTGGAACCAGGCCGCGCCCGCTCCCTCAATTTAACGACGCCGAGAGCGGCTGAACCTAAATTGATGCCATCCGGTCCGACTTCGCCTTGAGCCGGGCGGCCACCAGATTTTCGGCCCCGCCAGCCACGATCAGCTCCTGGGCAGCGGGACTGAGTGGCGGGAAGGAGAATGATTTTCCATCAATCGTGAGCACGGACTTCCCGTAATCAATCGTGATGTCGCCCGCGATAGTGGTGGGTTTGCGATCTTTCAACGTCGCGCGCAGGTGCTCCACCAGTTCCGGGCACTCGAAGACGACGAAGCCGTTGTTAAAAGCGTTGCGCTTGTAGGTTTCGGAAAAGCTCGCGGCGATGACACAGGGAATGCCTTTGAATTTCAGGGCCGTCGCGGCCTGCTCGCGACTGGAGCCGGTGCCGAAATTTAATCCACCAACGACCACGTCGCCCTTCTGATAGAGCGTGTTGAAATTCGGATCGTAGTTTTCAAACGTCACCTCCGCCATCTGCTCCGGCGTCATGTCATCGCGGTAGGTGTGCTTGCCGGCGTAAATGCCGTCGGTATTCAGATTGTCCTTGTCGATGAACAAGACACGACCGCGCACGCTGGGTGGGAAGCCATCGACGATCTCCACCGAGACATCCGCCGGCGGTTCGCTCTGCGCGCGTCGCACCGCCGTGCCCGCGGCTTGCTCGGCGAAGTCTCGGGGCGCGCAAATAAATCCCGCGAGCGCGCTCGCCGCCACCACAGCGGGAGAACCGAGATAGACCTGGGCATCGGGATCGCCCATCCGGCCTTTGAAATTACGATTGGTCGCGCTGATCGCGATCTCCCCCTTTTGCACAAGACCGCGTCCCAGGCCGATGCATGTTCCGCAACCTGGCGGGAGCGCAATGGCACCTGCATCCACCAGGGTTTGCCAATCGCCGACCGACTCCGCTTTCGCCTGCACTTCGGCGCTCGCAGCCGCGAGATAAAATTCCACGCCGTCAGCTACGCGCTTTCCACCGGAGCGCACCACTTCAGCGGCGTCATGCAGATCCTCGAATCGAGCGTTCACGCACGAGAGCAAATAGGCTTTCTGGATCGGCACATGTTTGCGCTGCATTTCCGGCAAAGAGACCATCGTCTTGACTTCGTTAGGTCCGGAAACGTGCGGCACCACGGTCGCGAGATCGAGTTCCAGCTCGATCGCATAGTTTGCGTCGGCATCGGCGCTGAGATTGGCGCGATCGTCCCACCAGGCATCGATCTCGGCGTTGCTGTAGCCGGAACGGCTCTTGGCGCCGCGCGTCCCCGGTCGGCCGGGATTGCTGAACGCAGGCACACGCGAGCGCAGATATTTCACCGTCGTTTCATCAAACGGAAACACGCCCGCGAGCGCGCCCCATTCGGTCGTCATGTTCGCGATCGTCATGCGCGCATCCATCGAGAACGCTGCCACGCCGTCGCCCGTGAATTCGACCGCGTGATTGAGCACTTCGTCTTTGTTGAAAAGACCGCACAAGGCGATAATGACGTCCTTGCCCTTCACGCCCGGGGAGAGCTTTCCTTTCAGCACCACCTTGCCAACCTTCGGCACCTGCCACCAGGTCACTCCGGTGGCCCAGATGCTGGCCGCATCCGTCCGCACGACCGGTGTGCCGAGCGCCGCCACCGCGCCATACAAATTCGAATGCGAATCGCTCGCCACCACCAAAGCGCCGGGAACCACATAGCCCTGCTCCACCATCACCTGGTGTGAAATGCCAGTGCCCGGCGGATAATAATCGACTCCCTGCTCGCGCGCGAAGGCTTCGATCCTGGCGTACTTCTCCAAATTCTTCGGTGTCGTGTTCTGAATGTCGTGATCGATCGCGAAAACCGGCTGGCCGGGATCCGAGATCGCGGTCGCGCCGATCTGCCTGAACTTCGGCATGACCGCACCCGTATTGTCGTGCGTCATGACATGGCGCGGCCGAATCGAAACGAAATCTCCGGCACGCACCACCGTCCCCGCGACCAGTCCATCTGCATGTCGCGCCGCAATTTTTTCAACAAGCGTGAGAGCCATATAAATATTTTTCGGGTTAAAGGTCCGGGTAAACTATCCAGCCCCGGTTCGGGCGTCCAGCACCTGCATGACGAGACATCAGGACTTGTCGCGGAGGACAACGAGATGCCGCGCTTTGGCCTTCGGCACACCAGCCAGAGGGATAGCCCGGTCGAAAGTGACGAGTCGGCCGCCGTTTTTCTGTGCGAGGCCGAGCAAATAGATATCAGTCAGAGTCCGGGGCGTCAGAATCCTGTCCGCTTCGAAACGGCCGGTATCGCACAGCGAAACCGAGTCCGCCCAAAAGATATGTTCCGGAACAGCAGCGGCAGACGACAGTCGGCGCGTAATTTCCGCCACTGACAGATGACCTGGGTAGCTTGACTGGGACATTACCCGGATGCAGCCATTTTGCGTAATCGGACAGGTCGCCCAGCCGAGTGCGCGATTCTTCGCCATCCAGGCATGGGCCGTCTGATGATGCACGTGCGCGGCATCAAAGAGCGCGATGAGCAGGTTGATATCGAGCAGCGCGATCACGCCTCGCTCGATTCCTCAAGGATCTTCTGCACGAGTTCGGGCGTCACCACCCGCTCCTCCGCGGGCAGGATTTCGAATCCGTTCCGGATTTTTTGGCGAGCAGCGCCGCGCGATGACTGAATGCCACGCCGCGCCAGTTCGGAAATCACTTTGCCGGCAGTTTTCTTCTGATGAAGAGCCAGTTCTTTGGCCGCTCCCAGAATATCGTCGTCAATCTCGAGGGTGGTGCGCATGCATCTGATGTTATCGCATCAGATGTCATGCCGCAAGCCTGCGAACTAACATTCACCTCCTGGCGGCACGTTTCCCGAGCAGCTTCGCGATGTCGAAATCGACGAAATCCGCGTGGTGAAAGATGATCGATTCTATCGAGCGTTCCACTTTGTCCCCTTCGTGGCTGTGGGTCGCGATGATGTGCATCACTTCGCCGGGAATGCCATGCTTGTAGGCGAGCGCAACGCCGCTGAAGGGGTGTCGCACCTGCTGTCCGAATTTGCCCTGGACCACGTTGCCCGCTGCGTCCCTGGCATACTCCAGCGGCTTGCCGACATCGGCCAGGAGCGCTCCCGCGATGAGATAGTCGCGCTGAATGGGAATGGAGCAGCGAAAGGATTTCTTGAGTACATCGGCGATCGCGATGCATTGCCGCGCGCAGGAATTCAGATGCTCGACGAACCGCATGTCGATCTCGCCGGCCAGGAGAGTGAACTTGACCGCACGCAGTTCGTTGAACGTCCAGCCCTTCCCGCCGCAACCGGTGGTGATGGCTTCGCTCCAGACCGCCGCGACTTTTTCGCGCAGGGAACGGTTCTTGATCTTCTTCAGGCTGGGAAAGAGCTGTGCGATTTGATTGACGCTGCAGGTGGTTGGCTGAGGTGTTTTCATAGTCGTTAGGTCGTTAATTCCTCGGAATGCTGCGCGGCGGCGGCCCGTCGTAGCCGTGCTTCACCGGATCGATCCGGCGCATCGGCTTTTCGCGCGTTTGCTCCTCGGTGACATGCGCCACCAATCCGGGCGTGCGCGCGATCATGAAAATACCGTTAAAGACCGCCGGGTTCATTCCGAGATCGGCCAGGATGCCGCCGATCGCGCCGTCGACGTTGATCGGGAGCGGCTTCTTTGCTTCGGCGAAAGATTTCTCCACCGCCCGCGCCGCCTGCATGTGCGGACCGTCCACACCGGCTTCGCGCGCCAGCTCGAAAAGGCGCGCCGTGCGCGGGTCCTTGGTGTGATAACGATGACCGAATCCCGGCATCCGATCACCCGCTTCTTTTATCTCGGCAAGCGTGCGCCTCGCCGATTCATCCATCGAAATCGATTCGCTCCTGGCGCGATCGGCGATCTTCTTCAACTGTCGCGCGCAATCTTCGATCGCGCCCCCGTGATGACGATTGATCGACATGATGCCGGCTGCGACTGAAGCGCTGAGCGAAGCGCCGGTGGATGCCACCGTTCGCGCGGCCAGTGCGCTGGGAGGCGTCGCACCGTGATCGATCGACGAGACCAGAATCCCGTCCATCAATTTCCCAATCGCCGGTGACGGCAGCTCGCCGTTCAGAATCAAATAAACCGCGGCGCCGAATGATGCGCGCCCCATCAACTGAGCGATATCGTAACCACGCACCGCGACCCGATTTGGCTCAATCCGCGTCACGGCCGTATTCCAGACGGCGTTCTTGTCGGTTTCACTCATCAGGCTTTGTCCTTTCATGCCCTTGAGAATATCGACTACCGCGCCGGGCAGTTCACCGAACGCGTCGACCACGGTTGCCCCGGCTTCGCGCAACGCTTTCACTTTGCCGTCATGGGTGCCGCGGCCGCCTTCGATGATCGCGCCCGCGTGACTGAAGCGCGTGCCTTCGCGCGCCGCTTTGCCGCCGATGTAAGCGATCACTGGCTTGGTCACTTTCCGGTCGCGAATCAGTTGCGCCAGTTCCTCTTCCTGCGACGAACCGATCTCGCCAAAGATCACGATCGCTTCCGTCAGCGGATCGGCTTCAAACATTAGGGCCGCATCGGGAATCCGCACTCCGAGCACTGCGTCGCCGCCGATATGCGCGATGGTGGAAATGCGCACGCCGGCTTGCCCCAAATAGTAGCCTGTGCTCGATGCCATCCCGCCAGAGCGACTGATCACGCCCACGCCCGCCGGGAGGCCGGGCTTGAACCATTGCCGCGCGCTCTCCGCGCGTCCGCCGATCATCCCGACCACGGCTTTGCCCGGGCTCAATACCCCAAGTGTGTTGGGGCCAACAAACATTGCGCCATGCACCTTGGCCGCGGCCGCGATCTCCATCGCGTCCCACACCGGCACGCGATCGGGCACCAGCACGGTCAATTTGATGCCTGCTTCGATCGCGGAAATGGCCGCATCCTTCACCCCCGCCGCGGGCACAAAAAGCACCGAAATATCGATCTCGCCTAACGAATCGACCGCTTCCTGCGGCGTATTGAACACCGGCACACCGAGCACCGTTTGCCCGCCCTTTCCTGGCGTCACGCCTGCGACCACCTTCGTGCCGTACTCGCGCATCAGGCGCGTGCGCGCCTGACCTTCGCGGCCGGTGATGCCCTGCACCAGAACGCGCTTGGTCTCGTCGATCAGGATTGCCATGGGGCGCTTCGCTCCGTCGGACCGCAGGGTTCGCTAGGCAGTCGAGCTGCCTTCGTCCGGACCGCCGAACCGGATCCCCTGCGCCAGCGGCAACTCGGTCGAGTAGTTGATCGTGTTTGTCGTCCGACGCATGTAGCTCTTCCAGGAATCGCTCCCGCTCTCGCGCCCGCCGCCGGTCTCTTTTTCGCCGCCAAAGGCTCCCCCAATTTCCGCGCCGCTTGTTCCGGTGTTGACATTGGCAATGCCACAATCGCTCCCTGCCGCACTGAGGAATTTCTCCGCCTCGCGGACGTCGTTCGTAAAAATGGCGGAGGTCAAACCTTGTGGCACACCATTGTTGATCGCGAGTGCTTGATCAAAGTCGCGATAGGTTAGCAGATAGAGCAGCGGTCCGAAGGTTTCGTCGTGCACGATCTTGAAATCAGGTTCCGCGTTCGCCAGGCATGGCGTCATGTAGCAGCCACCGGAATATTTTTCGCCATTCAGCCGTTTGCCTCCATAAAGAACTTCCCCGCCTTCTTCCTTCAGTTTCGCGATCGACTCGAGGACGTTGTCGACCGCGTGGCGATCGATCAGCGGACCCATCAAAGTTTTCTCATCGAGCGGATGGCCGATCGGCACCGATTTATAGGCGGCCAAAAGCCTTTCTCGTACTTTGTCAGCGACCGACTCGTGCATGATAACGCGCCGGGTGGACGTGCAACGCTGGCCGGCGGTGCCGACCGCGCCGAAGAAAATCGATTGCGTCGCCATCTCAAGATCGGCGCTCGGGCAGACGATAAGCGCGTTGTTGCCGCCCAGTTCCATAATCGTTCGGCCGAGACGGCCGTGCACCGTCTTCGCGACCTCGATCCCCATTCGCACCGAACCAGTCGCCGAAACGAGAGGAATGCGCTGATCCTCCGACAGCTTCTGCCCGACGGTCACGCGGTCGCCGATCAAGAGTGAGAAAATCGCCGGGTCAGCCCCGGTCGCGCGACAGACGCGTTCCGCAATTTTGGTCACGGCGATGGCGCTGAGCGGCGTTTTCTCGGACGGCTTCCAGATCGTCGCGTCGCCACAGACGGCGGCAAGCGCCGCGTTCCACGACCAGACGGCGACTGGAAAATTGAAGGCCGAGATCACGCCGACGATGCCGAGCGGATGCCACTGTTCCATCAGCCGATGATTCGGCCGTTCGGACTGAATCGTCAGGCCGTATAACATGCGCGACTGCCCGACGGCAAAGTCGCAGATGTCGATCATCTCCTGCACTTCGCCTTCGCCTTCCGCCAGAATCTTGCCCGATTCGAGTGAAACGAGTTTGCCGAGATCGCCCTTCTGCTCGCGCAACGCATTCCCGAGTTGCCTGACGGTTTCGCCCCGCACCGGGCCGGGCGTGACGCGCCATTTGGCAAACGCCTCCCCGGCGCGCTTCATCACCTTTTCGTAGTCAGCCTGGGATGCGGTGCGAAATTTGCCTAACGACCTGCCGTCGACCGGCGAAATTTTTTCATGGACTGCGCCGCTCCCGTGCCATTCGCCGGAAAAGGCGCCGGGATTTTCGTCAGCCAAACCGAGATTCCTGAGGACTGATTGCATAGGTCTGATCTGGGCCGGGATCGCCGATCCTGGCTACAACTTGCCCATCCCCCGGCACTGGGCGCGAAGCAAATCGAGCGCTTCATCCACCATTTCCTTCGTGAAATCGAGTGCGGGCCGGAACCGAATCGCCCGCTCGCCGGATTTCAGGGCAAGGACCCCGTTATCAAACAAACCTTTCCAGAATCCGTTTCGAGTCGCTGGATCCGGCAGATCGAAGGCGAGGAAGAGACCGCGACCGCGCACTGCCGTCATGATCGCATTCTCCTCCTGCAGCTCGAGCAGGCGCTCGAGGAAATACTGGCCCACCACACGCGCGTTCTCGACCAGGTTTTCCTCCTCGATGATTTGAAGAAAATGGGTCGAGCGCACCATGTCGGTAAAGTTGCCGCCCCAGGTGGAGTTGATCAGGCTCGGGAGGCGGAAGCAATTGTCCTTCACCTCATCGAGTCGCGGCCCGGCCATTACCCCGCAGACCTGCGCCTTTTTTCCAAAGGACATCAGATCCGGCAGCACCCCGAAATGCTCGCAACACCAGTTGCGGCCGGTTGCGCACATCCCGCACTGCACTTCGTCGAAGATGAGAAGCATCTCGTTCTCATTGCAAATGCGGCGCAGGATTTGCAGCCACTCGCCCCGGAAATGATTGTCGCCGCCTTCGCCCTGGATCGGCTCGATTATAATCGCGGCAATGTCGACGCCTTTTTTCGCGACGAACTGCATGATCTCCCGCTCGGATTTCTTTTCCCGCGCAATCACATCGCGCATCCGTTCCTGTTCGCCTAACGAAAAGTCAATGAAGGGGGCGGAAACGCGCGGCCAGTCGAACTTCGCGAACAGATCCGTCTTCACAGGATCGGTATTCGTCAGGCTCATGGTGTAGCCAGTCCGGCCATGAAAAGCGCGACGGAAATGCAGGATTTCGGTGCCGCGTGCGCCGCGGCCCGCGGCCATGTTCTTGCGGACCTTCCAATCCATCGCGGCCTTGAGCGTGTTCTCGACTGCGAGCGCGCCGCCTTCGATCAGGAGCATGCGCTCGAGCGGGGGCAAACCAACGACCCGCCAGAAGGCTTCGAGAAATTTCGCATAACCTTCCGAGTAAACATCGGAGTTGGCGATTTTGACCTTGGCGGCGCGGAGCAGGTCAGCCTTTACCTCCGGCTTGTCGAAGTGCGGGTGATTGAAGCCGACCGGGTTGGAGCCGAAAAAGCCGTAGAGATCGATCAACCGCCGGTCGTGCGCCGTGTCGTAAAGATAGGAGCCCTTGCTCCGGTCGAGGTCGATCACGATGCGAAATCCGTCGAGCAAAACGTGCTCGGCAATCTGCTCGAGGACGCGGGATTTCGATTTGATTTTGGATTTTTCGCTCGCACTGACGCGGCCGTGGGAAGAAGTGTCGGTCGCCTCGGTGAGCATGGATGGCGCGCTCATCCGCTGATGGTAACACAGGCATCCTGCCTGTCGAGTAGCGCGGGCTTCCATCCCGCCAAAGGACGGACTGGCTCTGGCGAGTTGGTAGCATGGGGCGTGGGCCGGCGAAACGCCTGCTCGACGGACAGCCGGCGCGGCTATGTTACGATGCCTTTACGCAGATCGGCGTGTTTCCCGGCCAGCAGTTCCTGTGTGAGGTCGTAACCGGCGCGGTCCGCGTTGTGCGACGTGCCGGCAAAATGCGTGTCAATCCGCATTTTGGCCGAACGGCAAAAGTACGTCGCGACCGACAGGATCTCCGCCGCCGGCTCGCCGCTCTCGATCTTGTGCTGGGCAAACGAACACGCCGCGCTCATCGCAAACAGCTCGGTCGCGATCCCGACAAATCGCGCCAAAAGTAACTGCTCGCGATCGAGCTTGGGACCAAAGCGCGTCATGGCATGGAAGAGACCGCGCGCCAGTCGTTTGCTCGCCCCCGCCGCGTAACGGACATGTGGGCGGAGCTCGGCGTGCAACTTGTCGAGGTCGCCGGCGCTCCCGCCCGTCCACTGTTTTGGATACCAGCTTGCGTAGAATTTCCCCGACTTCAGGACCGCCTTCGCCCGTTCCGAGGTTGGCAACTGTGTGTTGAAAATCGCGCCGCCCACTTTGAGATGCGGATCGAGCGCCTCGCGCGCAATAAAGAGCCGCATGATCTCGCTCGATCCTTCAAAGATCATGTTGATGCGACAATCGCGCAGGTAGCGCTCCACCGGAATGCCTTCCTCACCGCGGCCTTCAAGCGACTGCGCCGTCTCGTAACCGCGGCCGCCGCGCACCTGCATCGCTTCATCGGCGATCCGCCAGGTCGCTTCCGTCGCCCACATTTTACACATCGCGGTCTCGATCCGCAGATCACCCGCTTTGCGATCGACCAGCGAGCTGGTCAGGAATGTCATCGCTTCCATCGCGAAAACATTCCCCGCCATCTCTGCAATCTTGCCGGCGATCGCGTAATGCTGCCCGATCGGAACGCCCCATTGCACGCGTTCGCCGGCCCATTTGCGGCAAATCTCGAGCATCCGTTTCGACAAACCGACGCAGGCCGCCGGAATCGTCAGTCGACCAGTGTTCAACGTCGTCAGGGCGACCTTCAAACCCTGGCCTTCTTTCGCGATCAGGTTTTCGCGCGGCACCCGCACATCGGTGAATTTCACGATCCCGTTATAAAGCGCGCGCAACCCCATGAAATGGCAGCGATAGGTAATCTCGAGCCCGGGCGTATCGACATCGACGATGAAGGCCGTAATCTGTTTGCGTTCCTTGCCTTTGACGATTTTCGGCGGCGTCTTCGCCATCACCACGAGCACGCCAGCTTTGATCAGGTTGGTGCACCAAAGTTTCTCGCCATTCAGGATGTAAGCGGTTCCGTCTTCCGTCGGGTCCGCTCGCAAACTCATGTTCGCAGGGTCGGAACCGGCATTCCATTCCGTCAGCGCAAAAGCGGAGATTTCCTTACGCGCCACGCGCGGCAGATATTTTTTCTTCTGCTCCTCCGTCCCAAACAAAAGCAGTGGCTGCGGTACGCCGATCGATTGATGGGCCGAGACGAGGGCGGTGAGGTTCGCGTCCCAACTGCCGAGCAACATCGCTGCCCGGCCATAATTCATTTGCGACAAGCCGAGTCCGCCGTATTCGGTCGGGATTTTCACCCCAAATGCACCCATCGCGAAAAGGTCATCGATGTTCTTCTGCGGAATCTCGCCGGTGCGATCGATTTCGTCTGGATCGACGTTTGCCTCGAGATATTTGCCTAGCTCCGTTAGAAATGGATCGCCTTTCGCCTGATCCTCTGCGCTTTGCGCCGGGTAGGGAAAAATGCGGTCAAAATCGTAGCGACCGATGAACAGATTGCTCGCGAAGCTCCCTCGTTCATCGAGTGGATCGCGCGAACTCTCCGCCAGGTCGAGCGCGGCGCGCTTGCCCTCCGACATCTTGGAGGTATCGATCACGGAATGCGCCTCCGCTTTAGCGGGCTTGCTACTGGACGAATCCGTCTGACCGGCGGACTTGGCGCTGGTTTCTTCGGCCACTTTTTTCTCGGGGGCGTCGAGCGGTGTTTTCATAAAACTCTGGAGCCAGGGTTCAGCTTGTTCTGTTCGCAGGCTGCAAGCTGGAAGCTTGCGCTACCCTACTTCTCATAAAATTTCGTGCCCTTCTCCGCGGCCTGCCGGAGCAAATCGCAAGGCTGGAATTTACCCCCGAGCCGTTCGCCTGCGCGGACCATCTCGGCGATGCCGAAATGATCGGCAAAGCGAAGCGGTCCGCCGCGCAACGGCGCGAAGCCCGTCCCAAGAATCATGCCGTAATCCGCGTCCTCGGGCGACGCGACGACCTTTTCTTCCAGGCAACGCGCAGCTTCGTTGACCATCAGATAAACGAGACGCAGCGCAAGATCGCTCGCACTGAATTGCGGAGAATTTGCGGAGGACCGCCAGTGCTCAACCGCCTCGCTAGGCAATTGCTCTTTCCCTTCGTATTTGTAAAAGCCGCTCCCGCTCTTGCGGCCGAGCATCTTCGCTTCCTCCATCTTCTTCAGAATCGCTGCAGGGCGCGCGCGGGCGCCGAACGCTTTCTCGAGCGTAGCTGCAATGTCGACCGTGACGTCCACTCCGATCTCGTCGATCAAACGCAACGGCCCCATCGGCATCCCCCACTCCACCAGCGCATCATCGATCTCCTTCGCGTCGACGCCCTGCTGGAAAAGCTCGGCCGCGTCGAGCAGGTAGGGAAAGAGAACGCGATTCACCAGAAATCCCGGACTGTCCCGCACGACCACCGGCAGCTTGCCGATCTGCCGGGCAAAGGCGAGCGCGCGCTCTTTCGTTTCGTCGGCGGTCTGCTGGCCGATGACGACCTCGATCAATTTCATTCTGCTAACCGGGTTGAAGAAATGCAGACCAAGGACGCGCCGCGGATGCTTCGTCTGGGCCGCGAGATCGCTGATCGAGAGGGCCGAAGTGTTGGTTGCGAGGATGTTGGTGTGGTCGATTTTCGAATCGAGATCGTGGAAAATTGCTCGTTTGATTTCGAGTTTTTCCGAGGCGGCTTCAATCACAATCTGTACCTCGCGAAGCGGTCCGGGATTGGCCGAGGCGACGATGCGCGAGCGGCCTTCTTTCGCCTTCTCTTCGCTCATCAAACCGCGCTTGACCGCTTCGCCATAGGTTTTCTCAATCCTGGCCAGGCCGCGATCGAGGAGCTCCACGCTGACGTCGCGCAGGATAACGCTCACGCCGCGCGCGCTGAGCCATTGCGCGATCCCGGAACCCATGACGCCGGCGCCGATAACGGCGGCGTGGACAATTTTTTCGGCCGGAACCTTGCCCGTCCCTTTGCGGTAACGTTCGGCGAGGAAAAAATTGCGAATCAGATTGCGGGTCGATTCCGTCTCGCCCAGCTCGACGATCGTGTCGAGCTCACGGGCGAGCGATTCGTTAATCGAACTCGTTAGGCTACGATTGATGATTTCGGCCGCGCGCGCGGGCGCGGGGTTTTGCGAAGGCGGCGCTTCAACTGCAACTGGACGAGCGGAAACCGTTCTCTCCGGAAGGACTCGCTTCCCCGAGTCCAATTTCCTGCGCGCGGCTTCGAGCAACTTATCCGGTGGAACGACTTCGTCGATGAGCCCGAGCTGCAAGGCGTCCTTCGCCGAGTACAACTTCCCTTTCAAAATCACTTCTGCGGCGTTCTCCGGGCCGATGAGCCGCGGCAGACGCGTCGCTCCACCCCAGGCAGGCACAAGGCCAAGCGTGGTTTCCGGCAGCCCGATCCGCGTCGCGGGCCCATCGGAGGCGACGCGGTAATCGCAGGCCAGCGTGATCTCGTAGCCGCCGCCGGCGCAGGCGCCATGAATCGCCGACACCGTCGGAATTTTCAAGGCCGCGAGCCGATTGAAAATCCGTTGCCCGTCGGCAATAAAGGCACGCATCTCGCCGGTCTCCGCCTGGCGCAGGAGTGTTTGCAAGTCCGCGCCGGCAATGAAGATCGATTTCTTCGCAGAGGTCACGATGAGCCCTTTTAGGTTCGTCGCTTTTTCAATGAAATCGAACTGGCCGCTCAGGTCTCGCAACGCGGCGGCGTCGAAGATGTTCGCCCCCGAATCCGGCCGATCGAAAATCAGCACACACACGCCATCGTCGCCGATCTCGCGCCGGATCAGAGGGGCTGCGGAAGAGGAGGTCATCTGGTCTAGTTTGGCCGCTTTCACGAAAAATCCAAGCGGGATGGGAAATAGGAGGCGCGTTAAAGCGTTGAAGCGACGAAGCAGTTGAGCTAAACAGCGCTTCACCGCAGGCGCTTCAACGCTTTAACGCTTAAACGAACCAATGGTCGGCAGGATTCTATTGCCCGAAATCCAGAGCTTGATCGATGCGCGGAGTTTCACCGCGCTACGTGAACTCTTCTCCGAAATGCCACCGGCCGACGTAGCCGAGATCATTCTCGATCTGCCCGAAGACGAGCAGGTCATCATCTTTCGCATCCTGCCGCACACTCTGGCGGCGGATGTCTTCGAGTATCTCGACGTCGATGTCGAGGCGCAGCAAAAACTGCTCCGCGGAATGGCCCACGAGCAGGTCGTTTCGATCCTGAACGAGATGTCGCCCGACGATCGCACAGCGCTGCTCGAAGAACTTCCGAGCGCGGCGGCTCGCCAGCTTATCCGCCTCCTGACGCCGGATGAACGCCGCGTCGCGCAGGCCTTGCTCGGTTATCCGGAAGGCAGCGTCGGACGCCTGATGACGCCGGACCTCGTCGCGGTCGACGCCGGTTGGACGGTGAAGGAGGTGCTCGATTACGTCCGCGAACACGGCCAGGATTCCGAGACGATCAACGTCATCTACGTCGTGGATGATCGCGGGAAGTTGGTCGACGACATCCGGATTCGAGAATTCCTCCTCAAGCCGCTGAACGCGAAAGTCAGCGACTTAATGGACGAAAATTTCATCGCGCTCAATGTCACCGATTCGCAGCAGGAAGCAGTCAACGTTTTCCGCAAATACGACCGGACCGCGCTCCCGGTGGTCGATTCCAACGGAATCCTTGTCGGTCTGGTCACGATCGACGATATGCTCGACGTCGCTGAAGCAGAAGCGACCGAAGACATCCAGAAGTTCGGCGGCATGGAAGCCCTGGACGAACCTTATATGCGGATCCCGCTCTGGCGCATGGTGAAGAAACGTGCCGGCTGGCTCGTCATTTTGTTCCTCGGCGAAATGTTGACCGCGACCGCCATGGCCAACTATCAGGACGAGATCGCCAAAGCGGTCGTGCTCGCGCTCTTCCTCCCGCTCATCATCTCGAGCGGCGGCAACTCGGGATCGCAGGCATCAACCCTTATCATTCGCGCCATGGCTTTGGGTGAAGTCACACTGCGCGACTGGTGGCGGGTGGCGAGCCGGGAATTACAGACCGGCTTGTCGTTAGGCTTGATTCTCGGCGCGATCGGCGGGATACGGGTCGCTGTCTGGTCGATTCTTGGAGAGAAATATTTTCATCGCGAGCTTTACGGAGCGCAATGGCCGCTCGTTGCCATAACGGTCGGCGCGGCGCTCGTCGGTGTGGTCCTCTGGGGGTCGCTGGCGGGTTCAATGCTGCCCTTTATTTTACGTCGCCTCGGGGCCGACCCGGCCACTTCTTCGGCCCCCTTCGTCGCCACCCTGGTCGACGTCACCGGGCTGGTCATCTATTTCAGCATCGCGCTCCTCATCATGCGGGGCGCGATGCTGTAACAGCCGGCGCGCGACGCGCGCGCGCTACCCGGAGAGGGTATCTGCGAGTCGTCACGCGGCCGTCTCGATCGCGACCCACTCGTTGCGCGCAGACGAATCGGCCACGGCCTGCACCACCCGCATATAGCGCACGCCATCCTCGAAATCCGGATGCGGATTGATCCGGCCACGCGACTTCACCGCCGCGATGAAATCATCTTCCACATGCCAGTTCGTCTCCAGATCGGGAGTCACCTCCGCGACATGCAGGGCGCGATCGCCGATCCGGCTCGCATGCACCACATCGGAACCGAAATCGTAAGTCAGCGTTCCAAGGTCACCATAAACTTCCAGCCGATCCGCTGGCGCATGCGCGTCGATCGCGCTGAACTCAAGCGCGCCATCGATCCCGTTCGCAAAGGTGCAGAGCACGGTCAGGAGATCGGGAATCACGACCTCGTATCCCTGGCGCATGGGCTGGATAACTTTCCCCCGGGCAAAGACGCCGGTGATTGCGCCAAACCAACTCTGCAAAACCTCGGCGTAAATCCCGAGCGTCAACGCGTTGAGTCCGCTGATCTGGACACGCTGCCGCCAATGGGCCGGCGCGTCCGGATCAAGAAATCCGCTGTTCAAGCTCTGAAGCCGTAGGTGATGAGGCCGGCCAAGCATTTGTTCCGCAAGCAGCTTCTGCATGAGCAGATCGCCCCGCATCCCATGGGGCGGCGGACAAAGCATCGTCACCAACTCGGGATAACGACGCGAGGCCGCAAGCATTTCCTCCGCCTCGGCCAGGTCCATCGCCATCCGTGCCTGACAAAAGACATGCTTGCCCGCCTCAAGCGCCGAGATCGTGACCGCCGAGTGCATGTAAGGCGGCGTACCAATCCAGATAATGTCGAGATCCGGCATGCCTAACAATTCCGCCCAGTTCTGCATCGGCGTGGCGTGCGGCGCATTTTCGCGGCAAAACTTGTCCGCGCTTTCGTATGTGGCATTGCAGACCGCGACGATCTCCACGTCCGGATTGCGTTGCAGGGACGGCAGGTGACGCAGGCGCACGACCTCGCCCGCCCCGACAATCCCGAGCCGCAGTTTGTGGTTATTCTTGTGCGTCATAAAAAATCCGGGGCTCGCAGGAATTGCTGCGAAACGGATTTGACCACGGTTTGCGGTGCCTGTTCAACACCTAAAACACCGTGCTCGCGAAACCATTTCGGCGTTCGCTGGCCGGGTCGCATTCGGGCGCGCTAATCCCGACCGTCTTTCCCGTCGCGTGTGCAGGAATCGCTTGACCGTTCCGCCGACCGACGGCAGCTTACGCCCCTTCAATCCCGGCTTATGTCAAAAGTTTGCAGCATCACAGGATCGAAACCCATGCGCGGCAGCGTCATCCACCGTCGCGGCATGGCGAAAAAGAAAGGCGGCGTCGGGCGTCACGTGACCAAGAACGTGCCCCGTACCTTCGGTCCGAATTTGCGCGAACAACGCATCTGGGTCGCCGAGTTAAAGAAATTCGTGCGTGTCAAGGTGACTGCGCGCGGCCTGAAAACGATCAACAAAAACGGCGCCTACGCAACGCTGAAAAAAGCGGGCCTTTGCTGACGGGACGTCGGCGCGGCCGCTTTCTTGTCATTGGTCGTTTGTGCTTGGCTTCTAGCTGGCAGCGAGGGGGCGTCACGCACGTGATGACGCGGAGGCGAAGCTGGCCTTTTTCAGTTTTTTAGCTTTTCCAGCGGCGGCAGTTTCTCCCGCCATTTGAAAATCAGCCACGGCAATCGCCGCGCGCTCCAGAAACGCGGCACGAACACTCGCGGCTGCGCGATGGAGCGGAAAAGCCAGCCGACATAATATTTGTCTGCCCAATCCGGGATGCGCACCTGGTCCCCGGTGAGAAAACCCAGTGCTGCGCCGATGCAATGCACGGCCGGCCGATAATCGAGCCGATCGAGCAAATACTGTCCGAGCTGGTCCTGGATTCCACCGCCGACCGCGATAACGATGTGCCTCGGGCGGGTTTGCCTAACGACCGCAAGCAGGGCTTCGTCTTCCACCGGGCGATGGTATTTCGGCGCGACGTAGACGCTGGGAAAGCTGAGATCTGAAATCCCTGGGTCTGAAAGTCGGGACGCAGAATTTTGGAGCGCGAGAAAAGCCCCGAGCTTATCGCGCGACGATTCGGTCGGGACGACCCACAGGACCGCACTGGGTTGCCTGACAGATTCGTGCCCGAGAAGCCGCTTGACGTGTTCCAGGCCGGAAATGCGCGAGACCCTCTCGCCGGTAAAGAATTTCCAGAGAAGGACCATGAAGCCGCTGTCCGCGATCGCGAGATCAGCGGCGAGCAGGGCGCGCCGGTAATCCTCGTCCCGGCAAAGGTTGATCATCGAGGGCGCGGCTGGCGCGACGAGCAGCCCCCCAGTGCGCGTAATCTCGTCGACCGCTTCGCGCGAAGTGCCGCCGAAGAAATCAATTCCCAAAATCCGATGACGCGACGGCATGAAGCGATTTACAGCAGAAGGAGTCAATCAGGAAAGCCGGAACCCAGGAAGAAGGGACCGACGCGCACCGGCTCAGTAGAGAAGTTTGCGGCGGACGACATCGCGTCGATATTTGCCGACAAGGGGTTTTATAGCCCCTTTGGCCTTGCCAGTGATAGCGCCGGTTGCCGACTGTCAGCCGTGGCAAATAAACCGTTAACGAATGATTTCCTTATCTCCTTGCATCTTCCCAAAAGCCGACGAGGGTGGCGGCTCTTGGATTAGTTCTGTTCGGTTCGTAGTGCGGTAGATCGTCAGGTGAGTTTCCTCATTGGTGATTTGAAACCCGATTCCCGGGAACGGCTCTGTAGCTCGCAGGTATTGCTCCAAAAAATCACAAATGAAACTATACGTAGGAAATCTCTCTTTTGAGACCACTGAAAACGATCTGCGCGATCTCTTCGCACAACACGGCACCGTCACTGACGTCGCCATTCTGAGCGATCGCGAAACCGGCCGCTCCAGCGGCTTCGGCTTCGTGACCTTCTCCGATGCGACGAGTGCCAATGCCGCCATCACAGCGCTGAACGGCAAGGAAGTCTCCGGCCGTGCGCTGACCGTGAACGAAGCCCGCGCGCGCGAAGAGCGCCCGCGGCAATTCGCCGGCAGCCGCCGGTAGGCGATCGGGCTTTTGATTCTGCGAGCCGGCGTCCATCTCGGGCGCCGGCTTTGCGCATCGAGCTCCAATCCAATGGCTGTAGACCCAAGAAAAGCGATTGAGATCGAAGGTAAGGTGATGGCCGTGCTGGCCGGCACCATGTTCCGGGTACAACTCTCGAACGAGCACGTGGTGCTCGCCCATATCTCCGGCAAAATGCGAAAGCGTTTTATCCGCCTAACGACGGGCGACCGGGTGAAATTGCAGATGTCGCCTTACGATGTGGACAAGGCCCGCATCGTGTACCGGCTCGGGTAGAGCCCGGATTCTCCGTTACCGGAGCCACCGGCTACATCGGCGGCCGGCGCATACCGCGCCTCCTCGAGGCCGGATTTTGCGTCCGCTCTCTCGTGCGCGAGGTCTCGCGATTGCAAGGCCGGACCTGGCACGGCGAGATCGATTTGATCGAGGGCGACGTGTTGTGGCCCGACTCGCTCAGCGGGGCCATGGTTGGCGCAACGCTCGCCTGTTACCTCGTCCACAGCCTTGGTTCGGGTCCCGATTTTTTCGAACGGGATCTGCAGGCTGCGCGCAATTTCAACGCGGCGGCGAAGAGCGCGGGCGTCGGCCGGATGATCTACCTTGGCGGGCTGGGCGATCCCGCGACCAACCTCTCCGCGCATCTGCCTTCGCGCCAGCAGACGGGCGACGCCTTGCGCGAGAGCGGGGTGCCGTGACCGAGTTTCGCGCCGGAGTCATCGTCGGTTCAGGCAGCCTGTCTCTTGAAATGCCAAAACGAGCGGAGTTTGAGTTTCTACGTTCCAGGGAATTTCGTTGGTCTGAGAGCAGCGATCGCTACAGTGCGAAGTGGTGAGACCTTCAACCACGACCGGCCGGCAACAAACGGTGAGCTTTGCACAAGCCATGCAAAGCACGACGCCGTCGGCTCTGTGAGGATGGTCGAAGGCAAACTCATGAACAACTTCACCAAGCCATGAAAATCCAAAGCATCATCTATCTCGTCGCCGGCACGCTCGTGCTCACCGGCCTCGGCCTCGGTGTCTGGGTCAACCAACTCTGGTTGCTTCTCGCAGCCTTTGTCGGGCTGAACTTATTCCAGACCGCCTTCACTGGCTTCTGTCCGCTTGAGCGCATTCTTCTCAAGCTCGGCATCGGCCGGACCGGCGAAGAGTGCGGCGCCGCGCCACAATAGGCGCCGATGAAGTTCCTGCGTTCACTCCTCGCGCTCGCTCTCGCGCTAGTCGCGTGTCATTCGAAAAAGGAGACCGAGCCCGAGTCGCTCCCGCCCCTAGCGGTTCGCACCGTCGTGGTAGAAAACAAGGAGCGCCCGTCGAGCGAGGAAGTTGTCGGCACGGTGCGGGCAAAACTTCGCGCTGCAATTGAAGCAAAAGTGAGCGCGCGGATCGAAGCGCTGCTCGTCGCCCCGGGCCAGATGGTGAAGGCCGGCGATTTGATCGCGCAACTCGATCCACGCGAGATCCAGGCCAGGCTCGACCAGGCGCTTGCCCTCCGTCAACAGGCGACGCGCGATCTCGCACGCGGTCGCGAGTTGCTCGACAAAAAAATCACGACGCAAGCCGATTTCGACGCCGTCCAGGCGCGAGCCAGTGTCGCGGAGGGCGCGGCCCGGGAGATGGAGACGATGCTTGGCTACACAAAAATCGTCGCGCCCTTCGATGGAATCGTGACGCGCAAACTGGCTGATGTCGGCGACCTTGCCGCGCCCGGCAAACCGATCATCGAGATGGAAGATCCGCACGCGTTGCGTTTCGAAGCCGACGTGCCCGAGGCACTCATCGGACACGTCAAACTCGGCGCCAAACTTCCTGTGCAGGTGGCCCAGGACTCGGGGCCGATCGAAGGGACGGTCGTCGAAGTGGCACCTGTCGCCGACCCCGCAAGTCGCACTTTTCTCGTTAAGCTTGATCTGCCCACCGCGGAAGGCCTGCGCAGCGGCCAGTTCGGTCGGGTCTGGGTCCCGACCGGCGAGAACAAATCGATCCGCGTCCCCCGATCGGCGGTCGTGATCCGTGGACAAATGGAGTGCGTCTTCGTCGTTGTGAACCAACACGCCCAACTCCGCCTCGTCCGCACCGGCGAGCACGCCGGCGGTGAAGTGGAAATTCTCGCCGGCCTTAGCCCCGGCGAGCGTGTGGTGAGCGAAGACGCGGCGTCATTGCGCGACGGCCAGCCCGTTACCTTGAAGCAATGAGCGCGGACGCTCCGCGAGCGAGCGGCGTCGCCGGGCGCATCGCGCGCGCTTTCATCAACTCGAAGCTCACGCCGCTCATCGTCATCGCGTCGATCCTGCTCGGGATCGCGGCGATCGTTCTGCTGCCGCGCGAGGAGGAGCCTCAGATCAAGGTGCCGATGGTGGATGTGATGGTGAACATGGCCGGTTTCAGCGCGAAGGAAGTCGAGGAACGCGCAACGCGCCCGATGGAAAAGCTGCTCTGGGAAATTCCGGGCGTGGAATACATTTACTCGACTTCGCGGGATAGCGAGAGCCTCGTCATCGTGCGTTTCAAGGTCGGCTCCAATCCCGAGGAATGCCTCGTTAGGCTGACGGAAAAGCTGCGCTCGAACTACGATCGCATTCCACATGGCGTGGGCACGCCGTTGATCAAGCCGAAGTCGATCGATGACGTCCCGATTCTCGCGCTTACTTTTCACAGTGCGCGCTACGATCATCTCACGCTCCGCCGCTTGGTTGCGGAGGTAGACGACGCAGTTAAAGCAGTCCCGCTCGTCGCGGAGACAACGATCATCGGCGGCGCGCGGCGTCAGGTACGCGTGCTGCTCGATCCGGTGCGCCTCGCCTCGCGCAATCTGAGCGCGGCCGGCCTCGTGCCGATGCTGCAACAGGCGAACCGGCAGTATCGCTCCGGTGGCCTAACGACGAACAATCAGGAGTTCGTGATCGAAACCGGCGCATTCCTGACCAGCGCTGAGGATGTGGGGAATGTGGTCGTGGGCGTCTTCGGCGGTCGGCCCGTCTATCTGCGCGAGGTGGCCAGAATCGTGGATGGAGCGGAAGAGCCTTCGAACTACACCTTCTTCGGCCACGGCGCGGCGCGCTCCTCCGCACCGGATGAAGAACCGGCTGTCACGCTCAGCATCGCGAAGCGCCCGGGCGCGAACGCGATCTCCGTTACCCGCGGCGTGCTGCGCAAGATTGAGACGCTCAAGGGCACGCTTATACCGCGCGATGTCGCAGTCTCCATCACGCGCAACTACGGCGAGACGGCGGCGGAAAAATCGAACGAACTGCTCTTTCACATGGGCCTCGCCGTCATCGGAGTGTCGCTTCTCATCTGGCTCACGCTTGGCTGGCGCGAATCGATGATTGTTGCGCTCGCCATCCCGGCCACGCTCGCGCTCACCTTGCTCGTTTTTTACTTGCTCGGCTTCACCCTCAATCGCATCACGCTCTTCGCGCTCATCTTCTCCATCGGCATCCTGGTCGATGACGCGATCGTGGTGGTGGAAAACATCGTCCGCCATTTTCATCTCCGGCAGAACAAAGGCCGCAACTGGGCCGCGATCGCGGTTGAAGCGGTCAGCGAAGTCGGCAACCCAACGATCCTCGCGACTTTCGCCGTCATCGCCGCGGTCCTGCCAATGGCGTTCGTCGGCGGATTGATGGGACCATACATGCGACCAATCCCGATCGGCGCGAGCGCGGCGATGGGCTGGTCGCTTGCCATCGCCTTTATCGTCACGCCCTGGGCGTCGATCCGGATCTTGCGGTGGGGGAAAAAGTATTCGCGGTTGACCGAAGGCACCGCGCCCGCCGGTCCGCACAGTCACTTCGCGCATGAGGAGGATTTCTTTACCCGGATCTATCGGCGACTGATGGGGCCGATGATCGCGCAACCGCGCTGGCGCTGGATTTTTATCGGCTCGATCAGCGCGCTGCTCCTGCTTGCGATGGGCCTCGTCGCGCTCGGCTGGGTGAAGGTGAAAATGCTGCCCTTCGATAACAAGAGCGAGTTCCAGGTAATCCTGAACATGCCCGAGGGGAGCTCACTCGAACGCACCGCGCAGGCTGCGCGCGAAATCGCCGCCGCTGTCCGGACCGAGCCGGACGTGACCGATTACCAGATCTACGCCGGCGTCTCCGCGCCATACAATTTCAACGGACTCGTCCGGCACTACTTCCTCCGCGAGGGCGCCAACGTCGCGGACATCCAGGTGAATCTGCTGCCGAAAGGAGACCGGAGTGCGCAGAGTCACGACATCGCCAAACGCGTTCGCCCGCGCGTCGCAGCGATCGCCGCGAAATACGATGCACGCGTCGCCGTCGCGGAAGTGCCGCCCGGCCCGCCGGTCCTGCAAACGCTCGTGGCCGAGGTTTACGGCCCTAACGAATCGGATCGCCACGCGCTCGCTCGCAAAGTGCGGGACATTTTCAAGAGCACCCCGGGCGTGGTCGATGTCGATTGGTATGTCGAGGCCGACCAGCCGAAGGCGCGATTTGTCATCGACAAGGAAAAGGCCGCGCTCCATGGGATCAGCGCCGAGACAATCTCGGAGACGTTGCGCATCGCCGTCGGTGGCGAATCGGTCGATCTGCTCCACCTCCCGCGCGAAAAGGAAGACGTCAACATCATGCTCGAGCTGCCGCGTTCCGCGCGCACCACGCCGGACGAATTGCTCGCTTTACGCGTCCGCTCCGGCGACGCCAACGCGCTGCCCGAGCCGGGCGCCACCGGCGCGGCGCCGCTCATCCCGCTGCGCGAGCTGGTCCAGATTGAGCAGACCACGACCGAGAAAAGCATCTATCACAAAAACCTGATGCCGGTGACCTACGTGATCGGCGACGTCGCCGACGTCATCGAAAGTCCCGTTTACGCGATCCTGAAAATGAACAAGGCGATCGCGAAGCTCGACACCCACGAGTTCGGCGGCGACGGCACGCCGGTGCAAATCTACAACGCTGTCCAGCCTTTCACCGAATCCAAGCCAGCGTTGAAATGGGATGGCGAATGGCAAATCACGATCGAAGTCTTCCGCGACCTCGGCTCCGCCTTCGCCGTGGTCCTCGTGCTGATCTACGTCTTGATGGTCGGATGGTTCCGGAGCTTTATCACACCGATCGTGGTGATGGCCGCGATCCCCTTCTCGCTCGTCGGCATCCTGCCCGCGCACGGATTGCTCGGCGCGTTCTTTTCCGCCACCTCGATGATCGGCTTCATGGCCGGCGCCGGAATCGTGGTGCGCAATTCGATCATCCTGGTCGATTTCATCGAGCAGCGTCTCGCCGAAGGCATGCCGCTGGCCGACGCGGTTGTCGATGCCGGCGCCGTCCGCTTCCGCCCGATGCTCCTGACCGCGATGGCCGTGGTGGTAGGCGCGAGCGTCATCCTGGCGGATCCGATTTTCAAAGGACTTGCCATCGCGCTGATGGCCGGCGAAATCGCGTCGTTGCTTATCAGCCGCATGGCTGTGCCGGTGCTTTATTTCATGGCGAACAAGAGACGCGCCGCGACAAGGACAGGCTGAATACAGCTTTAGCTGGAACAGACCGGCCATGCCGCTGGCTTCTGGAATTCCATTCAACCGCTACCTTCCGGCTTTGAAAGCCCGGTCTCGGTCCTGCCTCGTTACGGCCTCCGTTCCGGATTCATTGCCGGTCTTGCGGGCGACACGCCTGCGGCTACCCGCCTTCGCTTAAGCTACGGCGTGGCAGTCACCGCGTCGGCCATCTGATCGAATCCGTGGCACCTTCTGCTTTTCACTTTGCACTTTCCACCTAAGTTCGGCCATGCCTTACAAAGACCTTACTCCGCCCGCCGGTGACAAGATCAGCAGAACCGACAAATTGACCGTGCCGGATCATCCGGTGATCCCGTTCATCCGGGGCGATGGCACCGGGCCCGATATCTGGGCCGCGAGTGTGCGGGTGATGGATGCGGCGGTGGAGAAGGCTTACGGCGGAAAGAAAAAGATTTCGTGGTTTGAGGTTTTCGCGGGTCAGGCGGCAAAGGACAAATTCGATAACTGGCTGCCGGACGACACCGTCACGGCTTTCCGCGAATATCTCGTCGGAATCAAAGGCCCCCTAACGACACCGGTCGGCGGCGGGATCAGCTCGCTTAACGTCGCCCTGCGGCAGATGCTCGACCTCTACGTTTGTCTGCGGCCGGTGCAGTATTTCCAAGGTGTTCCCTCGCCGGTGAAGCGCCCGGAGAAAGTTGACATGGTGATCTTTCGCGAAAACACCGAAGACATTTACGCCGGAATCGAGTGGGCCGGGGGTACTCCGGAAGCGAAGAAACTGCTCGATTTTCTGGAGAAAGAATTTCCCAAGGCATTTGCGAAGATTCGCTTCGGCACCGAGGCGAAAGCGAAAGATTTCTGGCAGGCGGTTGGCGCGAAAGATTTCCCAATCGATGTGCGTGTTGGTATCGGAATCAAGCCGGTGAGCTATTCCGGCAGCGTGCGCCTGATTCACAGTGCGATCAGCTACGCGATCCTAAACAAGCGCAAGAGCGTCACGCTCGTGCACAAGGGTAACATCATGAAGTTCACCGAGGGCGCTTTTCGCGACTGGGGTTACTCGACGGCGAAACAGTTCTTTGGTGCTGAGGAACTCGACGGCGGGCCATGGTGCAAGATCCCTGAAGGCAAACCGGGCGCCGGCATCGTGATCAAGGATGCGATCGCCGACATCACACTCCAGCAGGTGCTGACGCGACCGGAGGATTTCGACGTGATCGCGACGCTGAACCTAAACGGCGATTATCTGAGTGACGCGCTCGCAGCGCAGGTGGGCGGAATCGGCATCGCGCCCGGCGGAAACATCAATTACATTACGGGCCACGCCGTTTTCGAAGCGACCCACGGCACGGCACCGAAATATGCGAACCTGGACAAGGTAAACCCGGGCTCGGTGATCTTGTCGGGCGAGATGATGCTCCGTTACATGGGCTGGACGGAAGCGGCGGATCTCATCGTGAAGGGCCTGAACGGCGCGATCGCAAGCAAGCGAGTCACCTATGATTTCGCCCGCCTGATGGAGGGCGCAACCGAGATCAAGTGTTCGGCTTTCGGCGACAACGTCATCGAACAGATGTAGCGACGCCCCGGAGGGACGGGCGCCGTCCCGTGCGTGTTTCCGGCTGTTGGGTACGCTCTTTTGTTGACGTCGAAATGACGGAAGAGAAAAACGGACGACGCGCCGGTCGTCCCTCCAAGGCTTGCCCTGCAACCATGGGCGGATTAATTGTCCGCCCATGTACTCTCTCCGACTGCTCACCGTCGCGTTCGCCCTAACGACTCTGCCGTTTGCGCTTCTTGGCGCGCCGTCATCTTCGCCGGCACCCGCTTCAGCGACTTCCGCGAGGAGCACATCGCCAATCCAGGAACGAGCCGATCGATTTCTGGCGCTCGTAAACGCAACCTACCAGGCGCTCTATACGGTGAACAGCGAAGCGCAGTGGGCCGCGGCGACGGACGTAACGCCGGAGCATGACGCGGCCTCGGCGACCGCGACCAAAGCATACGCTGCCTTTAACGGCAGTCCCGAGTTGATTAATGACGCGCGCGATTTGCTTGGGCATCGCACCGAATTAGAGCCTCTGACGGTCCGGGAACTCAATCAGGTGCTCCTGAATGCGGGGGAATACCCGATGACAAACCCGTATCTCGTCCGTCGCCGCATCGAAGCCGAGACGAGGCAGGCGTCGATGATGAACAGCTACCGGTTCATCTACCAAGGGAAACCGATCACCGCCAACCAGATCGATGATCTGCTGAGTAAGAGCACCGATCTGAACGAACGAAAAGCCGTCTGGGAAGCGTCGAAGAAAATCGGTGCAACTTTGCGCGATAATCTTGCCGGCCTGCAACACCTGCGCAACGGCGTGGCGGGCGAGCTGAATTATCCTGACTATTTCGCGCTCGAAGTCGCCTCCTACGGGATGACGACGGACGAGATGCTGAAGATGAACGACCAGTTCATGAAAGATCTCCGACCGCTCTACCTCCAGTTGCACACCTGGGTGAAATACAAACTGGCGGAGAAATATCATCAGCCGGTGCCGAACAAGATCCCGGCCCACTGGTTGAATAATCGCTGGGCCCAGAACTGGACTGGAATTGTCGAGGCCGCCAATATCGATCCCTATTTCAAAGGCAGGACCGCGGAATGGATCGCCAGAACGGCCGAGGATTTTTATCTCGGGCTCGGATTCAAGCCGCTGCCGGCGTCCTTTTGGGTGAGGTCCGACCTGTATCCGGTGCCTCCGGGCAATCCGCGGAAGAAAAACGCCCACGCCTCGTGCTGGCACATCGACCTGGAGAACGACATTCGCTCCCTGCAAAATATCGAGCCGAATTCAGAATGGTTCTACACCGCGCATCACGAACTCGGGCACGGGCATTATTTCGAATCCTATACCCGGCCGGAGGTTCCTCCGCTCCTGCGTATCGGGGCCAATCCTGGCTTCCACGAGGGAATCGGCGAGCTGGCCGCGCTCGCTTCCAGCCAGGTGCCTTACCTCCAGGCGAAGGGGTTTCTGCCCCCCGATTTCAAGTGGGACAAAACGCAGTTCCTGCTCGATGACGCGCTCGCCCGTTCGGTGCCTTTTATCTTTTTCGCTTCCGGCACGATGACGCATTGGGAGGCCGACGTTTACGCGCATCACCTCGACAACAATGAGTGGAACGAGCGCTGGTGGGAATACGTGAGCAAGTTCCAGGGGGTCGAGCCGCCGAGCAAACGAACCGAGGCGGACGCCGATTACGCGAGCAAGACACACATCAACGACACCCCGGCTTATTATTATAATTACGCGGTCGCGACGGTGCTGAAATTCCAGCTCAACGATTATATCGCGCGCCACATTCTGCATCAGCCGCCGCAATCGTGTAACTACGCCGGCAACAAAGAGGTCGGCCAATGGCTCTACAATATTTTGAAAAAAGGCGGGACGGAGGATTGGCGCAAAGTGTTGAAAGAGGCGACGGGCGAGGATCTTTCGACCCGCGCGATGGTGGATTATTTCCAACCGCTCATGGCCTGGCTGGAAGAGCAAAACAAGGGACGCAAGATCGGCTGGGACGAGGATAAGGACAGCGACCACGGGGAGAAAGAGCCCGCGGAAAAGAAAGGCGGCTAACGCCGGCGAACAACACGGCCGGCGAGGTCAACGGGTTGCCGGTCCCAGCCGCCGGGCGCAGGCCTTGCGCCTAACGAGCGGAAGCAGCTGACTAGCC
Source organism: Chthoniobacterales bacterium (assembly GCA_050736975.1). GTDB lineage: Bacteria > Verrucomicrobiota > Verrucomicrobiia > Chthoniobacterales > UBA10450 > Palsa-1392. Next base: position 22,965 of record JBOHXL010000064.1, on the reverse strand, counting down.
GGCGATTCTTCGACCGGGCTGACCTCAGTGCCCTCGGGCAATCTCGCCGAAGGTCGTCCCGACCCGAATTTCGTCATATTGCCAGACACCGCTATTCATTCCGACGTCGAGAAAGAGTTTGTTGACGCCGGCGGCCTTGAAGTCCGACGACATCCTGACCCGCGCGTCCGGCCTCTTCGGATTGGAAATCCGGATTGACGAAGAGCGCTTCGCTGCCCGCAGTAAAATCCAACTCGACGACCAGCCATTGCGCCGTCGCGCTCGGCGCGATTCCGGTTAACGAGATGCCCGCGCCTCCAGTGCCGTTATCGATTCCCAGCAGCCCGGTACCGAAGATCAGGCCGAAGCCAGGTTGACTGGAGGTGAAGCCTCCCGCATTGAGCACGGCATAACCGGTGGAATCGCTCCCGCTGGTCAACTGGAAAAGAAAACCGATCGAGACTACACCGCTGTTCACCGGCGAGAGATTCGCGGTCGCGTAATCGAAATTCGTGCCGGAAAAAGAGGTCGAGCCACCGGCGGCAAAAATCCTCCCGTAAGTAAGACCCAGCGGCACGATCTGTGGATTGCCGGTTTGGGTGGCCCATCCAGTTTGGCCGGCAGGCGCGCCGGGCGGAGGACCCTGACCGTCGAGTGGACCGGCGAGATATTGAAAGCTGTCGGAAAATGACAAGTCTCCGCGGGCGGCGGACACACCGAATGACAAGCTCATGATGGTGCCGAGCATGACGACCAGCCGATACGAACCTGATGCGAGTTTCGTTTTCATTTTTTGTTGGCTGCTTTATCTGACTGCCCCGTGATCCCGGGCCACGGAGAAGCCTTACGGCCGGCACAGCTCGTTAAGATTCGTCGAAGATCGTCAAGCCTCGATTTCCCCACCCCGGTTTGTTAGCCACAATCCATCAATGAACCTTCGCCGGTGCGATCGGCGCTTGCCCTGTTAGCCGAATAGAGATTATCTGCAAAAATGGCCTCGCAATCTCTCTGGCAACGCTTCCAGCAATATTTCCTGCGTTACGACGATCTCGGGTTTTCCATCGACATCAGCCGGATGCGTTTTCCGGACGGGTTCTTCGAGAAAATGCAACCGAAGGTCGAGCAGGCCTTTGCCGCCATGCGCGAACTGGAAGCGGGCGGGATCGCCAACCCGGATGAAAACCGGATGGTCGGGCACTACTGGCTGCGCGATGCGGCCCTTGCCCCTAACGACGAACTGCGCGCCGATGTCGAGCAAACCAAATCCCGCATTCTGAAGTTTGCTTCCGACGTGCACGTCGGGCGCATCGCCGCGCCAAGCGGGCGTCCGTTCGAGCATGTCCTGCTCATCGGGATCGGCGGCTCCGCACTCGGCCCCCAGTTTATCGCGGACGCACTCGGCTCCAACCATGACCTGATGGACGTTTTCTTTTTCGATAACACTGATCCGGATGGCTTCGATCGGGTTTTCGATCGGATCGGGCGAGGACTCGATCACACCCTGGTGGTGGTAATTTCGAAATCGGGCGGGACGAAAGAAACACGCAACGGAATGCTGGAAGCGAAGGCCCGCTTTGAAAAGGCGGGCCTGGATTTCGGGAAGCAGGCGGTCGCCGTCACGGGCGAAGGAAGTGACCTGGATAAGTACGCGGAATCCAACCACTGGCTGGCACGTTTCCCAATGTTCGATTGGATCGGTGGCCGGACCTCGGTGATGAGTGCGGTCGGCCTCGTCCCGGCCGCTCTCCAGGGGCTCGACGTGGAGAATTTCTTGAAGGGAGCGGCGGCGATGGATGCAGAAACGCGCCAGCCTAACGAGATGCAAAATGCCGCCATGCTCCTCGCCCTGATGTGGTATGAGGCGGGCGACGGAGAGGGCAAAAAAGACATGGTCATCCTGCCCTACAAGGACCGGCTCGCGCTCTTTAGCAAATATTTGCAGCAGCTGGTCATGGAGTCGTTAGGCAAAGAAAAGGATCTTGCAGGCAAAGTGGTGCACCAGGGCATCGCGGTCTACGGCAACAAGGGCTCGACCGACCAACACGCCTATGTGCAGCAATTGCGCGACGGTGTGCCAAATTTTTTCGCTACCTTCATTGAGGTAGGGAAGGACCGCGCGACGGAGAAGTTCGAAGTCGAGCCGGAGGTGACGAGCGGCGATTATCTGCAGGGGTTTCTTCGCGGGACGCGCGCCGCGCTTTACGAAAATGGGCGCGACTCGATCACCCTCGGCATTTCGCAGGTCGACGCATTTCATGTCGGCGCGCTCATTGCACTATACGAAAGGTCGGTCGGCTTTTATGGCTCGCTCGTGAACGTGAACGCGTATCATCAACCGGGAGTGGAAGCGGGCAAGAAAGCAGCCACCCGCATTCTGCAGTTGCAGCCGAAAGTGCTCGCGCAACTCAGCGCTAAAGGCACGACCGCGGAAGCGATCGCCGGCCAGATCGAAGCGGAGCCCGAGGATGTATATCATGTGCTGCAGCATCTGGCAGCGAACGATCCATCAATCCAGGCCAGTGGCGCGGCGCCGGGCGCGGAAGAATTTTCGCGGATTAAGTAGCGGATGGCGCGCCGGCGCCTAGATTCGCTTCGCTCGCGAACGGCGATGTTCGCGCTTCTCCATGCCGCAAGCGGAACCGAAGGAACCGAACATTCCCTGGCCGGCGATGACGCGATTCGTCAGCCAGCTTAATCACGATTTACGCAATCATCTGAACGCGATCGAGCTTCAGTGTGCCGTTCTGAAGGACCTCGTCGAAGAGCCGGAAGCAGGAAACGAAATCCAGCGGTTGCGCGAGCTGACCGGCCAGTTGGAAGCCGATTTGCAAAAACTCTGCGATCTCCTCGCGAAAATTCGGTTGACGACGATGACCTATCAGGCCCGGGAATTCGTCGAGGATTTGCGCGCGAAACTGGAGCGCGAGCAGACGGAGGAGGCGGCCGCAATCGAATGGAAAGGTTCGTTAGGCGCAGAGGCATTCGAGATCGATCCGCAGCTCTTGCTCCAAGCCTTTGCCGAATTGTTCGGGAATGCCTTCACCCATGGCCGGAGCGAAGGCACGATAGTTTTCGAGGCGCGCAAGGCCGGCGATGCGATCGAGTTTTCCCTGAGCGAACCGAAGGCGGGGTTCGACATCGCGACGGAGAACTGGGGCGCGCGCCCCTTCGAACGAATCCGGCATGGACATTATGGTCTTGGCCTCTTCCGGGCGCGCAGTATTTTCGAAGCGCACCATGGCACCTTTCGCGCAGAGTTTGATCCGGCCGCTTCGCTTCTGGTCACAACGATCAACCTGCCTCGTCTTGTGCTCTGAGCCGGCGCGGCCGGCCCGCCCCGGCAGGAGCTTGCGATGACTGCCGCCAGCCAGCGCGTTCTTATCATTGACGACGAACGTCCGATCCTGATGACGCTCGAAGCGTTGTTAGGCCGGCATGGCTATGCGGTGGAAGTGGCCAACAACGCAGCCGGGGGCATGCGTCTGCTCACGAGCAAAAGCCCGGCGCTCGTCCTGCTCGACCTGCAACTGCCGGATGCCGATGGTCTGCAGACGCTCGACCAAATCAAGACCGAACATCCCGAAACGCAGGTCATCATTCTTTCGGCGCATGACTCGCTCAGTAACGCGATCGAATCGATCAAGCGTGGCGCCTATCACTTCATCAGCAAACCGTACGCGCCGGAAGAACTGCTCAGCCTGGTGGAAAAGGCGCTCGAGAAGCAATCGCTCCTTCGCGAGACCTTCGAGCTGCGCGCCACGACGCAGCAATTGAAGAAGCGACTGGCCGAAGCGGAGACGCGCCTCGCGCCCGTTTTCCAGAGCAAAGTGATGCAGCAGATCGATGAGCTGATTACCGCGATGGCACCCTCGGAGGCCAACGTTCTCCTCACCGGCGAAAGCGGCGTTGGCAAGGAAATCATCGCAAACGTAATTCACAGCCGGAGCCGGCGAGCAGACAAGCCGATGGTGAAGTTGAACTGCGCGGCCTTCCCGCAGGCGATGATCGAGGGCGAATTGTTCGGTTACGTGAAAGGCGCCTTCACCGGCGCGACGAATGATTTCCGTGGCATGATCGCCGCGGCAGATGGGAGCACGCTTTTCCTCGACGAAATCTCAGAGATGCCGGCCGAACTGCAGACGCGATTTTTGCGCGTCCTGCAGGAGCGGGAATTTCGCCCGTTAGGCAGCACTCAGACTTTGAAAGCGGATTTCCGGGTCGTGGCGGCGACCAACCGCCCGGTGCATCAGGCCCTGGCTGAGAATCGGCTGCGCTCCGATCTCTATTACCGACTCAACACTTTCCAGATCGAGTTGCCGCCGTTGCGGGAACGAAAGGAAGACATCCCGCCGCTTGTCGCCTCATTCGTGAAAAGGTTCGCCCAGCAACTCGGGAAACCGGAGCCGTCGATTGCACCGGAAGCATTTCAAAAATTGCTCGAATACGACTGGCCAGGGAACGTGCGCGAACTCCAGAATGCGATGGAATATGCGGTGGTCCTCGCGCGCCAGGACCAGGTCACGGTGAAAGAATTACCAGCCGAAGTACGCCTGCCGGCTGCCCTGCAAAAGACGGAACGGGGGGCCAACTCGACTCCCGGTTTAGTGCGCAGCCTGCACGAGATGGAGCGGAACGCGATTCTCGACGCGCTCGCGCAATGTCACGGCAACAAAAAGAAGGCAGCCGCCTTACTCGGCATCCAGCGGCCGACGCTCTATAACAAGATGAAGCGTTACCAGATTCAGTTGTGAGGGGCGGTTGGTAATGGAGGGTTGGAATCACAAGGAGTAGGGCGGAAGCTGGCCCATGACTCCACCACTGCACTACTCCCTTACTCCACCTGCCAATGTCTCCTCAACAGGATAAAGTTCTGGAGCACGCGCAACGCGAATTTGCCGTTGCGCGCGAGGCCGATCCTCCCCATCTGCTGCCTCTCTATCAGAAGTTTCTCAAGATCGAAAATCACCGCCTCCGACTGCGGCATAAGGCGGGAGGGGGCGGGCGCGAAGTCTGCGCGAGCCGCGCCTCGCTCATCGATATTGTGCTCCGCCATGTTTTTGGCGCCGCGAGTGCGGCGGCCGAAGCGCGCAGCAGGAAGAAGGTCATCCCATTGAGCCTGGTCGCGCTAGGTGGTTACGGTCGCGGCGAGCTTAACCCGGGGAGCGATGTCGATGTGATGTTTCTTCACCCGCATACTGGCAAGGAAGTGCCCGAGTCGCTCGCGCAGACGGTCGAGCAGGTCCTTTATTTTCTCTGGGACGTCGGGTTCAAGGTTGGGCACTCGACCCGTTCGGTACGCGAAGCCGTGGCCCAGGCCAACGGCGACATGTTGACCAAGACGGCGATGCTGGAAGCGCGACATTTGGCGGGCGATCCGGAACTCTTCCAGCATTTCCGCGCACAATTTCGTCGGCACTGCGTCAAGGGACACGAACGGGAATACATCGCGGCCCGCATGGAAGACCAGGCGCAACGCCATAAGAAATTTGGCAACAACGTTTACCTGCAGGAGCCTAACGTGAAGCGGGGCTGCGGCGGTCTGCGCGATTATCAAAACCTTCTCTGGATCACCTATTTCAAGGAAGGGGCCCTAACCACAACCCATCTGGTCGGGAAGGACTGGCTGAGTGCGGAGGGCCGCCGCCGAATCGATGCCGCCTACGATTTTCTCCTCCGCGTCCGGACGCAGCTCCACTACACCAACGAACGGTCAACCGATGTCCTGCATCTCAGCCTCCAACCGGAGGTCGCGCGCGAGCTCGGTTACCGGCAGAACACGCCCGTAGCCCGCAACGAAGCGTTCATGAAGGATTACTACGAGCACACGCGAAATATTTTCCGGATCACGGAACGGTTAACCGAACGATTCGCGACCGGCGCGGCGACAACGGCGCGCCGGCTCTTTTTCCCGTTGCTGCCGCGCCGCGAGACGCGGGCGGAGCACTTCGACAACTTCTTCAGTCGCGGCCGGCAACTGCACGTTAATGATCCGCAACTCTTCGTCCGCGAGCCGGAACAAATGATGCAAGCGTTCGAGCACGCGCAGGAGCGCGAGCTGGAGTTGAGCGCGGAACTGATGGACGCGCTTGGGCGTCGGCTGCGCTTCGTAACGCGCGAATTCCGTTATGCCAAGGCGCCCCGGGAAATCTTTGCGCGCATTCTGGCGCGCAAAGGCAAGGTCGCACGCATCCTGCGCCTGATGCACGAGGTCGATTTTCTGGGACGTTATTTGCCGGAGTTTGGACAGCTAACCTGCCTCGTGCAGCACGAGTATTTTCATCGGTACACCGCGGACGAACACACGCTCGTTTGCCTCGACAAACTGGATGAACTGCGCAAGACGCCGGATCCCAAACTGCAGCCTTACCGAAAACTGTTCGAAGCCATCTCCGATCCCTACGTTCTCTATTTGGCGCTGCTCATGCACGATACCGGAAAGGGGGTCGGTGCACGGCCGCATTCGGAAGCGAGCGCGCTTTTTGCGCAAGGAGTGGCCGCGCGCTTGCGACTCAGCTCGGAGCAGCGCCGTTCTCTCCTTTTACTGGTCGATCATCACGTCACGCTCTCCAGTATGGCGCAACAGCGAAATGTCGATGACCCCGCAACCGTGATCGAATTCGCCCACATCGTGAAGTCGCAGGCGAACCTCGACGCGCTCATGCTTCTCACCCTGGCCGATGGACAAGGCACGACCGACGCCTGGTCGGATTGGAAGGAATCGCTCGTTTGGAACCTTTATCGCGCGGCCTCTCGCTATCTGCAGGACCAGGAAGGGTTCGTGGCACAGTTGAAAATGGAACGCGAGCGACTCCATCAGTCCGTCGCTGCCAGACTCGCTCCCGATTTCGCGGAAGAGATCGAGGCGCATTTCGATTACATGCCAGACAATTATTTCCGGACTTTCGGCGCCGACGAAATTGGAGCACACCTCGACCTATTTCGCAGACTCTGGCGAAAGATTTACCTCGGCGACAAGCCGGCTTTTGCGCCCGCTCTGCGCTGGGAAGCGCTGCCGGAGCAAGGTCACAGCGTCGTCTCCATCGTCACCTGGGATCGGCAACATCTCCTGGCCAGCATCGCGGGTGCGTTTGCCGTCGCTTCGCTTAATATCCTGAGCGCGGACATTTTTACGCGGGGCGATAATCTGGCGCTCGATGTTTTTCGGGTGCGGAACGAGAAGCTGGGGCCGGTAACAAGCGAGGCTGAAATCGCGACGGTGGAATCGAAGCTGTCTCTCGCTTTGAAGGACGAGCGCTTCGATTTTGCGCCACTTCTCGCAGAGGTCCGTCGCCGAAACAGCAGGCGCGTGCCCGAGATCAATTTCCCCACCCGCATCAGGATCGAAAACAAGAGCCACCCCGCCTGCACGCTCATCCAGGTGGAAGCGCCCGATCGGCTCGGCCTGCTCTACGATCTCGTCTCCTGTCTTGGCCGGAACAACGTCTACATCACTCTCTCGCGGATCAGCACCGAGAAGGGCGCGGCGATCGACACCTTCTACGTCACGGACGCGACGACGCGCGGGAAAATTACCGAGACCAGCCGGGTGGATGAGTTGCAGCGGCAATTGCACAGCGCGACGGTCGCGCAAGCCTAACGACGCGCGCGCGCGGTTTTGCGCAATCGCGCGAGGCACTCTAGTTTCGGGCTCCATTTTCTTATGAACGTCCTCATTCTCGCTGCCGGCTACGCGACCCGGCTTTACCCGTTGACCCTGAACAAGGCAAAGCCGCTGCTGGAAGTGGCCGGCAAGCCGATGATCGAGTGGGTGCTCGATCATCTCGCCCCGATCCCGGGTATCGGCGCGGTCTACGTCGTAACGAACGACAAGTTCACGAGGGACTTCGAGGAATGGGCAAAGAATTACGCGAAGTCGCAACCGAAGATGAAATTCAAGATCGTGAACGACGGTTCGCGGAGCGATGCGGATAAGCTCGGCGCGATCGGCGATATCCACCTCGTGCTCGAGCGCGAGAAGTTGACGGACGAGCCCCTCATTGTGGTCGCGGGCGACAATTTGTTTAGCGAACCGTTGACTGATTTTGCTGCAAGCGCGCGTGGATCGCTCGCTACTCTCGCGACCTATGACGTGGGCGATCTCGAAGCGATGAAGAAATATTCCGCGATCACGATCGATGCGGATGGAATCATCACGCACTTCGAGGAAAAGCCGACCAAACCGGAGACGACCTTGAGCGGGATTGCGCTTTATTATTTCTCGCCGGCGGCGCTCAAACTCTTCGCGAACTACATCGCGGAGGGAAATAATCCGGATCAGCCGGGGCGTTTCATCCAATGGCTGCACACGCGGCAACCAGTGAAGACGCATCAAATCAGCGGGACCTGGTACGACATTGGGAGCAAGGAAACGCTCGCGGAAGCGAACCGCATCTTTGCCCGGTTTGCCAGGTAGTCGCTCTCGATAGGCGCGCCGGATTCGCTATTTCAGCCTGCCCTCATCGAACTCGATCAGGTCGAAGTAGGTTCGAATGTCCTTGCGACCTTCTCCGCCGGCTTCCTTCAGAAAATGAACGAAACGCGCCTTTTTTGCCGCGGTATCGGGATGACGCGAAATCATGACCTGGTTCCACTGCTCGATCTCTTCCGGCGCATGCCGGGTGGCGTGCTCTCGAATCCACTCGAGGATCGGCGTATCGTGCTCGAGCTCGTTCGCGGCCTTCTCGAAGTCGTCGGGATCGATTTTCAAAAATGCGAGGAGGTGCTTATCGAATCCGACCGTTTTGTAGTTGTAGCCATTCAGCAGGCCTTTGCGATGTAGCCGCGCCTTGTCGATCAAACGCGGCAGGTGAACGTAACCCCCGAGCCGCTCGTAAGGACTCCGCGGAAAGAGTCTTTGCATCGAGCCGGACGTTAGGAAGTCGCCGGCAAACCGTACGGCTGCGCCGGCGGACGGCGTAGCTTGTTCCCGGACTTCGGAGTTGTCCCTTCGAAGTCGGGCAGCAATTCGGCCTGCTCGTAGGTCTTCTGCCCGATCACCAGCTGGCCGGCAAACGTACCGCCCTTCTCCACGTTAATCGACCGCGCGATGACATTGCCGTCGAGTGATCCTGTGCTCCGAATCGTCACGACCGTTTCGGCGACGATCTCCCCGGACATTCGTCCGCGAATTTCGATCGAGCCAACCTGGAGCTGGCGAAAGAATTGCACGTTCGCCCTCTTCCCGATCACGACTAAGGGCGCCGACAACTTGCCTTGCACTTTGGCGGGGGCGCGGAATTCCACCCTCTCGAGGCATTGCAGGCTGCCGCGCAATTTGCCTTCGATAATAGCCGATCGGCAAACGACGCTGCTGCTGCTGAGGTCTCCCGACGAAGTGACATAGACCGCGCCATGGGTGCGAATCGCGCGGCTGAAGGCGGTATTGATCCGATAATCGCGCAGGTCCATATGGACACTGCACGAGGGGCAGATCGTCGAACTGGCGACAGAGTTCAGCTCCTGCGCCATGCCGCAATCAAAGCACGCAACTGAGGTGATCCGTGGCCGACTCCAGATGCCTTCGAAGCGTCGAAGGACCGACTGGGCCGCGGCTACTCCGCCGAAGTCGAAACTCGGCCTCGTCGCGGGCTGCTCGCTGGCAACGACAAAATGCTTGCCACACTGGCGGCAGAGAGTGTTCTTGGCCGCGGCGTATTCCATCTGCTTAAAGCCACAGTGGGGGCACTCCACACTGTGCTTGGCAGGCAATTTGGCCACAGACTTTCCGCGTGGCTTTGTTAGGAACGGCCCGCGAACGCCGCTTTCGGCGCAGCGGGAGATTCATCATTGCGCACGACTTCCGGGCGCGGCGCGGTGCCGCTGACGCCGGGCACGCTTGCCTTGCCGCTCGTAACCTCGGACTTGCCGATGAAGGTCGCGCCTTCCTCAATCACGAGACGAGCCGCTTTCAGATCGCCTTGCAGCGTGCAGCGCGACTTCAGTTCGCAGCGCTCACCGACCGTGATGTTGCCGTGCACCTTGCCGTAAACGGTGATCGATTTGGTCTTGATCTCGCCGCGGATGTCGGCGTTCTCGCCAATCGTCAAGACACCGTCGGAATTGATCTCGCCTTCGACTTTCCCATCGATCATCAATTCCTTTTGAAACTTAATGCTTCCTTTGATCTCAACATCCTTCGAGAGGATGTCCTTGCCTAAATTTTCGGCCATATATTTTTGGTGCTCGCTAATGGTTGGTGTTTTCGGTGTTTCCTCTCGGTAAGAAGACTGCATCTGATCCTCAGCATAACCCAGGCCGGACGAAGAGTTGGCTCCCGGCGGCGCGGGTTTTTGCGGGATAAACTTCTTTAACACGCAGCATTATTAGGAGGCCGGACCGGGGATGTCAACGCCTACGAACAGCGAAGGTGAGATTTTTATTGCGAATTTTTTGCCTTAATGAGTCTTGACAGCACCATGCTGCCGCTCCGGACAAAAAAAGGAAGGCGGTCGCGAGGGCGTAGTGGCGAGGATCCGGCCAAACATCCCGGCTCGCGCCGCGACTCCGAGAGTCGCCGCGGAATTCTCCGCGACCCGCTCACCATCGCAGACCAGCACCCGCGCACGGCGGGCCGGCGAAGAATATTCTCGCGCGTCACCCGACGACGGGGTGAGAAAAAAACGTGCGCTTTCGAAAGCTCGCGGCCGCCCGTCACTCCATGGCCTCACTTCGATTTTTCGCGCCGCCGTGCAGCCTCCCTCCTCGTTAGGCCGAAATCGTGCGTCCCAATATTGCAACCAGGAGCCGAGCGCCAGTGCCGCCTAACGAATACAATAAAGGGACGGAGTCGTTAGGGCAAAAGAGAGATCGAACAGGTATCCCGGGAACACCGGCCGAAAGGCGAGGAAAACGAGAAAGCTGGACCACGATTATCGTGTGAGGAATCGCGTCCGCGTCATGCGCGCGCAACAATCGGTTCGACAAAGCAGATTTTTTCCGCAGCGAAAACGTCCTGATAAATCGCGCAAGGCGGGATCAGGATGAGTGTGAAGAAGAGACCGGGCTCTCCGATTCCGTGCGATCCAGGGCATGATGCGACCGATTAGATCAGGATTCGAAGACCGCAAATCGAAAATTCCTGGGCCCACCAGGATTCGAACCTGGGACCAAGGGATTATGAGTCCCCTGCTCTAACCGCTGAGCTATAGGCCCGAATGATTAAGAGACGAAAGCATGAACCGCACTCTGCGACTAGCTCTGACAGCGTTTGGGCCCGCTCTGGCTTCGAAAGCTTCGCGAGCAAGCCATTCAAGTATGGGCCCGAATACGCAATCAATGCATGGGCCGGCGCGGGACCGCAACTCTGAAAACGCCGCCAGCGTGGCTAGTCCATTTGGCAGCCCGCCCCAACCGGAAGCGCGAGCTCGCGTGATTCTTCCTTCGCGGCCCCGGCGGCCGCAGCCCGTGCGAGATGTTTTGCCTTGGCTTCTCCGACAAGGACTGCTCCCCACGCCCGCAGTTTTTCAAAGCCGAGCAGGCAAATCCCAACCGTTGCGAGCGCCGCGATCACACCCAAAGCGCGGAGGGAAGCGTACTCCACCCAACAGGTCCAGATAAATTGCCCAACGCACAGAATGGCGACAAAAAAGAGGGTCGGCTTTCGCCCGATCAGATTGACGACATAGGCTCCGAGCGGCGCGCCCAAAGCCACGACCGGCGATGCCGCCAGCCAGTTCTCATACACCCCCGGTTGTAGGCCGGTGGAAAGATTCTTGATGAGGATGCCAAGAGCGGAAGTGAAGCCCATGATCACGACCGAGGTGGGGATGGAGATCTTGAGATCGCAGCGACAGAGCAGGATCAGGACAGAGTAGAGCACCATGTCGATCCCTACCCCGGTAACGGAAGCCACCGTCGCACCCGACAACACACCGATCGCAAGCCCAACCCGGAAATCCCAGCGCTCGTCAAACTCCGTCATGCCTTCATGCGCCGAAATCTCGCCGAGGCGATAAAGGTGAAAAACCCCGAAACTTGCCCAGATGACCGCAAAAATCACCTTGATCCACAGCCCCGGAATAAACGGTGCCAGCCAAAAAATGCCTAACGGCAACCCGATAACCGTTCCGACCACCGTCCCCTTCAGCATCGACCAGGCGAGCGGTTGCCGTCGCGCGATGATGAAGATCGCCGCGCTCACCATCCCGATTGCTTGAATCGCGAAACTGAAATCGCGGCCAAGCGTGGCGGGCATTTTGAAAAAAAGCACGAGCACGGGAAAGCCCACCGTCCCTCCCCCCATTGGGGTTGACCCGGCCACGTAACTGCCCAGCGCCATTGACAGCGCCATCGGCCAGTGTGCCTTCGCCACCGGCCATTGACCTTTACCAAAAACCAGCCACGCCCAGACAGAATAGAAGGCAGCGAGCCAAATGAACCAGATCCAGAGATAATGTTTACGAGGCCGGTTTGTGGTCATAGGAATTCGAATGAATGAATCGAGCCAGTTTAGTTTAACGCCCCAAGCGTCATGAATGATGTAATAAGCAAAACGTTTGAGAAGTCCTGATAATAAAACAATAAGTGGCAACTATGGAAGTAAAATTTTGACCAAAATTGGTGCTTGCGAAATTCCCAACCGCTCCGACCGCTCGGGCCTGACCAATGCTCGACACCGCCAGAGCAAGGTCCGCCCACTTATCGGGAGCGGCACGAGGCGTGCTCGATTCCTTTTTCACTGGAATTTTATCCAGCGCGCCGGATAAAAGCGGCTCCATCACCATGCCCAATTCAAAGAAATCGCGGCGCAAACATCTCCGCATCGTCCTGAAATTCGGCTCCGGCATTCTCACCCGGGCGAATGCGCCGGGCCTGGACGTAAAACAGTTTGCGCGTCTCAGCGCGCAAGTGACCGCGCTCATACACACCGGGCACCAGTGCGTGATGGTAACGAGCGGCGCAGTCGCCGCCGGAACAAGCGTGCTTTCCCTGACCCAGCGCCCGACCGATCTGGCCACCGCGCAGGCGAGCGCCGCAGTCGGCCAATCTAAACTAATGCGCGCCTGGGAGAGCGCTTTCGCGCGCTACAAACTGAACGTCGCCCAGCTCCTTCTCACCTATAGCGACCTCGACAGCTACGTCCGTCGCGCTAACGCCGGCAACACTCTCGAGCGCCTCCTCGCCGCGCGACACGTGGTGCCGATCATCAACGAGAACGATTCGGTGGCGACGGAAGAATTAAGCTTTGGCGATAACGATCGGCTTTCGGCCGAAGTCGCTGCCCTCGCTCACGCTGACCTACTTATCATTCTGACCGGCGTCGACGGTTTGCTCGATGAAAGCGGCAAAGTCATTCCTGTCGTGCGCGACGTGGACCGGGCAAAAAAACTGGCCAACGGCAGCAAAGGACGCTTCTCTGTTGGCGGCATGATTTCGAAACTGGAGGCAGTCAAAATGGCGGTCGAGGCGGGAATCACAACCGTCATCATCAATGGCCGACGGCCCGACCTGATTCGCGCCGTGGTGGCGGGCGAAAAAGCCGGCACCCGCTTCCTCGCCCGTCGCCCCAACCCCGGCCCAACCCGCGCTCGTTAGGCGAGTCTGCCGTCGTTCATTCGCCGGATTTTGTCTCGCACCCTTCGAACAGAAAGACGAAGTTAAACTCGCGTGGACTTGAAGACTCAGATTCTTGACCTCGGCGCCCGGGCGCGTCGCGCTTCACGCGCTTTGGCGCAGCTAAGTTCCGAGCAAAAAAACGAAGCGCTCCTCTCGATGACGGATGAGATCGTGACCTGTCGCGAGAGCATTCTCGCGGCCAATGACGAGGATCTGATCCGGGCCCGAAGCAATGGACTTTCGGGCGCGATGCTGGAGCGCCTCACACTGAACCCGGGACGGGTCGCAGCGATGGCCGAAGGCATCCGCCAGGTCGCCGCCTTGCCCGATCCAGTCGGCCAGATCATCCGGGAATGGACTACGCCGAAAGGCCTGCGGATTTCCAAAGTGCGCGTCCCGATCGGAGTCGTCGGGATCATCTACGAGTCTCGTCCGAATGTGACCAGCGATGCCGCCGTCCTTTGCACAAAAACCGGCAACGCCACCATCCTGCGTGGTGGCTCGGAGGCGATTCGTTCCAACCTCACGATCGCCGCGGCGCTTCAGGCGGGCGGAGAAAAGGCCGGCTTGCCTAACGACAGTGTTTTGCTCGTCGCTCAGACGGATCGCGAAGCCGTCCGCCTAATGGCGGAGATGGATCGCTATATCGACCTGATCGTTCCGCGCGGCGGCAAAGCCTTGATCGAAGCGGTCGTGAGCGCAGCACGCATGCCGGTCATCAAACACTCGGACGGAATTTGCATCGTCTACGTGGACGAGGAAGCCGATCTCGAGATGGCGACGGACATCGTGGTCAACGCCAAGACGCAACGCCCGGGGGTTTGCAACGCGATTGAAACCGTGCTCGTGCATCGCAAAGTCATGCCGCATTTCCTGGCCGCGCTCGCGCCGCGCCTGGCGGAAAAGAAGGTCGAAGTGCGGGCCGACGAACCGGCGTATGCAGAACTTTCAGCCCTTCAATACCAGTCGCTGCGGCGCGCCATCGAAGATGATTGGTCGACCGAATTCCTCGATCTCATCCTCGCCTTGCGCACGGTCGATTCGCCGAACGACGCCATCGCCCACGTCGGTCGCTTCGGTTCGCATCACAGCGATTGCATCGTAACGCGGAACGAATCGACGGCGGAACAATTCCTGCGCGAGGTCGATTCGGCGACTGTCTATTGGAACGTCTCCACGCGCTTCACCGATGGCGGCGAATTCGGCTTCGGCGCCGAGATTGGGATTAGCACCGATAAATTGCACGCGCGCGGCCCGATGGGTCTCGAAGAACTAACGACCTACAAGTATGTCATCCGCGGCACCGGCCAGGTGCGGAGCTGACTGATTCCGCCGAGCACGAAACTTCTCGTTTGTGCATCCCACGCACGGAGACCTTGGCCCTTCATCACAATTTCGTTCGGCCAGAGAGGGCGCGGGAGAGCGTCAGCTCGTCGGCGGACTCCAGGCCGCCGCCGGCGGGAAGACCATGCGCGATGCGCGTGAGGTTGACCGGATACTTCTTCAGCATCTCGACGAGATAGTTGGTCGTGGCTTCGCCCTCGACGTCGGCCGCGAGGGCCAAGATGATTTCGTGCGGCGCTTCCTTTTCCACCCGCTCGAGCAGGCTGGCGATGCGCAGGTCCTCCGGCGCGACACGGTCAAGGGGCGAGATGCGCCCGCCTAACGAGTGGTAGCGCCCGCGAAAGGCGCTCGTTCTTTCGAGGGGCAGGATGTCGGTCGGCTGCTCGACAACGCAGAGCAGTTCCCGGGCGCGCGAGTCGTCGGCGCAAATCTCGCAGAGATCGGCCGTGGCAAAAAAGCCGCATTGCACACAGGGGCGAATCGACGCGCACGTGCTCGTGATTGCGTTCGCGATTCGCTCCGGCTGGTCATGGCGCGCCTGCACGATCCAGAGCGCGATCCGCTCCGCCGAGCGCGGACCGATTCCCGGCATCTGGCGCAATTGCAGGATTAGCTCGCGGATCGCCGTGGGATACTCGGTGCGTTTCACAGAATTGGCGCAAGGGGCTCCACGACCGGGGACGGCTCGGTCGCCGGCATCAGGCAAAGCGGTTCGAGCCGACCCAGATACCACTGCAGCGGGCGATCCGTTGCATCGTCTTCGCCCCGCACGCGGTTAAATTCGTCGAAGGCTTCCCTCCAGCGGCGTTCGCGGAAATAAACCACTCCGGTCCAAAAGCGGTCGCGCTTGGCGACTTCGTCGGCCGTCGCTTTCTCCGTCAGGGCAAGCAGTTCGTAAACTTCAAGCCTCTCATGGGCCTGGGCGTTGCGCAGGAAATCCATCGGTCGCGCCAGGATCTCTTTGCCGGCGGCAGCGAAGGTGCGCGGACCGAGGAGAATTTCCGAGCCATAGATCTGGTTGGCGCGGGCCAGGCGCCGCGCGATCTCGAGGGGTTCGCCGGCAATCACGATTTCGCCACCGGGGACATCGTCCCGCAACGTCGCCACGACCACACCGGAGCTAATCCCGGTTCGCAGATCAATTTTTCCTAACGACTCTGGTTTGGCGGCAGCCACGGCTCGGAAACGATCGCGAATGGCAAGCGCGGCTCGGGCTGCTTCCAGGCCATGTCGCTCGCTTTCCTGAGGGAACCCGAAGAGGACGCGGATACCTTCGCCATCGGCCGCGTGCAGGTAACCGCCTTCCTCCAAAAAACTCTTCGACGCGAAATCGATGAATTCGCCGGTCAACTGAGCGCAGGCCGGCGGCGAAAGTTCGTCGATCAGGTCGGCTTCGTTTGCGATCTCGCAAAAAACGAAGCTGGCTGCGCGCGCGATCGGTTGCGACAAGTCCAGCGCCGCACCTTGGGCGAGGCGGTCATGCGCGGATTGGGCGAGGCGTCCGCCAAAAAGCCGCGCCGTTGCCCGGCGCTGGCGCTCGGAACGCGTAGCGGTAATCGCAATGGCGAGCGCGGCCGCGGCAAGGAGCGAGACGATGGCAGGCAGGGGTGAAAACGAAATGCGGACAAAATGCAACACCCAGGCGGTGCCCATCAATTCCGCCATGATCAGGACGAGAAGCGCAGCGCGCCGGAATGCGTCCGTCACCTCCAACATTGTCCAAGCCGCGGCGAACCCGAGCGCGATGACGAAAAGATAATTTCCAAACGCGACGTGGTCGCTAGGCGTGGGACCAATCGCCCTACCGAGGAGAGCGGCAGGCCGGGCCAGCAGTCCGCTCACCTGCAGCACGATCGCCACCCCAGCCGCGACCGCGCCAATCCAAAGTGTGCCAAGGAGCGCGCGCTTCATTCCGCCGGGCGATCATCGCCCGGTCCATAGGATTGCAGCACCAGTGCGCTGAGGAATTTATCCGGCGCTTCGACCGCCGCGCGGCCGAGCACAAACTTGTTATTGCCCGTGTTCTTTTTGATCAGGCTGAGGCCGAATTGAAAATCCTTGAAAAGATGGGCGCAGAGATCGCTCATCTTCATCCGCTCGGCTTCCGCGCATTCGACCAGGCGATCGAGAGCGGAATCGTCGAACTGCAATTCAACCCCGTGTTCGCCTGAAAACCGATCGGCGAACATTACGGCCTGCTGCCGGAGCGTCTCCTTCTCGTGCTGCTCACCTTCGGCCATGAGGCGTTCAAGGACGCGCTGCGGTTCGCGCACCAGGTCTTCCGTCACCCGTAGCTGACTGAGACCGGAGCCCGCAAGGTAGTACTTATAATCGCGGAAAAGTTTTTCAAAGACGGTGAGCAAGCCGCGCGCGCCGGTCTTTTCAAGCGCAGCCGCGTTCGCGATAAGAAGCAGCGCCTCGTCTTCGAAGCTGACTTCGATGCCGTAGGCGCGAAAGGCACGCTCGTACTGCCGGAGGATGCTGCCCTCGGAATACTTCATGATCTTGTAAAGATCGTCGGCCTTGAGCTCTTCGCAGACAACGCGCACCGGCAACCGGCCGATGAATTCCGGCTCGAAACCGTACTCGACGAAGTCGCCGGTCGTGACGTGCTTGAAGACGTCGTTATCCAGAACCTTGAGCGGCTCGGATTGGAAACCGATTTGCCCCTGCGCGAGGCGGCGCGAGACCTGGGTTTTCAAACGTTCGAAAGCGCCGCTCACAACAAAGAGAATGTGGCGGGTACTGATTGTCTCGCGCTTCGTCTTACCGCGCCGTTGAAATTCAAAAGCTGCCTGGAGCTGCCCCTGCAGGTCGTTCGCGCTCCGCACGGGCACTTCGGTTTCTTCCATTAACTTGAGGAGGGTCGTCTGCACGCCGCGTCCGCTAACATCGCGGCCGACGAGATTGGAAGCGGAGGCGAGTTTGTCCACTTCATCGATGTAGATGATACCGAATTGTGCGAGCGCAACGTCGCCATCCGCCTTCTGGACTAGTTCCCTAACGAGGTCCTCGACATCCCCTCCGACGTAGCCGGTCTCGCTGAACTTGGTCGCGTCGGCCTTGACGAACGGCACCTTGATCAGGTCTGCGATGTGCTTGATAAGGTAGGTTTTCCCAACCCCGGTTGGCCCGACGAGGATGACGTTTTGCTTCGCGTACTCGGTTTCCTCGGCCCGAACCGCATCTTCGTCCTGCAACTGTCGGACGTAGTTGACGTGGTTGTAGTGATCGCAGACCGCGATCGCGAGGACCTTCTTGGCTTCGTCCTGCTTGATCACGAACCGGTCGAGGTGCGCCTTGATATCGCGCGGCAGGAAATCGAAAACGAAATGGTCGCCGGATTGTTTGGCCGGCTTTTCTTCGTCGCTGGACTCGAGGCGTTCGGGCTGCGCGAAGGTAGCGAAAGAGACTTTGTCGCCGAAGTTCGATTTCATGAACTCGGAGAGCCTGGCCTGCAACTCTTCCGGTGTGGGAAATGGCGGATTTTGATTCATCAGGTAAGCCGGCGCGCGAATAGCGTGCGCCGAAAAAGAACTTAACATCCTCGCTGTGCATGTAAAATTCCGGGCGGGGAGGACGCTTGTACCCCTTGCATTTCGGGCGCAACTATGCTCAATGGAGTGCCGCTCCGGCGGGCAACGCGCTTTGACGCGTCTGCGCCGCCGCGCCGAGCCATGTGAAAATGCTTATTATCCTTCTCGCTCAAGCCCAACCCGCGACACCGGCGGGCAGCTCGCTCGGCGGCATCACGACCATGATCTGGATGGCGGCGATGTTTGTCATCCTTTATTACGTCATGATTCGACCCCAGACCAAGCGGCAGAAGGAACAACAGCGACTCGTCGCCTCGCTCAAAACCGGCGACCGGATTGTGACGGCCGCGGGCATTCATGGGATGATCACCAACGTCAAAGAGACGACTGTGACCGTGAAAGTGGCGGACAACGTGAAGATCGAGATGGAAAAATCTGCTGTCAGCAATGTGGTCAGCAAAGCGGTTGAGGGTTAAGGGATGAGAGTTGAGAGAAGATTAATGCCCCGCTTCCGTTCTCGCCCCAGTCGATTGACCCGCCGCGACCCGTCTCTCAACTCTCAACTCTCAACTCTCAACTTCCGACCATGACTCCTGCCTTCACTTTTTTCATCGGGCTCGTCCTGCTCGCGCTGTTTGGCTGGTACTTCGCGACGGATTTTGGAACGCGAAAACGCCTCATCGCCACCCTGCTCATGCTACTGCTGGTTGCCTTCAGTATTTTGACCATCTGGCCGCCGAGCAAAAAGATTCAGCTCGGTCTCGACATTCAGGGCGGCACTTCCTTCCTCATCCGCCTGATGCAGCAGCAGGGCGATCGTCCCCTTACGAAAGCCAATCTCGACCAGGCGGTCGAAGTAATTCGCAAACGCGTTGATTACTTCGGCGGCGGGGAGCCGGTCATCAGCCCGGTTGGGACGGATCGAATCCTGGTGCAGATCCCCGGACTGGATCCGGCCAAGATCATCGAAGCGCGACAACAACTTTCGCGCGTCGCGAAGCTCGAGTTTCGACTCGTTTATCCGGATAACGGCGAGCGGCTTCGCGCGATCGACGCGGGAAAGGAAGTCATTCCGCCGGAGTACCGCATCGAGACCTACAAAATGCAGGGAGCCGAGGGCCAAAAACCGACCGAAGAACGCCTGCTCGTAAAAAAGAAGGCGGATTTGGGTGGCGATCGGGTGACCGAGTCCACCGCCTACTATGGCAACGAAGGCTGGACAGTGCAGTTGAAGTTCGACAGCGAGGGCGCGAAGAAGTTCGGGCAAATCACGGAGGCAAATGTCGGACACCGCTTTGCCATCGTGCTCGACGGTGTCATTCAATCGGCGCCCTCAATTCGAACTGCGATCTACGGCGGTGACGCGATCATCACCGGCCGTTTCACCGAACAGGAGGCGCGCGGCCTCGCAAGCGTCCTGGAGAATCCGTTGCAGACCCCGGTGAAGATCGAGGAAGAACGCAGCGTCTCCCCCACCCTCGGGCTTGACTCAATCCGGAGCAGCATCTTCGCCGGTCTGCTCGGTCTCGCGATCACTCTGCTGCTCGTGATGATTTACTACAAGTTTGCGGGCCTGATCGCGAACGTGGTCCTGATCGTCAACATCATCCTCCTGATGGGCGCCCTGACGATGTTCAACTTCGTCCTTACCCTGCCGGGCATCGCGGGCATTATCCTGACGATCGGCCTCGCGGTGGACGCGAGCGTGCTCATTTACGAGCGCCTTCGGGAGGAGCTTGCGCTGGGCAAATCGCTCAAGATCGCGCTCCAAACCGCCTACGAGAAGGCTTTCTCCTCCATCCTCGATGCCAACGTTACGACTCTGATCACGGCGGCGATTCTTTTCTGGAAAGCGAGCGGCCCGGTTAAAGGTTTTGCGATCTCGCTTACCCTGGGCATTCTCGCTTCGCTTTTCACCGCGCTGATCGTGGGGCGCAATCTTTTCAGTTGGTTCGTCGACACCGGAAAGGTGAAGCGCATTTCGATGCTTCACCTCATTTCGTCGAAGAACATCAACTTTCTCGGGAAAGGATTCATCGCCGCCATGTGCTCGCTTGCCTTGCTCATTGCGGGCGGGACTGCGTTTGCAATTCGGGGCGACCGGAATTTCGGCGTTGATTTCAGGGGCGGCGATTTGCTCTCGTTGAGCGCGGCCAAGACCGTGCAGGTGGCACAAGTCCGCCAGGCCCTGAGGAACGTGCCGATGCCAGATAAGGCGGAGCCTCTTCATCTCGACGACGAACCTATCCAGCAATCGATCCAGGGAGATCGCAATTTCATCACCATGCGCCTGCCGCTCAACACAAGCGAGCAAGTGCAGCGCGCGATCCGCGAGAAAATTCCCACTGGCCAATTCAAAGTCGAACGCGAAGAACGCGTCGGCGCGCTCGTCGGTGGCGAGCTCGCCCGCAGCTCGCTCTGGGCGCTTGGCCTCGGCATTTTTGGAATCCTAATTTACGTGACGCTTCGCTTTGAGCTTTCTTTCGCGGTTGGGGCGATCGTCGCGCTGCTGCACGACGTCCTCATGACGGTCGGAATGTTCTCACTCATGGGACGCGAGCTCACTCTGACCATGGTCGGTGCCGTTCTCACGATCGCCGGCTATTCGATCAACGATACGATCGTCGTCTACGACCGAATCCGTGAGGGCCTGGCCAGCGGCCGGCGCGGGTCGATCGAACAGATCATGAACGAGAGCATCAACCAGACACTGAGCCGCACGATTCTCACCAGCACGGTGACCCTGATCCCGATTCTGTGTCTGTTCTTCTTCGGCGGAGTGGTGCTGCGCGATTTCTCACTCGCCATCATCATCGGCGTGGTCGTGGGAACCTATTCGTCGGTCTTTATTGCGTCGCCCATTGTGCTCTGGTGGACGCGCGCCCGCGGCGGCAGCGCGACCAGTTTGCGCCGGGAAGTGACCCAAAAAGCCGCCGTTACGAGCCCTTCCTCGGCCTCCTAAACCGGGAGTTGACCTTCGGGAAAGCGGGCCTTAGGATCGCTCGCCATTCAGCACAGAGTTTTCTAAATCAAAAGGATCAGGAGAGATAATCGCATGCCAGAAGTGATCGTTCGCAAAGGTGAGCAGGTGGACCGGGCCTTGAAACGTCTCAAAAACAAGCTGGACGCGGAAGGAATTCTGGAAGAGGTGCGTCGCTTGCGCGCCTTCGAAACGCCTTCGCAAAAGACCCGCCGCAAAGCGAAAGCCAACGCCAAGCGCGGCCGTGCCAAGTTCCGGTTTAATCCGTCGTAAGGGGGTGACGTTCAAGGGTTAAATGGATTGAGCGTTAAAGCGGTTGAGTCGTTAGCCGCCTTAACGCTTTAGCTATTTGACTCTGTAACGAGTCCTCATTCGCACTGGCAGACGATCCGGAATCCGAGGTCGTTGCACGAGAAGCTCGGAACGTTCGCCACGCGCGTCGTCGCCCGCAGGCTGTTGAAGCGCGATTTCCAACTTCCGCCCCGATAAACCCGTTTGCTTCCCGAAACTGCACCCCGCGGGTTGATCTTTGGTTTTCCCCGGTAGGGCGCGATGAAATCCGAACACCATTCCCAGACGTTCCCCGCCATGTCTTCCATTCCGAAGGGACTTGTCCCAGATGGAAACGACCCCACCGGCGAACTCTCCGCAAAGCCATCGTCGATCTCACGATCGCTCCAGGCGAAGAGCGTGTTGCGATCAGCGAAATTACCCAGGTCGCCCCGACCTTCCTCGTTGCCCCAGGGATACTTGCGACCATCGGACCCACGTGCGGCGTATTCCCACTCCGCTTCCGTCGGCAGGCGGTAACGACGTCGCTCGCGCGCGCCAAGCCATTGGCAAAATTTCGCCGCTTCGTTACTGTTCACGTAAACTACCGGATGCTGTTCGCCCGCGTTCCGCGCCCGCTTCCGCGCATGGTTCGGATCAAAAATTTCGTATTGCGCGTTCGTGATTGGATGGCGCGAAATGTAATAGCGAGCGAGCGTAACCTGAGTTGTCGGTCCCTCGTTAGGTGCGGCATCGTCCGCCTCACTTCCCATCTGAAAAACGCCGGATGGGACCAGCATCATTTCCGCACCAATACTGCTGACAAAGTTCGGATATTTCGCCCGGTCCGCGGCCGGATCGATCGCCGGGGCAACCACGGGCGGCGCGCCATTCGCAGAGGTGGATGGCACTTTGGGTGCAACTACGGTCACTGCCTTTTGCGGCGGGGGCGCCGCCTTCTCCTCAATCTCCTCCAGGTAAAGATCGACCATGTCCTCGGCTTCGCCGGGGTCGATCCCAAGATTTTCCGCCATGTTAATGAAAGCGTCGCGCTGGTCGTCGGTCATCGCCTCGTTGTCGAGGCCGCTGAGTCGCAGCATGCGCATAAAGTCCTCGCTCGGATCGAGGGCTGGCGATTCCCTTTCGCCAGATGATGCAGTCGGTGTGAGCGGAGGGGGTGTGACCCGCATTCCGCCGCAGTCGCGCAGCTCCGTTTCGATCAGTTCCAACATCCCCTCATCTGTTAAGCCGTGTTGGCGGCCGAATTCGAGCAGGGTCTGTTCTTCCTGGGGCGTGAGCGTC
>JBOHXL010000063.1:0-2007 GCA_050736975.1 Chthoniobacterales bacterium | reverse complement strand
AGTAGCTTTCAATTAGAAACAATCGAGAAATTGCGTCCAGAGATCGGAATCCTCCTTAATCTGACGCCCGACCACCTAGACCGGCACACGTCGTTCGAAGAGTACGCCGCGGCGAAAATACGGCTTTTTGAGAACCAGCTCGATCGTGACTTCGCTGTCCTCAATGCGGACGATCCGGAAGTGACCAAGCGTATGCCATCGGGTCCGCACATCTTTTGGTTCAGCCGTCGCAAGCGAGTAGCGCAAGGCGCGTTCTTACAAGGCAACCAGATCATGATTCGGGACGAAGGCTTGGAACTTGTGGTTGGGCGACGAGATGAAATTTCGTTGCGCGGGGAACACAATCTCGAGAATGTCCTGGCTGCGTGCGCCGCAGCGCACCTCGCCGGTGCAGCCCCGGCGGATATTGCTGCTGGCGTTAAGACGTTTCGCGGCGTTGAACATCGGCTAGAGCTGGTTGGCAAGATTGGCGCCGTCGAATTCTACAACGATTCAAAGGCTACGAATGTGGACGCAGCGCTGAAGGCAATTGAGGCGTTTGCTGGTCCGCTCATAGTAATTTTGGGCGGGAAAGACAAAGGCAGCCCCTATATCCCGCTGCGAGAGCCGCTGCGACAAAGGGCGCGACGAGTAATTTTAATCGGCGCTGCTGCAGAAAAGATTGCTTCGGATTTGGGCGTTGGGCTTCCGATACTTCAAGCTGGCACGCTCGATCGGGCAGTCCAAGCGGCGATAGAGCAAGCCCAGCCGGGCGACGTGGTTCTGCTCGCGCCCGCCTGTTCGAGCTTTGACCAGTTCGAGAATTACGAGCATCGCGGTCGCGTTTTTAAGCAGCTCGTCCAGGATTTTGCGAGGGCGTCCAATGAGACAGCATTCGCTCGGAAAGGATAGAAATGCCTCGTAGCTTGCAGCACGACCGAAAGCTGTTCGGCACCACTCTGGCGCTGTGCCTGATTGGCGCGGTCATGGTTTTCAGCGCATCGGCAGTGACTCTCCGCGAGCAAGGTGGCAACGGCTACGAATTCCTTCTCCGCCAGCTCCTTTGGGCTGCGTTTGGAATGGCAGGAATGTTTCTATTGATGAACACCGATTATCGCAAGCTGCGGCAGCCGCGGGTGATTTTCACGGCCGTATCGGTAACTCTGATTTTGCTGCTCGCCGTGTTCTTCTTGGATCGAACCCACGCTACACATCGCTGGGTTCGCATTGGGCCTCTCAGTTTGCAACCGTCCGAAATTGCCAAACTGGTCGTAATTTTTTACCTCGCGTGGTTCCTGGAAATTCGGCGCGAGCCGGCTGGGCCGGGCGTAAACAACCTGACTCAAACGCTGTTGCCCGCCTTGGGGGCGGTGCTTCTGATTGTCGCGCTCGTTTACAAAGAACCCGACATGGGCACGGCTTGCATGATTTTCTTCATTGCGGCCGTGATGCTCTTTATTGCGGGACTGTCGTACCGCTACATTTTCGGGGCGGCGATAGCGGCCATTCCGCTGGTTTACATTGCCATTGCGAGTGTTCCGTATCGCCTGCAACGCGTGCAAGCGTATTTTTCGCCGGGCGCCGACCCGCAGGGTCATGGCTTCCAGTTGGCACAATCGTTGATTGCGGTTGGCTCGGGAGGATTCAGCGGTGTTGGCTTGATGGAGAGTCGTCAAAAGCTATTTTTTCTCCCAGAGGCTCACACGGATTTTATTTTCTCGGTGATATGCGAGGAGGCTGGCTTTATCGGGGCGATGATTCTTCTGGCCCTCTTCGCGATCTACGGTTGGCGTGGGTTCGTGGCTGCGATGAAGGCACCGGATACCTTTGGACGGTTCTTGGGTATCGGCATCACCACTATGGTCGTCGGCCAGGCGCTCTTAAATCTTAGCGTTGTCCTGGGTCTAGTCCCGACAAAGGGGATCCCGCTTCCCTTCGTTAGCTATGGCGGATCGAGCCTGATGGGAATTCTGCTCGCTACAGGAGTGTTGCTGAACATCAGCCAACACGCGGATGAGACGTGAGCGC
>JBOHXL010000062.1:0-29196 GCA_050736975.1 Chthoniobacterales bacterium | reverse complement strand
TGCACAACTTTCGCAGGCTCGTCGTGCGCTGGGAATACTATCCCCAAAACTACCTCGCCTTTCTCCACCTTGGCTGCGCTCTCATCCTCCTCAAACATTTATGAGATGGCTTCTAGTCCTTGTAGAGAAACAGTATCTTCTCTCCGACCCCTTGCTCATCGACTTGAAGCAGCCTCTGAATATGGTGGCTCTCAATGCTGAGCTGGAAGACTTCCGACTCGGTTAGTCCAGTCTCTTTGCAAATTGCCGGAGCAAAATGGCCTCCTCTTTTCCTCGTTCCTTGAGCCTCGTCTCTTTCCGTCCTTAGATATTTTTCCAAACCCTTCCTTTTCTTCCTCCATTTCCGCTGAAATTTAGTCCATGCCCAAACCACAACGGCTGCCGTAACAATCGTTGCAAAGTTTGCCGCCAGCGTGCTCCATTCAATCCAGCAGTTCATTTCTTCATCCTCACTTTGGCCGCAATCGCGACCTTGACGGCAGACTACGGTGAATCCTCGGGCGGAATTTCGAGCACGGCAACGCGCTTGATCGGCGGTGTAGTCCGGCTCGCCGCAAGCTGATCGCTCACCTTCTGAATTTGCGCGGCCTGCGCCTTCAGCGCGGCTTTGAGATTGTTGATTTCGCGCCGTTGCTCTGCGGCGTCGGCCTGCGACACATTTTGAGCGTGTTCGAGGGCTTCCACTTTCCGATGTTCCTTCAGGAATTCGTTAGATGACGCGGGACGAAACGTTTCATTCGTCCTCTATCAGAGTATCTACTTCGGGTTGATCTTGGTGATCTTGGTTCCCTGCAAGCCAAAACCTGCCATCAAACCCTTCTGGCCGAAGGCGAAGGCGTAGACACCCTTCTTGATCGTTGTGCTGGTGAATGATCGTGCCATCCCCTTATCAACGATCACCACGCTTGGTCCGGTGCCGATTTCCCAGCCATTGCTCTTGCGCAGATAGTCCAAGTCACTCTGATTCATGAAAAAGAGCGCATAACCAAATTTCTGGATTCCGGCCTGAAGGCCGTAGGAGGCCGCGACGGTTTTGTAATAACCAAGCGTTTTGTCGCCGGAGAAGAGCGTACCGTCGCCATGTTGACCGCCAACGAGAAAGCCAGCCTTGACGACACGTGGAAACACGAGCACCGCCGTGGCTGAATCTCTTAGCCCCCGTGCGGCCGGGGTGGTCGCGTATAACTGCTGGAGCGCAGCCCGAGAGTCGCGCCTGACCTCCGCTGCGCTGTCGGCGCGGGCGGGCGAAACGGAGCTGAAGCCGACGCCCATGGCAACGAAGAGAATCCCCAACGGCCGTGTGTGCATAAGATGTTTCATGGTTTCAACCGCGAATGTTCGGGTTGCGTTGCCCGCGATGACCATGGGACCTTGGTCGCATTCGAGAAGGGCATTGGCACTCAGAAGTGGTTGGCCTAACGAATCCTCAGCACAGAACCAGATTTGCCGCCAAACCGGCTTCGCTTGTCTCTTTGTACTTTGTGCTCATATCCTTGCCGGTTTCAGCCAGAGTCTCGATGGTGGTATCCAAATCCACACGGTGCCGTGATGCGATCTCGTTGGTCGCGATCATGTATGCGGTCCACGCTTTGACTGCCCCAAATGCGCAACGCTCGATGCAGGGAACCTGAACATAACCAGCGACCGGATCGCACGTCATTCCAAGGTGATGCTCGAGCGCCGATTCCGCGGCGTTCTCGGTTACTTGCGGCGACGCGTCCAGCGCTGCAGCAATGAAAGCCGCAGACATGGCCGAGGCGACGCCGATTTCAGACTGACAGCCACCTTCCGCGCCGGAAAGCGTCGCATTATGTTTGCACAAATAGCCAACGGCTGCGCCGCCGAGCAAGCCCTGGCGCAGCTTTTCTTGCGGCAGCGCTCGCCTTGTTTGCGTCAGCGCGTAAACGATCGCGGGCATCACGCCGGCCGATCCCGCGGTCGGCGCGGTAATCACCAGATGGCCGCGGGCGTTTTCTTCCGAGCCGGCCAGCGCGCAGGCGGAGAGCAAAGCCACCGCGCGGTCGGCCTCATACTTAGCGTCTTGCGCGCGCTGCCAGACCGTCGCTGCTTTCGAATGCAGCTTGATCGGTCCAGGAAAAATATCGTCTTTCGCCGCCAGGCCCGCCTTTACTGTGGCGAGCATGGCGGCGGTGATCTTGTCCAGGAATGCGTTGATTTGATCTTCGCTCTTACCCGACACCGCCAGCTCGTTTGCCATGACCACCTGCGCGATCGAGAGATTGTTTTTCTCCGCATGCTGGCGGAGTTCCTTCATCGTTGCGTACGGATATTTCGGCGAGCCTTTCTTCGGCGGCGTATACCCTTTCCACTCGTAGAATCCGCCGCCGGTCGAATAATATTCCAGCTCATAGATGGGCTTGTCGTCTCCCATGAGTTTGCAGGTCATGGTGTTTGGATGCGGGAAATTCCCGGTCGGCGAATCGTATATGATGTCCGTGAGCGATAGATTGAAGATCTCGTCGCTGAGTTTGAGTGGATAGGATTGGTCCGGCTTCTCTCTTATTTCGTCGAGAAAGAGCGGATCAACCGTGGCTGGCTCCTTCCCTAACAAACCGGCGAGAGCCGCACGCTCAGTGCTGTGACCCTTTCCAGTTGCGCTCAGACTGCCAAACAGATGAACCTTCAGCCCGGTAGCCAGCTTCAATTGACCGGCCGGCAGCTTTGCGCAGCGCTGATAAAAGTCGTAGGTGATGCGCATCGGGGCGATGGTGTGCGAACTCGATGGCCCTGGGCCCACCTTGTAGAACTCATCCAGGACCGTCATGACTGGACCTTTGGATTTCTTCACGACATCGAGGTCCGGAGACATCGTGCTCGAATCTAGTTTTGGCGCGGAGTTGCTCATTCGTTTTGAATTCCGTCGACGAATCCTTGTGCACCCTCTGAGCTGATATTAGCGGCGTTGGCTTCATCCGTGTCGATGTGCATGGCCAGTTTGAAGTTCGGATCCACTCGGACGAGAACGTCACCGAAAACCAGTTCGCGATCACCGCTGATGCGGACTCGCACGATCGATTTGTCCCGCACGCCGTAGCGAAGCGCGTCCTCAGGCAACATGTGGATATGACGCCATGCGCAAATGACGCCTCGATCGACTTTCACACTGCCGGCCGCGCTTTCCAGCGTGCAGCCGGGGCTACCGGCAATATCACCGCTTTCACGAATCGGCGCATCGATCCCGAGCTTGAACTGCTCGGTCATGGCGATTTCGATCTGCGTGTACTTGCGCGCCGGACCAAGAATGCGCACTCGCTCGACGCGGCCTCTCGGGCCGACGATAGCGAGTTGTTCTTTGCAGGCGTACTGGCCCGGTTGGGAAAGATCGGCGTGTTTGGTAAGTTGATGTCCTTTGCCGAACAACGCCGCGACGTGTTTCTGCGTGAGATGGATATGATGCGCCGATACTTCGACGAGAAACGACCGTTGCGTCTGCGCTTCCAGCACCTGGCTGATGTAGGAGCGGCCCAAGGTGCGCAACGCTTCGCGCGCCATCATTCGTTCTTCATCCGCAGGGACAACCAGCACCGCGACTTTGGAGTCGTCGGTGGTGATCCGAGTCACTCCGCCGAACTCATGCGCCCTGCTGTTGCGAGATTCGTTCAGCACAATTCCCATGCACTCCAATCCCTGCAAGGCGAGCGCACGCACCACTGCGCTGCCCTGCCCGATACCGCCGGTGAAAACCACCGCATCGAGCCCGCCTAACGACGCGACATAAGCCCCGATGTATTTGCGCACACGATAGCAAAACGTTTTCAAAGCGAGGATGGCGCGGCGATTCCCTTGCCCGGCGGCGGTCAAGATTTCCCGCATATCGCTCGAAACACCGGAGAGCCCGAGCAAGCCGCTTTTCTTGTTCAGCATCTCATCAATCTGCGCGCTTGTAAGGCGGACACTACGTTCCAAGAAACCGATGATGCCAGGATCGAGATCGCCGCAGCGCGTTCCCATGACGAGACCTTCCAGCGGAGTGAAGCCCATGGTGGTATCAACCGACCGACCATGGTCGATGGCGCAGAGAGACGATCCGTTGCCGAGATGACAACTGATGATTCGTAATTCGTTAGGCCGGCGTTTCAGAAATTGTGCCGCCCGCAAAGCAACATAACTGTGGGAGTTTCCGTGAAACCCGTAGCGCCGCACCCGCTTCTTGTCATAAAGATCGAAGGGCAGTCCATAGAGATAGGCGTAGGGCGGCAGAGTGTGATGAAATGCCGTGTCGAAGACAGCGACGTGCGGGACCGCCGGGTAGAGACGCCGCATCTCCTTGATACCTGCCAGCATGACCGGGTTATGCAAGGGCGCGAGTCGACCGAGTTTTTCAATTTCGCCCATGATTTCGTCAGTAATCAGCGTGCCTTCGGTGAACCTCTCTCCGCCGTGCACCATCCGATGAACCACCACGCTGACCTCGCCCGCGCCACCAATGACTCCCGTTTCTTTGGCCGTTAGTTCCGCGGTCATTGTCTTGAAGGCGCCAGTGAAATCCAGATTTTCCAGGTCGCGTTCCATCTCACCTTTCGGCCCATGATGTTTCAGCCGTGTCCCGTCCAACCCAATTCTCTCGATTGCTCCATGCGCGTGACGTGATTCATCGGTCGTGTCGTAGAAGCTGTACTTGAGCGAAGAGGAGCCGCAGTTGATCGCCAAAATCTTTTCCGGCCGCTCGCCCTTGAGTTTCAACCCATAGGGATCGTCACTTTCGCGCAAGGCGGTCGCGGCTTTGGTCGGATCGGTCATGAGCATCTTCATCCGGTCCGCAATCGTGCGTGAGATTCGCTGCACCGCGCCGGGTTCGGCTACGATCACGGATTGAAACAATGAAACCGGAATGAGCAGGATTTCGCATGGCGAGTCGGCGACGAAATCTGCCAGCAGCGGGTTGCCACTCATGAGCGACAACTCGGCAAAGGTCTCGCCGGCCTTCAATTCGCCGAGGAATTGACCATTGCCGCCCTGGCCGACGACCGCGCCGCTCAGGACCACGCCGAAGTGCGCGGCTTCCTGGCCGCGATGCATAATCGCTTCCTTTGCCTCGAAAGAGACGACGCGCGAACCGTCAACTAGCTGCTGGAGGCGTTCATCGGAAAAGTCCTTGAACATTTCCGACCGCGTCTTGAGAAATTCGCGCGTGCCCGCCTTCATGTTGGATGGAGCGAACGCTCCCTCTCGAAGATGCGGTAATGACCGCGATCGAATACTGGACCTTGGCCGTACTACGCGGCCCCTGCCCCCCGGCGTCGCGTCACCGCGAGCGATTTATTGTGCAGGCGTCTTTGCTCGCCAGGACAATAATCCGACTCGGCGGAGAAATCCGCTGCAGGTTTGGTCTGCACTTCAAGGCAATCCAGCCTCCGACGCCGCAACCATGCCCGGCGCACCGCGCGCACATGAAAGGCGCACTTCATCACTATCTCGCGACGAGATAAGCACTTCGTCCGATGGAACTGGCCAAGGAAATCTATAAAATCCGCGCAGCAAGCAGCAATGAAAGGAGGTATGCTTAATTTATTATAGCACCACCTTTCAATTTCGGATTCGTTCGCTGATATGACCGTTATGTCTTTCCGAATCTTCGCTTTGATTCTATGTTTACCCCTCGCCGCGGAAGCGGGGTTACTCAAGCGGGATGTCGATTTTTCGAAGTACGACACGCCCCTCTATGGCCAGATCGTCGATCGGATCGAAGCCAAGATTGCGCCGCGCCTCGGCAAGGACCCTCTGAAGCACGATCGTTATTTTATCATTCCGTTCGCCTACCAGGACGAAGGCAATCACCCGGACCATTCGCACTCGTTTATCTCGATGATTCGGGTGTTTGCGACCGCCAAGGAGGCCAAGCGGACGCCGGGTCTGCCATTACGGAAATACCGGGGCTGGGACTTCGAAGCGTTCACGATCAGCTGGCTCCCGGCCGATTTCCTGAAGAATCCGCATTTGTGCGTATTTGATGGTGTGGGCGGCCGTCTATTTCCGGAAAGAAATGAATGTCCCATCTCGCCGGGCAAAAACTTCAACCTCGAGCAAACCATCAAGCTGGCCGTAGATTCCAAGAATGCGGTCGCCATGTGGGGCCCATACGAGATCGCCAAACCCGGCTTTGATCTTGCCGTCAAACGCAAGCAATTGCTCGACAGCGGAGCCATCAAGTACCGCGCGGATGACCGCCTTTACCGGAAAGACGGAATTGCGATCAATTGTTTTCATGCCATGGCAGGTTTGGACGAGCTTTATCCTAATGGCGGACTATTCGGGACCGGATTCAAGATGTGGGGCTTCAATGGAACGGCTCGGGTGCTGATCGAGTACACTGGGAAAGCCCATCTTAGACATCTCCTTCTTGATCCGGTTGACGTGAAAAAGGATCGCTACGGATTTGTCTATGCGCCGACGAGAAATGGACGGGTGCCGTACGATCCATTGAAGTTCGCATCGGCATACCACAGGTAACAGGCAGGCGGCTTCCTCTTTTTCCATCTCCGATCACGGCTCGTCGCTGGCGGTTGCCTTTTCGTTGGCGTGGCTGGCGCTGTGCTGTTTAGTGGGCTTCATCATGTTCAGGCCGGGCAAATTCTTTCGGATTGCGATGCGTCGAGATGTCGTCGCTCGGGTAATTCCACTTGTCGTTTTGCTGGATTGCTCCCTCAGCGGTTGTGCGATTCCAAATGCGCGACCGCAGAGCCCTACACGGGATCGAGCATTCATCGAATACTGGCCACCAGCGCCCGACAATAAGAATTTGCGCCTGGCCGTGAAGGATTTGATCGACACGAAAGGAGTCGTCACGACAGCAGGCTCCGAATTTCTGGCCAAGCATAGTGCGCCGGCGAAACGGGATGCGAAGTGTCTGGCGATTGCGCGGCAGCGCCGGGTGCAGTTTGTGGGGAAAACTAACTTATCGGAGCTGGCCGTAGCGGTTTCAGGGATGAATGCCTACTTTGGCACGCCCCGAAATCCGGTGACCAAAGGGTGGTGGCGCCTGATTCCGGGCGGCTCGTCGAGTGGTTCGGCCGTGGCAGTGGCTAACGATGAAGCTGACGTCGCCCTTGGCACGGATTCAGCCGGATCGATTCGCGTCCCGGCCGCATGCTGCGGAGTTGTTGGCTTGAAGACTACCTTTGGATTGGTTCCGATCGGCGGGGTGTATCCGATCGCACCGTCGCACCTCGATACCGTTGGGCCGATGGCCAAAGACATTGCCCGAACCGTGCAAGGAATGGACTTGCTCGAGGCGGGTTTCGCCGCCCGGTATCGACGGATTGTGGCGGAGAGGCGTTCCGCACGAGAGATTCGAGTTGGACGCCTTTATATAGAAGGAACCAATCCGAGCGTCGATCAGGCGGTGGACAACGCCCTGGCTGCGACAGGTTTCAAAGTGGTGAAACTCGGGCGCGAATTCACCGATAAATGGATTCAGGCGCAGAAGGACGCCGCGACGGTGGCGGCTGTGGGTGCCTGGTTGTCCGACCACAAGTTTCAAAACCAGTCTGAAGTGAGCATTCGAACAAAGGCCGTGGTCGCGCTCGGTGGTCTTGAATACAACACCACTTATCGACCTGCATTGCGGAGAGGGGTGGCTTGGAAATCCGAATTGCGAAAGGAATTGCGAAAAGTCGATTTCATCGCGCTCCCGACCCTGAAATCATTGCCTCCACATGTTCCGTTTTTCGGTGGAACCCTGGTCTTCGAACTACGCATGCTCGATTTACAAAATACGCAGGCGGTAAATCTCGCTGGTGTTCCGGCCCTGGCCATGCCAGTGCCCATCGCCGACCAGAAGGTGCCGGCGAGCCTGCAACTGATTGGGCCAAACCGGAGCGAAGCCGCCCTCTTGAGCGCGGGCCGGCTGGTTGAAGAAGCAGTTCGGCATCGTTAGGCGAAATAAGGAACCGCACTCCTACCCATCACTGGGACGGGGAAGCAATGTCGTTCCGGATCGACACAGGGGCCGCTCATCACGCGATCGGAATTCGCGTTGAGTTTAACCGCTCTTTCAATCGCCTTTGGGGCGAGGCGGAAGCTCCCTAGTGGTCGTCATCGAGTTTATCCTGCGCTTTCTCGATAGCTTTTTTTTTGCGTTCGAGCTGTTCCTTCATGTCGTGCCGGCGACGTTCCTCAGCTTCTTTCAGCTCGTGTTTCTCGTCGTGGGTCAGCGGACGAGTGGTAGTGGTCGTGGTCGTGGTCTCCTGCGTAGTGACCGGCCTTTGGACAACGATTCGTGATGCCACCAGGTGGTCTTCGCTCCCGGTGTACTGGATCGAGAGTGGAGTGCCAGCTGGAATCCGTCCCAGTGCCACTGGCACCCCGGTTCCATCCACAACCGTTGTCTCTTTTGTGACAACGTACTCCACCGGATTCGGGTTCGTTTCGCTCCGCACCACGACGGTTTCGGATCCGGGCACATATTGGGTAAATGCGCCTTTGGTGGTCGCGACTGTGGTGGTGGTCTGTGCAAATGCCTGCGTCGACCAGATGCAAAGCCCTGCGGCGAGCAAAACCACGCCGATTTTCTTCATGTTTGTCTTCATATACAAGAAATACGTATGGGCGGATGGACACGGTCCCATTGGAAGAGGTGTTGTGAGCCATTAAAAATTGAACATCGGGCGGTATTTCTTGTCGGAGTAAACGGAGGTTACTTAAGGCGCCGGAAAAGCTATCCGTGCTGTCCAAGCCGAAAAGAGCTTGTTGCCGGCGACAAACCAGAAATGCGATTGGTCGATGGTAAACCTAAGTCCTTCCATCTGAAACAATAATGAGAAATATCCTCCACCGCTGCGCCCCGGCCGTCGCACTCCTATCGCTTGTGCTTGCCACTACCGTTTGCGCGGGTGAGTCCGCCGAAGACCTCGTAGAAAAAGGAAAGGTTTTCGAACGAAAATTTGAGGCCAGGGAAGCGCTGCCATTGTACCTCGAGGCTGAAAAACTGGAACCACGGAACTGCCACATCCTCGTCCGCATCGCCCGGCAGTATCGATATTTGATGACCGATGCAGGCGCTAAAGAGGAAAAACTGCGGCTTGGTCAACTCGCGCTCGATTACTCTGTCCGCGCCGCTGCGGCCGGCCCGCAGGACAGCGATGCGCAACTCGCAACCGCCATCACGCTAGGAGAGATGCTGCCCTATTTGCCTAGTAAAGAACAAATCGCCGCTTCCCCCAGGATCAAAGAATCGGTCGACAAAGCACTCGATCTCGACCCGGGCAACGATACGGCATGGCACATCCTCGGACGGTGGAATCGCGTATTGGCAGATGTGAACATGGTGAAGCGGGCGCTCGCTGGCGTGCTTTACGGCGGTCTGCCGAAGGGTTCGAATGAAGAGGCTGAGCGGGACATGAAGAAAGCGATCCAGCTGAATCCGAATCGGCTGATGCATTACATCGAGCTCGGCCGGATTTACGCGCAGATGGGAAGGAAAGATGATGCACGGCAGTTCATCAATAAAGGTCTTGCCATGCCGGACGAGGAAAAAAACGATCCGGAAACAAAGGAACGTGGCCGGGAAACGCTGGCGAATCTCTAGCGGAACCGGCCGCTCGCGCCGAAGGCGGATAGTCGTTAGGCCGGAACGGCGGCGGCTGTCGCTGCCGGTGTCGGAATTGAGGACCATTCCGGCAGATCAGCCAGATTTCCTCCCATAAAAAGATGGTGCCAGAGCTGCGTTGCGGCCACGGCCATCAGACCCATCTCGACTGAAAGACGCGGCAGCGAACCGGCGCGCATCTTGCGAAAGTCGTTGCGCCATCGTTTGACCTGCGCGAGATCGAAATAGCCGGTTTTACGGAGCGATTCGTCGCTCAACAAATCCGCCACAAAGGCCGGCTCAGGATCCATGTGAAAGCTGTCGAGTGGAGCGCGAAAGATCACCTTGTGCCGGCGGGCCACGGACTTTGGAACCCAGCGTTCCGCCAGCAAACGCAGCAGATGCTTGTCGCGAAATCCGCGCAGTCGCCACTGTGGATGCAGTTTTGACAGAAAATCGAAGACATCTTCATCGAGGAACGGATAGCGAACTTCGACCGAGTTATGCATGGCGACGCGATCGCCCTTCGCCTGGAGAAGATGCCCGGCCAGAAGGACGCGGGCGGCAATCCACACTCCGCGATGCAGCGGATCCCACCGGCGCGCCCGTTCCAACGGGAAATCCAGTTCGGTCCATGGATTTGTTTGTGCGGCCATTTCGCGCATCTCCTCGCTG
Organism: Chthoniobacterales bacterium; assembly: GCA_050736975.1. Lineage (GTDB taxonomy): Bacteria > Verrucomicrobiota > Verrucomicrobiia > Chthoniobacterales > UBA10450 > Palsa-1392. The sequence continues at coordinate 18,974 of JBOHXL010000062.1, read as the reverse complement.
TAGAAACGAAGTTTGGAAATCGCGAGCAGACCGTAGGCGTCGATCCATGCGTTGGGGCCACCGACCGAATTTTCGACTTGGCGCCGCCACGCATTGGGGAAATGCGGCATCTTATTCATGCGCAGGTAGGCGTTCCGGGCGAGATTACTCAAGGTCACTCCAGGTATCAGATCGAGGTAACCGATGAGCTTTGCCGCCTTGTACCATGGGTAGCCGACCAGCCATTCGTCCGCGCCTTCCCCGGTCAGCACCACTTTTTGGCCGCAACAATGGACGCGGCCGGACAACTGAAGGAGCGCCGCACATGCCGTGTCGATCACCGGCGCTTCGGCGGCGGTGATCAACTTTGGATAAGTGGCAAGCGCATCTTCGTCGCGAAAATCCTGAACCACAGGCGGCTTCGCTCCGATGTGCCGGGCCGAAAGAGTTGCCGCGTCCAGTTCGTCAAGCTCAGGCTCGTGCACCCGCACCGTGTAGGTATTGATGTCCGGGCCTTTCAAATGGCACGCCAACGCCACGATCATACTGGAATCGACGCCGCCCGACAGATAAGCGCCGACCGGGACATCAGCGCGCAACCGCTCCTCTACCGCCTGCAGCAATACCTGCTCAAAATCATCAATGAGTTGCTTCGGATTTTCGCCGCGTTCCTCGGCACCTTGATCGGGAAAATCCATTTCCCAAAATGCGCGCTCCTCCACTACCGGGTCGGCACCATTATCGCGCGCCGGGACGATGTTGAGGAAATGGCCGGGCGGGAGAAGCTGGACATTTTCAAAACAGGTGCGAGGCCCCGGCACCGCCGAAAATGTAAAAACGTGATCGATGCCTTGGCGATCCGGCTGCGCCGAAACCATTCCGGAAGCAAGCAACCCTTTAATTTCGGATGCAAAAAGGAGCCAGTCTCCCTGCCGACTCCAAAACAGCGGCGCAATTCCGAACCGATCGCGCCCGAGCTGGAGCTGGTGTTTGCCCTCATCCCACAACGCGATGGCAAACTGCCCTCGCAACCGCTCCCACATCCCGTCGCGATGATCTTCCCACATGTGAGGGATGATTTCGGTGTCGCAATGCGTAGCGAAGCGGTGCCCACGACTCTTCAGATCCGCCCGGCGCTCGACGTAATCAAAGAGCTCACCGTTGAACACCACGAAAACATTCCGGTCCTCATTGGTAACCGGTTGCTGACCATCGGCCAGGCCGACAATGCTCAACCGGCGCGAAGCCAAACCCAGTCCCGGGCGCACAAAAAAACCTTCTTCGTCCGGGCCCCGGTGCACCAGCGCCCGGGCCATTCGCTGAATAGTAGCCTCGGACACAGGCCTTTGCCCGGCGAGATCAATAATGCCTGCGATGCCGCACATGACGTTTACTGTTCTAGTTCGAAACTCGCCGATCCGTTAAATGCTTCTGAATTCTTGACACCGGTCCCTTTCCGGTTCGTTTTCGTCTCCGAATTGCGATTCCGAATAGTTCACCCAATCTCGCCGTCTCTACATGAAGTCAACCGGGTGCTGCGGCGCAAACGTATTATACTAGGGGATCCGCCGATTTAGCGTGTTGCGATACTAGAAGATTGCTTTAGGATCGCCGCCGTAGCGTCCTGGGCCTCGACCGCTCTATGCACAAAGACCGTATTGCCATCATCGGACTCGGATGCCGTTTTCCGGGCGGAGTCAATGACGCAGAGTCTTTCTGGAAGTTATTAATCGAAGGACGGGACGCCGTCATCGATGTGCCCACTGATCGGTGGAATGTGGAACGCTTTTATGATCCCGAACCGGGAATTACCGGAAAAACCTTTGCCAAGCGGGGGGGATTCCTGGAACAGATCGACGAGTTTGACCCGCAATTTTTCGGAATCTCGCCTCGGGAAGCGCCTTATGTGGATCCGCAGCATCGGCTGCTTCTCGAGACGGCGTGGGAAGCGATTGAGAACGCTGGATTGGTACTCGATTTTCAACAGGGTAGCGATATCGCGGTTTTCGTTGGCATTTCACACAACGATTACCAGGGGATCCAAAGCACCGCCTTCGACCACTTTGGCATAACAGCGCACACCGCAACCGGAAGCGCTCATTCGGTGGCAGCGAATCGGATCTCTTACTGTCTTAATCTACGCGGTCCCAGCGTCGCGATGGATACGGCGTGTTCTTCGGCCTTAGCCGCGGTTCACATAGCGTGCGAGCACATCTGGGCGGGACGCGGCGACGCCGCTCTTGCTGGCGGCGTGACGGTGATGATAACGCCGGGTGGGTTCATTGGTTTCTCGCAAGCGTCGATGCTTTCACCTGAGGGCCGATGCGCGGCGTTTGATGCGTCAGCCGATGGGTTCGTGCGCGGAGAAGGCGCCGGCATGGTTCTGCTCAAGCGACTCTCCAGCGCGATCGAAGACGGCGATCCCATTCAAGGCGTGATCGTTGGCACGGCCATGAATCAGGACGGCCACACAAACGGTATTTCGCTGCCAAGCGCCGAGGCGCAAGCTCGCCTCGTTCAGGATGCGTGCAAGGACGCCGGCATATTGCCAGCCCAAATCGGGTTTGTGGAAGCGCATGGTACGGGCACGGCGGTCGGCGATCCGATCGAAGCTCACGCGCTCGCGGAGGCACTGTGCCAGGATCGTTCCGTTCCGTTACCAATTGGGTCGGTGAAGACAAACGTTGGCCACCTCGAAACCGCGGCCGGCGTGGCGGGCTTGCTCAAGGCGATGCTCGTTCTTCAGCACCGCCAGATTCCCGCCAGCCTGCATTTCAAAACGCCGAACCCGCACATCGATTTCGAAAAACTGAAGCTTCGTGTGCCGGCCTCGGTGGAACCTTTTCCCGAGACGGACAGCGAACGCCTGGTCGGCGTGAACTCGTTCGGCTTCGGCGGCGCTAACGCCCACGTTATTCTGGCCGAGCCGCCAACTCCTGCGCATGTCGATCATGGACAGCCATGGCCCGAACGCGCATGGCCGATAACGCTTTCGGCCCGCTCGGAGGATGCGCTCCGCGGCTGCGCGATGAGCCTGGCCGCCTGGCTTACTGAGCGTTTAGATCTCAACGGTGATTCGCCCGTTCTGCCCGATCTCACCTACTCGTTAGGCGCGCGCCGCAATCACCACGCCCATCGCCTAACGACTGTTGCGAAGTCAATATCCGAATTGATTCAGGAGCTGGACGCGTTCGCCGTCAAACAAGACAGCGTGAAAGTGCGCACGTCGTTCACCCCGCGTCACGAATCCGCGCCGCGCGTCGCGTTTGTGATGAGCGGACAGGGACCGCAATGGTGGGGCATGGGCCGTGAGCTGATGGAGCACGAACCGGTGTTTCGGCGCGTGATTGAACAATGCGACGCAGCCATGCGTGGCATCACGAACTTTTCCTTGCTCGAAGAGCTTGGCCGCTCCGAAGACGCTTCGCAGATACACCGCACCGAAATCGCGCAGCCGGCCATTTTCGCAATGCAGGTCGCGCTGGCGGAACTTTGGAAATCATGGGGCGTGCAGCCAGCGGCGATCGCGGGTCACAGTGTCAGCGAAATCGCGGCGGCATGCGTCGCTGGTCTGTTTTCGCTGGGACAGGGCGCACGCATCACGGCGTTGCGCGGGCAATTCATGGAAGGTTGCGCGCGTGGCGAAGGAAAAATGCTCGCGGTGGGTCTTGGTGAGGAAGAAGCCCGGGCCTTGATCGATAAACATGATCGCACGGTTTCGATCGCAGCCTTCAATGGCCCGCGTTCGCTCACGCTGGCCGGTCCGCGTCACTCAATTGAAGCCATGTTTGCCGAACTCGAGCCGCAGGGCGTGTTCGCGCGAATCGTGCGCGTCGATCATCCGTTTCATCACGCCATGATGCAACCGGCATCGGAAGCGCTTGAAAACGCGCTCGTCGATCTTACGCCGCAATCCGAAACCATCCCATTCTTTAGCACGGTGACTGGCGTTCGCCTCGCCGGTGAAGCTGGCGGCGCGGAGCATTGGGCTCGCGGTGTGCGTCAACCGGTCCAGTTTGCGCCCGCGATCAACGCGATTGCTGATTTTGGTGTCGACATTTGGCTGGAGCTTGGTGCGCATCCGGCGCTGGCCCATTCCATCCAGGAATGTCTCGCCGGCCGCAATGGTTCGAAAGCGGTTGTGATTTCTTCCGTTCGCCGCGAGCGCGAACATGAGTCGTTACTGGAAGCAGCCATGGATCTGCATCGCGCCGGTGTGGCGCTCGACTTCAAAGCGATGACGCCGTCCCGGCGTTTGCTCTCGCTTCCGGCCTACGCCTGGGATCGAGATCGTTGGTGGAATGAGGCGCCCGCATGGCGCGAAGGCCGACTGGCGCCAGGAGGCCGAGGCTTGCTCGATAGGCGGTTGCCATCCGCGATGCCCACGTGGACAGCGCGAATCGACAGCCGCCACATGGCGTTCTTGAAGGACCACAAGGTCGAGAACCACGTCATTTTTCCGGCCGCCGGGTTTGTCGATCTGGTGTTGGAAGCGGGAACGCAGCTCTTCGAGGGGCGACCTTTCGTGATCGAGGATTTCGAAATTCGGAAACCGCTGATCCTGCCAGAACCTGCAGTCGGAGTTCACCTAGAGGTTTCCTACGAGCCTAACGACCGCACTTTCGCCATTCAAAGCCGCTTCGAGCAGGGTTCATCCTGGTCGTTGAATGTCGTGGGCTCTATGCGCGGAGAACGCACGGAGTCGACCTTTGCCGCGGCCGCTTTGGAAACGAAGGACGATCGCGAACTGACCGGGCTTAAGCCTGTCGATGCGGACGCGTTTTACCGCTACATGGGCGATCTCGGATTGCGCTATGGCGAGGAGTTTCGTTCCGTTCGTGAGCTTTCCGCTGGCAACGGCGAATCGGCCGGCCGCGTCGCTTTGTCCGGCAACATTTCGCCTCGCGCCGGTGAATATCCCTTGCATCCGGTCCTGCTCGATGGCGCTCTGCACGTCTTTTCTGCGGGACGTTCCACTATCGAAACGCGCGGTTCGCAATTGAAGTTGCCGGTGCGTTTCGGCCGAATCCTTTTTCTGCGCTCGCCGGGAGCGTCCGCTCGCGTCCGCGCACGCGTCCTCCAATGCACTGATGAGTTTGTCGAAGGTAACATCGCTCTTTATGACGAATCCGGTAAACCCTGCGTCCTTGTGGACGGTTTTCGGGCGATCAGCGTGGCCGGTGTGCGTCGGGGCGCGCTCGGTGGCACCCGCGATGTTCTGTATCATATGGATTGGCAACGCTCCCCGACGAAATCTCGCCCGGGGACGTCGGAGCCTGTGCCGCTGCCGCGCCTGCGGGAAGCCGCCGAACGCGCGCTCGACGATGTGATCGCGATCCGCGGCCGCAGGCGGCTCGAAAATGCGATTGCCGCCGAGGACGATCTTGCCGCTGCGTTGCTTTGCGACGGTCTTCGCCAGATGGGAGTAAAGATCGGCGCCGATTTTTCTGCCGATTCATTGGGCGTGGCCGAGCCGATGCGGCCGGTTTTCGAGCAGTTGATGTTGAAGCTGAAAAAGCGGCGGCTATTGAAGGGAAAGACAGCCGCTTATTGCCCGACGGCGAAGTTAACCGCCCTCGCTGACTCCGCGCCCGACGTGCTTCGATCATTCATCCAGGAAAATCCCGGTCATCTTCCCGAAGCGCAGTTGGTGGCGGCAACCTGCGCCGAGATCGGTCCGGTGTTGCGCGGCGAAAAGGACGCTGTGCAGGTACTTTTCGCGGGCGCAGGCGCGGAATTGCTTGAACAATTCTATGGCGACGGCCTCCTAACGAGTCACTGGCTTGCCGCGATTACAGCCGCCGTGCGGGAAGCGGAACGCGCCCTTCCCGAAGGACGCGGCCTGAAGATCATGGAAGTCGGAGCCGGAACCGGCGGCCTGACTGCCCAGGTTCTTCCGGCGCTCGAACGCGGACTGCACTCTTATACCTTCACGGATGTCTCCGCCGCGTTCTTTTCGGCGGCAACGCAAAAACTCGCGGGTTTCCCGGAAGTCGAAACCAAAATTTTTGATCTGGAAAAACCGGCGGCCGAACAGGGATTTGAGCCCGGCTCGTTTGATTTCGTTATCGGCACCAATGTGCTGCACGCCGTCTCCGACGTGCGCTTCGCCCTGCGCAATCTGCATGATCTGCTCGCAGCTGGAGGTTCGCTGATCTTCATGGACGTGGCGACGCCACAACTCTGGACTGAGACGGTCTTCGGCCTAACGAGCGGCTGGTGGCGATTTACCGACCGCGACCTTCGCAGGCTGCACCCGTTGCTGGGCCGTTCGCAATGGGAGGCGTTGCTGCGGGAAGCCGGCTTCAGCGAGACAGCTTCGTTGCCCGGCTTGATGGGACCGCATGGCGAAGGGCAAATCGCCATCCTGGGGCGCAAGCCGTGGCAGCCGACCGAGGTACGGGTGTTGGTGGCAGAGGCTCCAGCGGAAAAATCGTGGCTGGTTTTGGCCGATGAAGGCGGGATCGGATCGTCGTTAGCCGATCAGCTGCGCGAAACCGGAGTTCGTTGCCGAATTGCACGACGCGGAACGTCATTCTCGATGAGGGATGACGATACTTTCACGCTGCGGGCTGAAACGCCAGACGATTGGCAGGAACTTTTCACCGCCTGCAAGGGCGGTGCCGAGCCCGAACGCATCGTTTACCTCTGGAACCTCGACACGCAGGTGAGCGAACCAGGCATAGGAACGGGCGCTTTGCTGCACCTCGCGCAGGCGCTGGAATCTACGCGACCTAACACAAGAATCCGTATCGACTCGGTCACGCGCGGTGCTCAGCCCGTTGGGCGCGACGTTGCACCAGCGAATTTCGCGCAAGCCCCGGCCATTGGTTTGATGCGCGTGATTCTTAACGAATATTCGAATTACACATGTCGCGGTATCGACTTGCCGCCGGCGCCATCGAACGAAGATGTAAACCTGCTGTGGCGTGAACTCCTGCGCTCGGATCCGGAGCGTGAAGTCGCGTTTCGAGGCGAGGCCCGTTACGTCCAGCGACTCGACCGCGGGCGGCCGCGAATCGAGCGCACACTTCATTCCGAAGTGCCGTTACGGCTCGAATCGCGTGATCGCGGTCACCTCGAAACTTTGGCATTTGGGCCATTCGCGCAGCCAGCGTGCGGTCCGGGCGAAGTCATCATCGACGTCAAAGCTGCGGGGATGAATTTCCGCGATGTGCTCAAGGCGCTCGCGCTTTATCCGGGGGAAGCGCCGGACGCGCGCATATTTGGCGATGAAGTCGGCGGGATCGTCGCTGCGGTCGGCGCGGAGGTTAGTCACGTGAAGCCGGGTGACCGGGTCTTCGGCCTGGCGCTGTTCGGCCTGGCCACGCAAACGGTGGCGCGTGGCAGCGACGTCCGCCGTATGCCTAACGAGTTATCGTTTGAGGAAGCCGCAACCATCCCGGTTGTTTTCATGACGGCCTGGCATGCGCTGAACAATGTCGCTCGACTGCGAAAAGGCGAACGGGTGCTCATTCATGCGGGCGCTGGCGGCGTTGGCATGGCCGCGATTCAAATTGCGCACCATCTCGGCGCGGAAGTCATTGCCAGCGCCGGCAGCCCGGCAAAGCGCGCCTTGCTCCAGACACTCGGCGTTAAACACGTCATCGACTCACGACGTGGCGACTTCGCGGAAGCAGTAATGGAATTGACTAACCGACGAGGCGTGGACGTCGTGCTCAACGCGCTCGCAGCCGAAGCCATCCCGATGGGACTTTCGTGTCTGGCCGAGTTCGGGCGATTCATCGAAATCGGCAAACGCGACATTTACCAGAATTCGCGAATTCCGCTCCGCCCATTGCGAAATAACGCTTCCTTCCACGTTGTCGCGATGGACGCCGTGTTTGTGGGTGATGAATCTCTTACGCGAGAGATGCTCGGCCAGATTACCGGGCTTATTGAAAACGGCGCTTTGCGTCCGCTGCCGTTCCGCGCTTTCCCAGCTAACAACGTCGATGCGGCTTTTCGACTGATGGCCGCCGGAAAGCACATCGGCAAAGTCATCGTGTCGTTCCCGGAACCATTCGTAGGAAGACGTGGCGAGCCGATTGTGTCCAAATTCGAAATCAAATCGGATGGGTGCTACCTGATCACCGGCGCGTTTGGCGGTTTTGGAAAGGTCATCGCGGACTGGCTGGTTCAGTCCGGCGCGCGTCACCTTATTCTTTCCAGTCGGAGCGGTGCAGCCGCGCCGGAAGCCGAGCAGTTCGTCAACAGTTTGCGCGATCAAGGAGCCACTGTCCGGATCGTGAAGGGTGATGTCGGTTCTTCTGACGATGTCGCTCGTCTGTTTCGCGAAATTCAAAAAAATAGCCAACCGCTCCGCGGTGTGTTTCATCTGGCAATGGTCATCGACGACGCGCCGCTCGCTGCGCTGACCCGCGACCGAATGACCAGCGTCATCGGGCCGAAAGCGTTCGGTGCCTGGCTGCTCCACCAGGCCAGTCGCGACTTGAAACTCGACTGTTTCGTCATGTTCTCGTCCGTGTCGTCGATCTTCGGCAATCCGGCGCAGGGCAATTACGCGGCGGCTAACACATTTCTCGATTCACTGGCTCATCATCGTCACGCGCTTGGTCTTCCTGCCCTAACGATGAACTGGGGCGTTCTTGGCGGCGAAGGCTACGTCGCGCGCAACGAACGCGTCGCCGAATTTCTGGCGAAGCAAGGAATCTCCGCTCTGTCGCCGGGCGAAGTCGTGTCGATCGTGGAGTCGTCGCTGCGAGCCGGCAGCGCGCAGGTTGCCGCGATCCGGGTTGATTGGGCGAAGTGGAAAACATTCTTCCGCGGCATGCAAGGCAACCCGCTGCTCGAGCGCATCTTCGCGGCGGTTGAAGGCCATGAAAGCAGCGGCCCTTCCAGCGACTGGCGCAACCGGATCGAATCCGCTGCGGCAGGGGAAAAGGAAACCGTGATTGCTCAGGCGGTGCGCGAAGTTGTTGGCTCGGTTCTTCGAGTGAAGCCGGATACTTTGCGCGATGATCAACCGCTTACCGATCTGGGTCTCGACTCGCTCATGGGCGTAGAAATTGAGAACTCGCTTGAAGCGGCTGTTGGGGTCGCCCTTCCGCCCACCAGCCTGATGCGTGCGCGCACCATCGGACAAATCGCCAGTTTGATTGCCGGTAACATCGGCGTGGCGGCGCCGGCAACGACTGCACCTGTCGCTTCACCTCTTCCCCCAGCAGAGCCGCTTGAATCCCAACCTGAGGTCGACCTCGAGGCCCTCTCGAGTGAGCAGATCGATCGACTGCTCGGCGATGAGAATCCTGCGCTGGAAACGACGGCCCATGCCTGAAAATAACCGTGACCGTTTAAGAAAATGGCTGGAGAGCGGCGAAGCGCGGCTTTATCCGCTGACGTTCTCGCAACGCGAACTGTGGGAAACCTCTCCGGCTTCTCCAGCCGACGTGTCGAACCACATCTGTTGTCTGATCAACGTTCGCGGGTTGATGTCTCCCGAAGATTGCGTCGCCTCGATCCAGCGGGTCGTCAACCGGCAGGAAGTGTTGCGGTTGTCGTTTCTCCCCGGCAAAAGTGGGCCCGTCCAACTGATTCGTAGTCGGAGCGAACCGGTGGTGAGATTCCGTGATGTTCGTTCGAATACACCACCTGAAGAGATCGAGGAGTTGGCCCGCCAAACGTTTTATGAGCCATTCGATTTGGTTCAGGGACCTCTTTATCGGGTGGAAATAATCCGCCGCGCGCCTGACGACCAGGTGATCGTTTGCGCGATTCATCATGCCATCGCCGATGGCTGGTCGTTAGGCGTTTTTGTCCGTGACTTGTCGGCCGCCTACATTCGGCAACTGACCGGCGCGGCAAACGGATTACCTCCAGTGTCTACCCCCTATTCCGCATGGGGCGCGGCGGAGCGCGCCACCTGGCCATCCGCGGAGTTGGAGCCACGCATCGCTTTCTGGAAATCGCGACTGACGGGAATCCGCCGGCTCTGGACCGTCCCCGACGATCCCGCTGTTGCGCTCGTGCCGCAACGGTTGGTGTCCGAGTTACCTGCTGAAACGACCACCGCGGTTCGCGAACTCGCCCGGCAAAATGGGGCCACCCTGTTTAGTACGTTACTGGCTCTCTTTCAGGTTACGCTCGCGCGCTGGACGGGAGAAAACGACATCGTTGTCGGAACGCCCGTGGCCAATCGAGCCGGCCCGGATGTCCGCGAGACGATGGGATATTTTTCCGGCATCGTTCCGTTGCGTGGCCAGGTGGAGCGCGAGCGCCCGTTTGCCGAACACCTCCGAATCGTTCACCAGACGACCGTCGATTCGTTTGCCAATGCCATGCCGTTCGCGGAACTTGCCCGCGCGACCGGTGAACAGGCATCGCCGACGCGAAACCCCGTCTTCCAGGTGCGCTTTGCTTTGCAAAATCATCCCGTTCCCGATGTGGAAATTCGCGGACTGTCGCTGAAGCTGCGGATGCGCTCGACCGGCACTCCACGGTTTGACCTCGGGTGTGAAATCACTGAACAAGGCGACACGCTCGAAGTCGTCTGGTTGTTCCGGGAGAACCTTTTTTCCAGACCTGAAATCGAAGAACTGGGGCGCCTCTTCCAGTCCTTCGCAGAAAATAGTGGTTGTCTGCCGGAGCGGCGGACAGTTGCCCTAACGAGTTGAAATCGTGAACATCGCAACAACCGCCGAACCTGTGCCCCAGGTGCGCGACGGGCATGAGGTCAGCAGTGTGGCGTTCCAAACTCTCGTCTTTTCCCTCGCTCTCGCCGAAGCTGCGCTTTTGACTGCGGTCTCGTTCCGCTGGATCTGGCTCGCTCTGCCGCTGGTCGTGGTCACAGCGCATTTCATGCACGGGATCTTGATTGGTTTTCACGAGGCTTCGCACGGACTGCTTCGGAAAAGCCGCCGGCTGAATGAATTCGACGGTGTGATTATCGGCGTTTTCAGCTTTCTCCCCTTCAGCCTTTATCGCGCGATGCATCAAATGCATCACATCCATCTCGCCACTGAACGCGATACCGAGCTCTGGCCCTTTGTTCTTTTGAAAGCTCCTCGTTGGGCACGGTGCGGTGCGGCGCTGCTCGAACTCACGCTCGGCCTATTTTACTCGCCATTCCTCTTCCTGCGGAATTTTTTCGGGCGCGCCCCGGTCGTCCGGAGCCGCAAGGTCCGGCGGCGAATTTGGGCGGAGTTGGTTCTGGCTGCTGTCTTCTGGACTCTCCTGATCGCCGCAGCCACCTTCTTCGGCGCGTGGAAATATTTCCTTTGGATGTATCTGGCGCCGGCGATGATCGCGGCGAATCTCCAAAACTGGCGCAAATATATCGAGCACGTCGGCCTGACGGGTAACACGGTCAACAGTTCCACGCGCAGCATTGTGCCGAAGAGCTGGTTTGGGCGTGTCTTTGCCCACACTTTGCTGCACGAGCCTTACCACGGTGTCCATCATCAGAATGCCGGATTGCCGCATCGAGTCCTGCCGCAGTTCACCTCCGTGCTCGCTCCGAAAACGCCCGGCGATGTGGCCCCGTTCATGAGTTATCGGCAGGCGTTGCCGGATCTGATTCGGAGCCTTGCGAATCCGCAGGTCGGAGCGCAATGGCGCAGTTGAATTCAGATTCAATCGCCGCCAAGGAAACCGGCTCGGCCCCCGTTTTCGAAGCGGTCGGACTGCAAAAGGAATTCGATGACGGCCAGGTGCAGGCCTTGCGCGGCGCCGATTTCAAAATCGCGGACGGCGAATTTGTGGCGATTGTCGGGCCGAGTGGAAGCGGCAAAACGACCTTGCTGCAAATGCTGGGGACTCTCGATCGGCCGAGTGCGGGGATGCTGAAGTATCGAGGCCAATCCCTGCTTGATTTGCCAGACCCGGCTGCCTACCGATCTCACGAGATCGGCTTCGTCTTTCAGGCGTTTCATCTCCTTCCAACCTTCACTGCGGTCGAGAACGTTCAGATTCCGATGTTTGAAGATCACAAGTCGCGTCTCGAGCGACAGACACGGGCGCTTGAACTGCTGAAGTCGGTCGGGCTCGAACAGCGCGTCAATCATTTCCCGGCGAAGTTATCCGGCGGCGAACGCCAGCGTGTGGCCATCGCCCGGAGTCTGGCGAACTCTCCTTCGGTTCTTCTGGCCGACGAACCGACCGGCAATCTGGACAGCGCCAGCGCAAAGCAAGTGCTCGATCTTCTCTCCTTGCTGCACCGGGACCGCGGCATGACGCTCATTCTTATCACACACGACATGACGGTCGCCGCGCGCGCTTCCCGTGTTCTCCAGATGAAGGACGGCCGGATTGTGTTTGATGGCGATCCGGCAAAGCTTGCCGCGCAGGGATAACATGACTTTTTTCGAGGTCGTTACGCGCAGTCTCCAACGCCGACCGGTTCGGACCGGATTGACTTTGTTAGGCATTTCCATCGGCATTGCCGCCGTCGTTGCCTTGATCGGGTTGTCGCGCGGTCTGGTCACAAGCTGGTCGAGCGGGATGAAGTCGCGCGGGACAGACATCGTCGTGAGCAACATGCGCGGCTCTCTCACGCCCAAGCCGTTTCCGGCCTCCATCCGCGATCGCATCGCGCACCTGCCGGGGGTGTCGGCTACTTGTACGATTCTGGTTGAGTTTACGAGTATTGAGAAGGCCGAGTTGATGATTGTGTCGGGACGCGAATGGGGCTGCTTTGCCTGGGAAAATCTCAAGCTCGTCTCCGGACGCATGCCGAAGGATCAAAACGAGCGCGCGGCCGTCCTTGGGACCAGCGCCGCGGACATTCTCCAAAAGAAAGTCGGCGATACGGTCCAGATCGAAACCGATGAACTCACCGTGGTCGGTATTGTGAACGGCGGTGCATTTGTCGAAAACGACTCACTCATCCTTTCGTTGCCTCTGCTGCAACAGATCACCGGTAACCTGAACCAGATCAGCGCGATCGATGTGCGAGTAACTCCCGGCACCGATATCCAGCGACTTTGCACAGAGATGAACGGCCTTCTTCCGGAAGGGCGCGCCGATTCTGCCGGTGAAAATGTTGCCACCGGCGAAGGTTACCGTGTGATCAACGCCATGAGCTGGGGCACGTCCCTGCTCGCCGTGCTGGTCGGTGTCCTTGGCGTAACCAACACGATGTTGATGAGTGTTTTCGAACGACAGCAGGAGATCGCCGTGTTGCTTGCCTTGGGATGGAAACGCAGCCGGATCGTGCGCATGATTTTGTTGGAATCGGCCCTGCTCGGATTCTTCGGCGGCGTCATCGGTGTGCTTCTGGGTATCGCCGGGATTCAATTGCTGAAAATGGCGCCGGCTGTGCGGGGAATGCTCGAACCATATTTGGGCATCGGTCTGATGATCGAAGCCGTTGCCATCGCGATGTGCGTCGGCGTTCTAAGCGGACTCTATCCGGCGTGGCGAAGCTCACGAGTGGCACCCAGTTTGGCCTTGCACGGATGAACAACGTCGGAACGAACTCGTCAAAGTCTTCATGATCCTTCACTTCACCAGCCGCCGGTTCGCTATCATCAGCGTGACTCTTTTCGCGCTGCCCATGTTTGCCATGGCGGCAGACTCGGCGTCTGATCTCGCCGCCGCTCTGCGCGCAAAAGAAGAAGGTTCAAAATTTGTCCGGGTGCGAATGAAGATCGGGAGCGGAGAAAACCAGATATTTCAACTTCAAATTAAATCCCGCGTGTCGAACGCCACCAGCGACATCGTGTATCAGATTCTATTTCCGAAAGAGCACAAAGGCGAAGCCGTTTTGCTTCATCGATCGGGAGAAAAATTCAGCGGAGTCACCTTCGCTCCTCCGAATTCCGTTAGGCCAATCGCCTCAGGACAAATGAATCAACCGCTTTTCGGGAGCGATCTTTCCTACGAAGACATTATCGATGATCCATTCCGCTGGCCGCAGCAGGCGATTGTCGGAACCGAAGCGGTCGATAATTTTCAGTGCCAGATTCTTGAATCGAAGCCCGGGAAAGGTCACAGCTCCTCGTATTCCAGTGTGAAAACCTGGGTCGATTCTCGCCGGCTCGTGCCACTGCGAATCGAAAAATATAATGGCTCGGGCAAGGTTCTGCGTCGGATCAACATCACCCGTGTTCTTCTCGATGGAAACGATTCCCTGCCTGCTGATCTTAAAATTTACGGTCCGAGCGGCAACGTCACCGAGATAACCGGATCGCGGATCGAGCGAGGCGTGACTTACTCCGACACCGAATTCACGCCTGAAAGGCTAAAGCAACTGGCTGCGCCGCCCGGTTCTCCTCAATAGCACTGGCAAGGATGATCGGAGGCGATCCGCTGGGATCGAGGTTCGTTTCTTTCCACTTGATATGCTTTTTGCTGCCTTCCTACTCCGTGTGAGCAGAGAGAACTAATTGTCTGAAGCAGCGAACGCGGATTCAACCGCCGCCAGGAATTCATCGGGCGCCGCCGGTTTAAGAAAGAAAGCGGAGGCTCCGGCGCTCAACGTCTTTGAACGCACCGACGGATCGTCGTTGCTCGTCAGGATGATAATCCGACTCGCCGGAGAAATTCGCCGGAGGTTGGTTTGCACCTCGAGGCCACCCATCACCGGCATTGTGATATCAAGAACAAGGAGGCGAGGATGATGTTCCTGGGCGTAGCTCAGGAAAGCACGCGGATCGGTAAACGACCGGACTTCCCGCCCGGCCGATGAAAGGAGCCGGGCCGTTGCTTTCAAAACCGACGGATCATCGTCGAGCAGGCAGACGGCGGAACCATTCAGGCAAGAAGAATTGCTCAAGTCTGGTCCTTCCTCCTCCAAACAGCTCCCTTCGCCGTCTTCATATTTTCGAGTTTGGGTACTGCAACTCATTGCCTGTCAGCAAACTTTGGGCCCGCACTGGGTATTCTTTCGTCAGAAAAATAATTTTCCGTACACGCATTACGATGCCCGGACCGGTGAGTGGCCGTAATAATTGGTCGCGCGCGATCACATCCCCGCACCATGCCGGACCAGGCAACCAAATGATCGTTCCGCTCGACCTTTTCACGGGCGCAGATTCGCGCCCCCTTTCTCGCCGAGCAATGGGACGTTGGTTGCACAAGCCGAACGGCGGCTTGGTCCATTCGCTCCGCGGCGTTCACATCGCAGCTCCGGCAACCGGATGATTGAACGCGCGTCGCACCGCATTCAGGAATTCCGCGTCGTCGAACGGCTTAATGAAAAATGCGAATGCGCCCGCCGCCGTGACCGTAGTGCGAGCAGCGGGATCTTCATATCCGGTAATGAAGATCACCCGTGTCTGGGGCGACTTGGCGCAGAGATGCGCGAGAAGTTCCATGCCCGTCATCCTTTCCATCCAGATATCTAAGACGGCGACTTCGACCGGATTATTCGAAAGATAATCGAGCAAGAAGTATGGCTCGCTGAAAGCCCGAACCTCAAAGCCATCGGATTGCAGGAGGCGGCTGACCGACCTGCGCACCGACGGATCGTCATCGACCAGACAGACGATGTGCGGCATGCCCCCTCCGCCGGAAGGTTCATCCGCTCGCGACTGTGTGTTGAGATCGTTCATTTTCTCGGGCGCTTGGCGCAACGGCATCGCGGCCACCGTTGACGCCAATGCTGCGCGGTGCGCATCAGTTAGTGCGCGAAATCGATGAGAGGAAATCAGACCTTCGTCTCAGGGAAAAGATGGGAGCGCACCTGTTGTCGCTGGCTGCCGGGATGTTTCAGGATCGACCAGGCCATAAGACTTTAGGCTTATTGAAAAGATGAGTGACTTCCGAAGAGTGGTTTAGCGAACTACGGACTGATTGTGAAAAAGGAACAACTTGACTCCCAAGTGTTGTTGCAAAACGAACGGGAAGATGCCCGAACGGCCACAGGGGCTGCGATTGAGTTGCAACCACGCTGCCAGGGGTCTGGCACCATGATTCCACCTCAATTGGTTCCTGGCTAATGGTGATTACGATACAACCCCAGAGAGAATGATTGTGAGACTGACGGTTGAGAAGCTATTTCGAAGATGACATCGCCCAAACCATTGGTGTCTGTGATTGATGATGACGAGTCGGTCCGAAAAGGCTTGTCCCGTCTCCTGTCTTCCGCAAATTACGAGTGCGAAGTCTTCCCGTCCGCTTCTGAGTTTCTGGCCCGCAGGCCTCACGCAGGCCCCGCGTGTGTGATTGTTGACGTGCGGATGCCCGGCTTGAGCGGCCTCGATTTTCAGGAGGCATTAATCAAACGTCGGCGGGAAGAACAGCTCGTCTTCATCACCGGCCATGGCGACATCCCAATGTGCGCCCAGGTGATGAAGGCTGGCGCGATCGATTTTCTTCCGAAACCATTCAAGCCCGCCGAATTATTAGAATGCGTCGAGCGAGGCCTCGCGCGATCCACCGCTCAGCGCCAGCAGATGGCAGAGAGAAACGAAGCGCGGCGGTTGCTCGATTTGCTCACCCCGCGCGAATTCGAGGTGATGCAACTCGTGATTACAGGGATGTTGAACAAACAGGTGGCCGCTGAACTGGGCACGGCGGAGAAAACGGTGAAAGTCCATCGCGGCCGCGTCATGAAGAAGCTGCGTGTGACTTCCGTCGCCGACCTGGTGCGGCTGGTGGAAAAGGCCGAGGTCGCGCCAGTGCAGCGCAAGGCCCAGGTTTGATGTTCGTTTAGTTCGATCCGCTATTTAGCAAGCGTCCCGGCAGCACTGCATATCTCACCTCCGCATCCTGGCAAGTCGGCAAGGCGAAATAGAAGCGGGCGCCACCATCCTCCGCATTCTCTGCCGCGATTGTTCCACCGTGTGCTTCGATAATCGAGCGCACAATCGCCAGGCCCATGCCGAGGCCGTCCTCTTTCGTGGTGAAGAATTGCCGGAACATTCGGCCGCGAACCTCCTCGCGAATCCCGGCGCCGTGGTCGCGCACGCTGACTTGAATCGTTCCGTTACCGTTTTTCGCTGTCGTAACAACCACCTTGCGTCGCTCGATCGGAGTCTCCAGCATCGCGTCAAAGGCGTTGCCGATCAGGTTGATTAACACTTGTTGGATCTGAACCGGATCGCCATTCACCGCCGGCAGATTTTCCTCGAGCGCGGTCTGTAAATCGCAGGAATGCGAGACCGCGTCGGGTCGGATGAGCTGGCTGACCCTTGTTACCACCTCGTTCATGTCGACGCGTTCGCGAATCGCGCTACCTTTCTTGATTGTGTTGCGAATATTGCCAATCACGTCGTGGGCGCGGCGGCCATCGGCAACGATGTCGACCAGGATCTCGCGAAGAGTTTCAGGGTCCGCGTCGCCACGATCGATAAAGCGCTGCCCTGCGCTCGCATTACTGATGATGCCGGAGAGCGGCTGATTGACCTCGTGCGCGATCGAGGCAGTCATTTCGCCTAACAGACTGACGCGGGTGAGCAGCTCAATCTCGTCGCGCCGGCGCTGAGCTTCTTCCTCTGCCCGCTTCCGCGCCGAGATGTCGATCACCGAAGCGAGGACAAGAAAGCCCTGCAACGCATCGATCGGACTTAGTTCGACCTCAACCGGAAACTCGCTTCCATCCTTGCGCCGAGCGAACAACTCCTGCCCGTCATCAATGATCCGGGCCTGGAGCTTAGCGAGGAATTTTCCCCGATGCTCAGGATGGTCGGCAGCGAAGCGCTTGGGAAGGAGCATCTCGACCGGCTTCCCGATCAGTTCGTCGCGATGGTAGTCGAACAGTTCTTCGACGTGCGCGTTTACGAGAACAATTCCTCCGTCGGCATTAACAAGAATGATCCCGCTTGGAGAAGCTTCAGTCGCGAGTTGGAAGAGCTGCTGCGCCTGTTTGCGCTCCGTCACGTCCATCGAGACGCCAACAAATCGGCCGCCCCTTCCCTCTGTCTCACTGATGTATCGCCCCCGCCCCGCGATCCAGCGCACAGTGTGATCGGGGAGCAGAATGCGATATTCAATCTCGTAGCCGCTCTGACTCTCGATCGCCCGAAGCACCGCGGCGGCGTGCCGGGAGCGATCCTCGGGATGCACCCGCTCTTGGAAGTGTTCGTAACTCAACGGTTCGTCAGGTTCGAAGAGGAATAACTTGTGACCATTGTCAGAAATCCAAAGCTCGTTAGTCACAATATTCAGCTCCCATACCCCGAGATGAGCCACTTCGGCCGCGAGGGTGACTCGCTCCTCGATCTCATGGAGCGCTCGCTCCGTTTCGAGCAGGCCAGTGATATCCACGCAGGCACCGACATAGCCGCCAAAGGTTCCGTCCGAGTCATAACGCGCCACACCGTGATCTGTGAGCCAACGGTACCGACCATCATGACGCCGGAGCCGGTATTGCATCGCAAATGGCTCGCGAGCCTCGAACGCGCTGACATAGGTCTTCAGACATTTCTCAAGGTCGTCGGCGTGCACTCCCTTGGACCAACCGTTGCCGAGTTCCTGCTTCATCGGGCGACCAGTGAAGTCGAGCCACGCCTTGTTGAAAAAGGTGCAGAGTTGGTCTGGCCCCGCCATCCAGACCATGACTGGGGCCGCGTCCGCCATTCTCCCAAAACGCGCTTCGCTTTCCCCAAGCGAGCCTTCGGCCCGCCGACGCCGGATCAGGTTGGCAAGCAAGACGCCGAGGAGCAGTCCTTGAATGAGGAAGATTGAACCGCCGGCGATAATCCATTTTCGGTACTGCTGCCAGAAAGTCGGCGAGCGAAACAAGACCGTGCTCCCCGGCGGTAATCGTTTCTCGTCAATCTTCCAGCGTTTCAGCTCCCGCGCATCGTATTGCGGAGCGGTGGGAGGAACAATTCGCGGTGGAAAGCTCGAAGGCGATGCGCCATTCAATATTTGTACTGCCATGTCCACAACTTCTTTCGCATCCTCCGTGGTCGGATAAAGACGGCCGCCGACAATTCCGAGGCCCATCTGGCTGGTAAAAATGCTGTTGATCGGTGCGTTGGCGACAGCGTGCAGGCGTTGCAATGCTGAATCGGCATTCTGGGTTACACCTGCCGCATCCCGCAGGAATAGGATAAAAAAGATGAATGAGTGCGGAGGTAGTGTCTGCA